>CAUSDX010000001.1:0-233295 GCA_963530615.1 uncultured Flavobacteriaceae bacterium
TTTTCAACAAATTGAGAGTTTATGATATTTTAAGATATTAAAATATAAATCCCTTCCTTTCTGCATAGGTAAGATATGAAAAAATTAATATCTTACCTTTTTTATTAAATAATCTTAGACTTATTTATCATTAAAGCATTTGTAAAAAATAGGTATAAAATAAGAAAAAAGTTCAAACAAAATTCAAATGAAAATTAACCTTAAATTAGATACTAAACAAAATACAAAAAGAGAGTAAAAAATACTCTCTTTTTTGTCAAATCTCCCAATTTTTACCCCTTTCAGGGTGTTTTCGGGGGTACATTATTGTAACTCATTGATTACTAATGCAATTTGTGACCGCAGAAGGACTCGAACCCTCACCGACGGAGCCGAAATCCGTAGTTCTATCCATTAAACTATGCAGCCATTTTCATTGAATACAAAATTACAACATTTTTTCTATCACCAAAGTATTTAATCTTGTTTTTATCTCTAATCATTATAGCATTTTCAAATTATTTACCTCCATATCAGTAAGTATTCTCCAATGCCCCCTTTTAATATTTTTCTTCGTAAGCCCCGCAAAAATCACCCTATCCAAAGCCTCTACCTCATATCCTATCCTCTTAAAAATTCTTCTTACAACCCTATTCCAGCCAATATGGATTTCTATTCCTACCTCATTTTTGGGCTTACCTTCTATAAATGATATGCTATCCACCTCTGCTATTCCCTCCTCTAATCTCACTCCATCAGCAATTTTACGCAAATCTTCTACACTCAATTTTCTATCTAAAACCACATGATAAATCTTCTTTACCCCAAAAGACGGATGAGTTAATTTTTTTGTTAAATAACCATCATTTGTTAAAAGAATTAATCCTGTCGTTTGTCTGTCTAATCTTCCAACAGGAAACAAACGATATGGAGAAGCATTAGCCACTAAATCCATCACCGTTTTCCTTGCTTTTTCATCTTTAGTCGTAGAAATATAGCCTTTCGGTTTATTTAATAATACATAAACAGGTTTCTCTGGGGTTATCCCTTGCCCATCAAAAACTACACGATCTGTCTTACTAACTTGATATCCCATCTCAGTTATAACTTTACCATTTACCTCTACCAAGCCCTGAACAATTAACTCATCAGCCTCTCTCCTACTACAAATCCCCGAATTTGCAATATATTTATTTAGTCTTATCGTATCCTTTTCTACCTGCTTATTGATTTTCTCTAATTTCCTTCTCAGAATAAAACTTTTTGCTTTATCCTCTCGTTCCTCTGTTTTTTTATAAGATTTATTCTCCGGTGAAAAATACTTCTCATTTTTTCCACGAACAAAGCCATTTTCTCTCCTATCATTTCTTCCCTTACTAGAGAAACTTTTTTTATCTCTACTCATTCTATTTCCAATAATTTTTGCAAAGTTAATAAATTTGAATTACAATCCATTCAATCCTAATTTCTTTTTATTTAATAAACACAAAAGACTCCGAGTTTATCCCGAAGTCTTTCTACTAATAATTTATGAAGAAAACTTTAATTTCAAAACTAATTTCCAATAAAAAAACCCCAGAATTTCTTCTGAAGTTTTTATGATAACATAATATTACAATCAAAAAACAAATTAAACAAATACTATAATTATCACAAAAACATTCTAGTTTTTATAAACCACATATCCTCACCTACCATAAAAATGGTAAACTTCTCGGAATTGATATGTTTGTGATAATTTAGCATTTTGTTTAATTATTATCTATAAAAAATGAAAAAAGTTCAACAGTTATTCTCTTATGAGCCAACAAAGATATAAACTTTTATTTAATCTCCAAAATTTTTAATTATTTTTTTACAATATATTTTATATATACAAAATAAAATTGCCCTAAAATCAATATTTAAGGCAACTAAACAATAAGAATTGATATCTTTTTTATTCTTGATTTTCACTATCTTCCTGTATTTTATGAGCAGCTGTCATCGCAGTTACTAAATCATTCAGCATCGTATTTGCTGCCATTGGGCTATTGGGTAAAAGTATTAAATTAGAACGATTATTCGCCCCTATAGAGTGTAATGTATCATAATGTTGAGTAACAACAATCAATGCTGATGCTTCTTGTGCTTTGATATTCACATTATTAAGCATTTTTACAGATTCCTCTAGCCCTTTTGCAATTTCCCTTCTCTGATCTGCAATCCCTTGCCCCTGTAATTTTTTTGATTCAGCTTCTGCTTTTGCTACGGCAACAATTCTTATTCTCTGAGCCTCTGATTCATATTCTGCAGCTGTTTTTTCTCGCTCAGCAGCATTTATTCTATTCATTGCCTGTTTTACTTGTTCATCAGGGTCAATATCCGTTACCAAAGCTTTAATGATATCATAACCATAACTCTGCATTGCTTCTTGAATTTCTGATTTTACTGCATTGGCAATATCATCTTTTTTTACAAAAACATCATCTAATTTCAGTTTTGGCACTTCTGCTCTCACTACATCAAAAACATAAGATGTTATTTGGCTATGAGGGTCTTCCAATCTATAATAAGCATCTGCAACTTGATTTCTAATCACTTGATACTGAACAGAAACTCTCATTGTAATAAATACATTATCCAAAGTTTTAGTATCTACCACAACATCTAATTGCTGAATTTTAAGATTCAATCTCTTTGCAATATTATCCATAATAGGAATTTTGAGATGAAGTCCCGCATGACGCACAGAATGAAATTTCCCCAAACGCTCTACCACTGCGGCAGTCTCTTGTTTCACAGTAAAAAAACCTACTAAAAGTATGCACACCCCTATAAAAATAAAAATAGCCATAACAATAGTTTCAAACATAATTTATCGTTTTTTTTATCCTTTGTCTTATAAGTATCTTATTTTTAATATTTGTTACAACTTTTATTTTACATTCACTATATAACAATGAAAATCAACAATATAATTTTATATTTTCTGTTCAAATGGAATCTCTGGATTCAAAATTTCTTTAATTATATTTTTAATAGAGTTTATACAAACCTCCAAATTTTCTCGATCCAAACTATTTTCAGAAAAGATTTTCAACGACTGCACCCCAGAGTTCACTTCTGATAAACTCCAAATTCCACACTGCAAATTCTTATCCACATATTTACCAGAAGATAACATGCAATATGCATAAATAGACAATTGCAATGCTTGTTTATAATCACTATTATACAAAAATTGTTCTAAAACATCAGATTTTGGATTCACATTTAAGTTTTTTGGATTTGCAGTTTTATAATCTATAATTCTTAATGTTCCATTTAATCTATCTACACGGTCAATAAACCCATAGAACCACACTGACTCTTCTTCAGATATAAAAAATTGTGCCTCAATTTTTTGTTCTAAATCTATAATTTCCAACTGATTTCCCTTTTCTAATAAACTCTTATCATAATCTAAAATACTTAAAATCACTTTCATTGCAATGGATTTATGAATATAGTTCATACCTCGCTCATAGAGTTCGGGCTGATGTTTTAGCTCTTTCATCGCATAGAACATTGCTTCATCTATGTGAGATTTCATATTTTCTAAATCACTAATTTTCAAAATTTTACCTTTCACTTTTTGATAAAGAAAATACAATGCATAATGTACTAAATTGCCATAATTTCTTTGAGAAAGTTCTTCTTCTATTCCCTCTATATCTCTCACTTTCAAAATATTATTAAGATAAAAATCAATTGGATTAAAGATATAAGTTGTCAAATGAGAAGGCGAAACTCTATTTTTCCATTCTTCTAATTTTTCTAATACTTTTTCTGATTTTTCAATTTTAATCGGAGTCTGAAAAATCGGCTCTGACTTATTATCAATCACAATATGCTCCAAATGATGAGGACTCTCCATCTCCATTTGTGTGATAAATCTGCTCTTTTCTCCTGTATTTACCCCTGATGAAAGAGAATTATACATCAAGTGTATATTTTTAGCATTTTGCATCAATCTATAAAAATGATACGCATAAATACTATCATTCTCTAAAAAAGTATTCATTTCAAAATTCTTCCTCACATCAAAAGGCAAATAAGTATTCTGTGTATTTCCTAAAGGCAATTTTCCCTCATTCACAGACAGCATCACAATATTATCAAAATCTAACAAACGGGTTTCCAAAAGTCCCATAAGTTGTAAACCTTCTAATGGTTCACCTTGAAAATCAATATTTTCCAAATTAACCAATTGATTTATCAAAACCTCTAAAACCTCCACAGAAATCTCAAAATCATAATCTCTAAAATGATTTTTTAAGGTTTTAAATATTTTCTCAAAGTGCGAGACATTTTCATACTGAATATCATCTAAATTATTATATTTCAACTGAATACAATAATCAATCAAATTATTCAATAACTCCTCTGTTGATTTTTTTTCAAATAAAGTAAAATACGACAATGCTCCCAAATGCTCTTTCAAATAGTTTTTAGAAATATATACAATATTTCTCTCCTCTATCCCCTCTATAAATTTACTAATAATTATATCATCATCAATATTTTTTGGTAACTCCTCCAACACAGAAACCACATCGGCATAATAATAAGCAGAATCATTTTTATATAATTGTTTATAAAGACGAAATAGTTTTTTAATTGCATTACTAAACGATAAATTTTTTATTGGAAAACCCATCGTAATATTAAGCTTTTCTACAAATTTCATTGCATCAAGCCCTGCTGGAAGTAATTCTTCATCTAACAAAACCACCGCTGTCTCAGAATAATTTTCTTCTTTTATATTTTGTAAAATTTGAGGTAAAATCTTAGTTTGAGTTACATTTCCTGATACTTCATAAATTTTAATATTTTTAGGCTGAGCAAACTGATTTTCTATCCAATTAAAATCCCTATTTTCATTAAATTCTTTCCAAACTTTATGCTCTCGGAGAAACTTCCCTGCCTCCTGTTTCAAATCATTAAAATAATATTCATCTGCCTGAAAAAGACACTCTGCTTTCCCTTCTTGAAGCAATTTTTTTATCAAACTTTTCTCCGTGGGTGTAAGAGCATTAAATCCACAAAATACAAATTTCATGGGCGTTTCTTTAATGAAAGTCCCCATTTTTCGCCTCGCTTGTTCATGAGCCATTCCATCTGTTGCCCAACCTTTTTCCTCCAATCTCAATTTCAAAGAAGGAATAAAAATATTCATTTTCTTCCAAAAATTCAAATTCCTTTTTCTCGCATTATCTCCTTCTCCAAAGCTCTCTCCCCAATTTTTTATTCGCTCTTCATCAAGCATATACTCCAAAACTTTCTGGTCACTTTCAGAAAATTTTAACATATCATCCCAATCTTTAAGCAAAGTAGGAAACCACTTCAAAAAGTTATCCAAAGTTTCCTCTGGAAAATATTTACGATAAATATCATAAGCAAACAACCATAGCGGAATACCCTGCACCACTTGACTCCCAGATATTTTCTTAATCAAATCATCTATTGCAAAAAACTCTGGCAAAAACCCTTCATATTTTCTTTCTTTCAATTTTTTTTTTAGAAAAACTACAGGTCTCTTACCTGGCAAAACCACCGATACTTGAGACAAATCTGAATATTTCGTCAATAACAACTCTACTACTTTAGATAAAAATTTCATTTCTCAACCTATTTTATTACAAAGATAAAACTAAAAATGACACTCAACTGAAATTGAATGCCTTTTCATACTCTCATTATCCTTTTCAAGATACTCTATTTAAATTAAGCTCATTGAACAATAAACCTAATCTTTATCTTATCTCTATACTATTTTCAGATTAGTTAAAAAACTATTGCACACCAAAACAAAAGCTAATTTTTTCTCAATATTTACTCTAACTATTAAAATTTCCTTTAGAAATATAAACTACTTTTTTGGTATCAAAAAATTCCTCCTCAAAAAATTTGTTTAACTGAAAAATCTCACAACGAATCCCCTCTAACTCCTCAGCTAAATCCCCTCCCTTCAAATAAAGTACACCATTATGTTTCTCATTAATCTGTTCTTTTTCAAATTTTCCTTTAAGCCATCTCAAAAATACTGGCATCTGAGTAACCGCTCTACTCACGACAAAATGATATTTATCCTTTATTTTTTCCGCTCTACCGTGAATAGTCTTTACATTTTTTAAACCCAACTCTTGTGAAATAGCTTCTACTACTTTAATTTTTTTTCCAATAGAATCCACCAATGTAAATTCAACCTCTGGATAAAGTATTGCCAAAGGAATCCCAGGGAATCCACCTCCCGTTCCAATATCTAAAACCTTTGTCCCTGCAGAAAAAGACATCACTTTTGCGATTCCCAAAGAGTGCAAAACATGTCTTTCATACAAACTATCCATATCTTTCCTTGAAATCACATTTATTTTTTCATTCCATTCAAAATAAAGAGATTCCAATTTAGAAAATTTCTCTTTTTGTTCCTCTGTAAGATTCGGGAAATATTTTAAAATCACATTCACTTTTTACAATTTTATAACCATTTTTAATGAATTCCATATTCGAGATATTTCCCAAATATTCAAATTCATAATACAAATATAATTTTTATACTAAAAATAATCCAAGTAAATAAAATAAAATTCTATCAACTTGAATTTTATTTGAACTTTTTTCTTTTATCAAATAGTTATCAAAAAATCCCTATTTTATCCTGTTTTACCCCTATTTTATTTTATAGATTTTTATAAAAATCTTATTTATATGATGTATATAAAAAGTAAAAAGCGATAATAAAACATTGATTTTCAGAGTTTTATTATCGCTTAATTTTTAGAGCCATTATCGGGACTTGAACCCGAGACCTCATCCTTACCAAGGATGCGCTCTACCGCTGAGCTATAACGGCTTATAAAAAAATCACAACCAATAATTGATTGTGATTTTATAGAGCGGAAGACGGGGGTCGAACCCGCGACATTCAGCTTGGAAGGCTGACGCTCTACCAACTGAGCTACTTCCGCATTTTTACTGTTGGTAATTCTCTTTTGCAAAGGTAAAAATATTTTTTGAAACTTCCAAATTTATTTTTACTTTTTTTTAAAAAAAAGTGGGGAGAGCAGGATTCGAACCTGCGAAGCCGAAGCAACTGAGTTACAGTCAGTCCCCTTTGACCGCTCGGGAATCTCCCCTACCTTACAAAAGAGCCTCCAGAGGGATTCGAACCCACGACCCCGAGATTACAAATCACGTGCTCTGGCCAACTGAGCTATGGAGGCATTAATCTTTAAAAGAACTTCTATTTCCTTTCTTGCTGTTGCAAAGGTAGTAAAGTTTTTTTTTATCTGCAAAATATTTTATATTTTTTTTACTCTACTTTGGTTTTATCTCTGATATACAGTATATTATTTTTTATTCATTTAATGTTATAATTAAAAAAATAAAATAATTTCTATCATTTAGAATTTATTTCTTTACTTCTGGGATGAGCTGTTTTAAAAACTTTTTTTAATTGTTCAATATTCGCATTTGTATAAACTTGAGTAGATGCTAAACTACGATGACCCATGATTTTTTTTACTTTTGAAATTTCTGCCCCTTCATTTAGAACATGAGTAGCAAAACTATGACGAAGGATATGCGGACTCTTTTTTTTCTTTAAAGTTACCTTACCAAGATGTCGAGTTACCACGGAATATACCCATTTCTCTGTCATTTTCTTCCCTTTATTAGTTATAAAAAAATAAGACCCTGTATCATCATTTACTTTACGATGATTTTGCTGATAGAATTTTAATTCTTGAGAAAGTTTTGGAGAAATCGGCACAATCCGTTCTTTATTTCCCTTTCCTACGACTAAAATCTCATTTTTATAAAAATAAACATTCTCTAAAGGAAGATTACAAATCTCTGCTCTACGCATTCCTGTTTGATAAAGTACTTCTATTATCAATTTTTCTAATAAATCTATTCCTTCCTCTTCCAAAATCTCCGATAATCTTAGCATTTCTTCTTTTGAGAACGGAACTTGTTTTTCTGGATAAAATTTTAGCATAGAAATACTTTCTAACGGAGTTTTTTTTACTTCAGAAATTTTAAGTAGAAAATTATAAAAACTTTTCAATGAAGAAATTTTTCGATTGATACTTCTTTTTATCAATCCACTTTCACTTTGTCTTACAATAAAATTCCTGACGATTTTTTTATCTACTTTCCGTAAATCTTCTATTCCTTCTGATTCTAAAACAAAATTAGCGAAGTCCATCAAATCCTTTCTATAACTTTTTATCGTATTTTGAGAGTATCTCTTCTCTATCTCTATATATTCTAAAAAATTTTTTATCATTTTTAATTAATTACAAAATATACAGCACAAAAGCCACCTCTAAATACAGAAGTGGCTTTTATCTTTTTCTCCAAAATAAGCATTATGCTTGCTCTTCTTGACTTAATAATCTTTGTTTGTGAGCAGCTCTCAACTTACCTTGTCTGCTAATTACAGACGGCTTAGTAAACTGTTGTCTCGCTCTCAATTGTTTTACAACACCTGTCTTATCATACTTTCTTTTGTATCTTTTAAGTGCTCTATCAATTGATTCTCCGTCTTTTACCTGAACTATTAACATAAATTACATCTCATTTCTGTCGCAAATTTAAGATTTTTTTTATAATCCACAAAAAAATAGATGAAAAAATTACTTGGGAAAGAGAAATTTTAATCATATTTTAGCACTTTAATTTCAGAAAAGGGATAAATATGAAAAAAACACTCATTGCATTGATTTTATTTACTATCCAAAATTGGATTCACGCACAGGAAATACAAGCCAATGTACAAATTAATCATAGTCAACTACAAGGAAGTAACACACAAGTTTTCAAAACATTAGAGAAAAGTTTAAGTGATTTTATCAATAATACAAGCTGGACAGGTGCTAAATATCAAAATTTTGAAAAAATCAAAAGTAATTTTGCTATTATTATCACTGAAAGACCTACTCAAAATTCATTTACGGCAAACATTGTAGTTCAAGCAAGTCGCCCCGTATATGATAGCCAATACGAAACCCCTTTAATCAATATTAATGACACCCAATTTTCTTTTGAATACATTGAAAATGAAAATCTTATTTTTAATGAACGAACATTTTCTGGAAAAAACCTAACTGATGTGATTGGCTTTTATATTTACATAATTTTAGGGTATGACAGTGATAGTTTCAAACAACTGAGCGGTAATATTTGGTTTGAAAAAGCACAAAAAATCGCACAAAATGCACAAAATCATAATTTTGATGGTTGGCAAAGTTTAGGAAATCAAAGAAGTAGAACAGCTCTTATCAATAATATTTTAAATGAACAAAATATCACATTGAGAAATACTTATTATGCCTATCACAGATTAGGACTTGATAATTTCAGCAAACAAAATCAGCTCATTGCAAGGCAAACTATTGCAAATGAACTTCTGAAATTGAAAATATATGAAAACAATTTTCAAATGAATTATCCTTTCAATATATTTATTGAAACGAAAAAAAATGAAATTTTTAATATTTTTGACTCCAATAATAACGGTAGCATCAACATTAGTGAACTGAAAACTCTACTTAATACTTTCTCACCAAAAGATGCTGATAAATGGAACAAACTTAAATAATCATCTATTTTAATTACAAGAATATGCTTTCAAAAATCACAATACAAAATTTTGCACTTATCCAACAGCTTCACCTTTCTTTAGGAAAAGGACTACAGGTCATCACCGGAGAAACAGGAGCAGGAAAATCCATTATTTTAGGAGCATTACGCCTTATTATGGGAGAACGAGCGGATTTGAAGTCAATTTCCAATCCAGAAAATAAAAGTATCGTAGAAGCAGAATTCAAACTCAATAAATCTTATTTACCTTTTTTTGAAGAAAATGATTTAGATTTCGAGGAAGAAACCCTTATTCGCAGGGAAATTTTACCCAGCGGAAAATCTCGTGCTTTCATCAATGATGTTCCTGTAACATTAGATGTCTTAAAAGAACTTTCTCTGAAACTTATTGATATTCATTCTCAATTTGAAACTTCCAATCTTTTCTCCGAAGAATATCAGTTCAAAATTATTGACGGACTTTCTAATAACAAACAAATTTTAGAAATCTTTCAATCCGAATTTCAGCTTTATCAAAAACTAAAAAAACAACTTCAAGAACAAGAAGAACTATTGTCTCAGAACAATAAAGAAGCTGATTATCAAAACTTTTTATTAGCCGAATTAGAAGAAATTGATTTAGACAATATTGATTTAGAAGATATTAAAAATCAAGTCAATACGGCAGAAAATGCCGAAAATATTTTAGAAAATTTAGGCTATGTTTCAGGAAAGCTTCAACAAGAAGAAATTGGCATTTTAAATAATCTTTATGATATTAAAAATAAAATTCAAAAAATTACCGAAAACACTCCACATTTAAGAATTTTAGCCAAAAGACTAGAAGAAACTTACTTGGAACTCAAAGATACTTCTAATGATATAGAATACGAATTAGAAAAAATTGAAGTTAACCCTGAAGTATTATCTCAGCTTACAGCTCAACTCAATAAAATCAATGGACTTTTCCTAAAACACCAAGTATCTGATATTCCAGAACTTATAGCCATCAGAGAGCAACTATCTGCCCAACAGAAAAACTCAAACGATTTAGAAAAAAATATTGAAGAAACCAAAATAGAAATTGAAAACACTCAAAAAAAATTAGAAAAACTAGCTTCCACACTTTCAGAAAATCGAAAAAAAGCTATTCCTAATTTTATCAAAAAAGCAGAAAAATTATTTGGTAATTTAGGTTTAGAAAAAGCAAAAATACAGATAGAACTTACTGACAACAAACATTTTGATAAATTTGGCAAAGAAAAAATTCAGTTTTTATTTCAAGCTAATACTGGATTTCCTCTAAAACCAATACAATCTGCAATATCTGGAGGAGAACGCTCTCGAGTGATGCTCGTTATAAAAAAAATTATGGCAGAAAATGAAGATTTACCTACTTTAATTTTGGACGAAATAGACTCTGGAGTTTCAGGAAAAACCGCCGATGAAATTGGGAAAGTAATGAAAGATATGGCAAAGAACCTACAACTTATCGTAATTACCCACCATGCACAAGTAGCCTCTAAAGGAGACCAACATCATAAAGTAATTAAACAAGATATTGATGGAAAAACTCAATCTAACATCATTACACTAACGGCAGAACAAAGATTACAAGAAATTGCTCAAATTTTATCAGGAAGCAACATTACGGAGGCAGCTCTTCAACAAGCAAAAGAGCTTATAAACAATTAATTATTAACTAAAGAAATTACAATGAAAGATATTACCACAAGAGAAGATATTGAACTTCTAGTCAATTCCTTTTATGACAAAGTAAAAAAAGATGAAATTATCGGTTTTTTCTTTAACGATATTGCGAAAACCAACTGGCAAACTCACCTTCCTAAGATGTATAATTTTTGGCAAGCACTTCTTTTTGCAGATATAAAATTTGAAGGAAATCCTATGGGAGCACATTTTCCTATCAATGCCCAAGCTCCTATGGAAGAATATCATTTTGAACATTGGCTAAAAATTTGGAAAGAAACGGTAGATGAACTTTTTGTAGGTGAAATGGCAGAGAATGCCAAAAACAGAGCTCAAAATATTGCAAAAATAATGGCTTTTAAAATGAAAACTATGAGGTTATAAAAACATCTTTTTCATCTCCATAAATAACAATCTTGCCAATCTGTAAACATATGAAAAAGTAGTCCAATGGCAATGATTCTGTAATTTCCTTTTAGAAAAAATAAGCCTAAAAGGTAAATTATTATTGCATAATAAGAATGTAAAGGATGGAAGCCTATACTACATCTATTGGGGTCAAAAATAGGCGTAGCCAAAAGATGATCTAAATCTACTAACATCGTGGATAAAAGCAATAAATAAACCTTTTCCCACTCTTTTCTATAAAAGATAAAAGCAAAAAAAGCTGGGAAAGCAAAGTGCAAAAAATAATGCACAAAGGGTTTCAAAATCTCTATCATGCCCAATTTGATAACTATTTAGAAATTTCTGCTAAAATTTTATCCACGATAGTTTGGGCTAATTTTATTTTACTTTGATGTGTCCAACCTGCAATATGAGGCGTAATAATTACTTTTTCTGAGTTTAATAAATATTGTAAATCATCATTTTCAAGTTCCAAATTCTCAAATGACGATTTTTCATATTCCAAGACATCAAGACAAGCCCCTCTAACTTTACCAGATTTCAAGCCATCAATTAAGGCTGAAGTTTTCACATTCTTACCTCTTGATGTATTGATAAAATAAAAACTCTTTTTCATCTCGGAAATGAACTTCTCATCTATTATATAATGAGTCTTATCGTTAAGAGGAATGTGCAAACTCAAAATATCTGCATTTGCTTGTAATTCTTTTAAACTTACTTGTTTTGCAAACCCATCGGAAAGATTAGGTTTAATATCATAAAAAATCACTTCACAACCAAAACCCGAAAGCCTCTCGGCTAAAGCTTTCCCCATATTTCCATAACCGACTAATCCAAAAATTTTACCTTTAATTTCCTCTCCCCTATTCTCCTCACGAAGCCAAACATTGTTTTTAACCTCATTTGCAGAAATAAATAGACGATTCATTAAAACCAACAACATCCCTAAACAATGTTCTGCTACTGCATCTCTATTCCCCTCTGGTGAATTTATTAACTTTATTCCTAATTCTTGAGCTTTTAAGACATCTATATTTTCCATTCCCGCTCCTACTCTTGCAATAAATTTTAGATTTTTTCCTTTTTCTAAAAGCCTTGCATCTAAAGGTATTCTACTCCTAATAATCACACCTTCATACTTATCTATTTTCTCTAAAACCTGCTCATAAGACGAGATAAAATCCTCTTCCAAAATAAAATTTTTATCTAAAAGTTGTTCAGAAATCAATGGATGATTTTTATCAAGAAGTAAAATTTTCATTTTGTCAAATTTATTTTTTAATATCATTAGGAGTAATATTCATGCTGTCTGAAACGACAGAATCTCGCTGTAAAGTATCTTTATTCAAAATGGTAGACTTATCCTTTTTCTCTATCCGATATGTATTTTCAAAGGAGCTTTCTCCCAAAATCAAATCCTGATAAACAACACTTAAATATACCAATACAACCAATGGAACAACCACCAAGAAAATCCATAAAATAGATTTTTGCAGAAAACCATTCTCTATTTCGCCTCTCTTTATTTTATCTAATTTTATTGCCTCCAAACCAAAATAATTCTGCGAAGATTCATTTTTTTCAGGAATAAAAAACCACTCTCCATTTTCGGAAAGTACCATTTCTCCTAATTTAGGCAATATCAACTTCTTATTTAGTGCTAACTCTCGGTTCCATTTTTCCACTTCTTTAGTAACTTCATTCTGCACATATTCAAAACTCTCTCCTACTCTTTGAGAAATAAAATCTATAAGGTCTATATTTTCCAAAACCTCCTTCTTTTCAAAAGAAACCATCTCACTCGGCGGCAAAATTTGAAATATACTTTCATCCACTATTGCATGTTTTTTTTCAAGGTAAAACACCCCAAAATTCGGTATATTAACCAAAGTATTTTGCTCTCTTAAAAAGCTGTATATGTAGAATGTCAAATCCATATTGGGGCAAATTTAGTGATTTTTATAATCTTTTCTTAATATTTCTCAAAAACAATCTTATTATTTATAATAATTCTAAATAACAAGATTGACACTATATTATGTGATTTCAACTATCTGACAATCAACAACATATATATAGATAATACTTTCATAATAAATATAACACCTTATTCAATTCAATAAAAACCTTATTTTTTTTAATAATTTTATAAAAACATTTGGTTTTTTATAATATTCTTAACATATTTGCACGATAAATATTAAAAATCGTTAATATGAATGCAAATTTGAAAATTCTAACTGCTGGCGTATTGTTCTTCACAGGACAGTTCTTATCAGCACAGCAGACAAAATCTGATTCTCTCTCCAAAGAGAAAGAAAGAGATATTGAAGAAGTTGTAGTTGTTGGGTTCGGTAGAAAACAAGCAGTAAAGGAAATAACAGGTGCTACTTCCACACTTGGGTCTAAATCATTAGAAAATATACCAGTTGCCTCTGTTGATAAAATGTTACAAGGTAGAGTTACAGGGGTTCAGGCTGGAGTCGCATCTGGGCAACCTGGTGGCTTTGCAAGTATTCGTGTTAGAGGGGTTACTTCTATAAACGGAGGTACAACTCCTATCTATGTTATAGATGGTGTTAGAGTTTCATCTGGAGACTTAACAAATAATACTACTACTGCAAATATACTTGCAAACTTAAACATGGACGATGTAGAAAGTTTGACAGTATTAAAGGACGCTACATCCACAGCGATATATGGTGCTGATGCTGGAGCTGGGGTTATCGTTATTACAACAAAATCTGGTAAAAAAGGAAAACCTAGATTCAGTTTGAATTTTTCCCATGGATTTAGTGACAGAGCTGTAGAAGGACATAGAGGTTTTACTGCTTCGGAATATAAAAGCTACCTTAGAGCTGCTCTTATCAATAAATATGGCTCTGTTCCTACTAATGATGATGACATCAATAATCTTTTAAATAGTACTGCAGATACAGACTGGAGAAAAGAGGCAGAGAATAAACAAGCATATACTCAAAATGTAGATGTAAGTGTATCGGGAGGAAGCGACAAAATCTCGTACTACCTATCTGGGAATTATTTTAACCAAGAAGGTATTGTTAAAAATTCTGGGTTTAAGAGATTAGCTTTTACTTCAAAAATAGATTACCGAGCAACAGATAGATTAACAATAGCGACAGATATCCAAACCTCTTATGGTAAAACTAATGCGCTACCTGATGGTGGGAAATTTACTAACCCTATCATGATTCAATATTTCTTGAAACCGACGGATGCAGTGCGTAATGCTGATGGTTCTTATAACTTTGGTAACGGTACTTTATCTAATGGTATTTACAACGCTATAGCTACTCAAGAATTAAATAATATGCAGGCTCAAACTGCAAGAATTTTTGCAAACTTGAAAGTAAATTACAAAATCATTAAGAATTTAAACTATAGATTTGTATTTGCACCAGAATATATCAATATAGAAGAAGAAGTATACATGAGTCCTCTTCATGGAGATGGAGCTAAGTATGATGGGCTTTTAACTTCTGGAGTAAGAAGATTCTTTAATTTTAATGTTCAAAATATTTTAGAGTATAGCTTTAAATTAGGAAAATCCAATAACTTCAACTTTGCAGCTATCCAAGAAGCATATAAATCTCAATTGAAAACCCTTTCTGGTCAAGCTTCTGCTGTAGGATCTCCATCATTAAGAACTCTAACTAATTTTGTAAAAATGCAGTCTATGTCAGGAGGAAGAACTGATAATTCAAGACATGGATATGCAGTTACAGGACATTATGATTATGACAAGTTGATTCTTGTAGATTTATCATATAGAAGAGATGTACTTTCTAACTTTACACCAGGTAAAAAAGCTGGAAATTTCTGGTCTGCTGGAGTGGGAGTTGATTTAGCTAGGCTTAATTTCATCAAAGACAGCGATGTAATCTCTTTATTGAAATTCAGAGCATCTTATGGAAAAGTAGGAAATAAAATTTCTTCATATCCTTATGCTACATATTCTTATAATACAAACTATAATGATTATGCAGCTCTTACATATTCAGGTGTTTATAATCCAAACCTATCTTGGGAAACTGTGAATCCACTTAATATAGGATTAGATTTTGGATTCTTTAATGATAGATTGAAAATAACAGCAGAGTACTACAACAAGAAAACAAGAGATTTAGTTTATAATATTCCGCTAGATAAATCTCAAGGATTAAGTTCTTATGTGGATAATATCGGTTCCGTTGTAAATAGAGGTTTTGAGTTCTCTGTTAGTGGAGATATATTCAAAAAGGGAAGAGATGGATTTAATTGGAATATTGGAGCTAATTTAAGTACATTACATAACGAGGTTACTGAATTATATGGAGGAAGTGTATTAGGAACAACTACTGCTACTATCCAAGGAGAATCATTAAGTTCTTTTTACTTAAGAAAATGGGCTGGTGTAGATCCTAGTAATGGAAATCCATTATGGTATAAAAATGGAATAGATGGAGAAACTACATCTGATTATAATGAAGCTAAACAGGCTATACAAGGCTCTTCTTTAATGAAAGTATACGGAGGATTTAACACTACTTTATCTTATAAAGGAATTGCTTTTGATGCACAGTTTTCTTACGGATTTGGCGGAAAAATTTATAACGATATGGCAAGATACTTGCTTAGCGATGGTTACTATAACTCAAGCTACCCTGGTTATGCAGACCAGTTAGACTATTGGACGCCATCTAATACAGGAGCTGATAATCCTAAGCCTATATATGATGATGGAAATAATCAGTCATATAATCACTCTTCTAGATTTTTATACAAATCTGATTATATCCGTTTAAGTAGTGCTAGACTTTCTTATACATTCAATAAAGAGAAATTAGGAAAAACAGGATTATCTTCATTACAAGTTTATGTAGTTGGTAATAATATATGGACTCATAAATTTGATAAGAGATTAAAATTAGATCCAGAAATTGCACTTTCAGGAAATAGCAGTGCCGTAGCATTGGGATTGCCAATCATGAAGACATATAGTTTAGGAGTTAATATAGGATTTTAATTAAAAGTAAATAAAGTTATGAAAAATATTAAACAAACATTATTTTTGTTAGCTCTTTCACTGACAGGAGTTTCTTGTAGTGAAGACTTTGTAAAAACAGAATTTTATCAAAGTGTGGAACAATCTCCGCTTACTTCTAGTAAGGAGGTGCTTGCTGCCGTGAGAGGTATTTACACAACTATGAGAGGTAGCAGCTATTTAGGTAGAGATTATATAGCCTATGCTGAAATCCGCTCAGATGAAATGCAATCTAATGGTAGAGGAGGATATTTTAATAGTGTGCGTAGATACAATATGTCCTCATCTGATAGTTATGCTACGGATACTTATGAGCAAATTTATACAGCAGTAGCAAAAGCTAATATTGTAATTAATACTGATGTAAATGCTATAACAGGGGGAGCATCTGAACAGGCTAAAGTAAAATTTTATCAAGGACAAGCTAAAGTTTTAAGAGCTGTACTCTTCTTTGATTTACTTAAATTATATGGTCAAAAATATACTGGTCATGCAGACCAATTAGGTATCGTTATGCCATTGACATATAACCCTAAAGCATTACAAGCAAGAAGCTCAGTTACTGAAACTGAAGCTCAAATTGAGAAGGACTTTACAGAAGGATTAGCTTTAATGAAACAAAATGCTGCAGATAATGATGGAAAAGCAGGAAAGGTAGAATTAACAGTCAATGCTGCTTTAGCATATATGTCTAGATATTATTTGTACAAAAAAGATTATGCTAAAGTAAGAGATTATGTAGGTCAGTTATACGGAAAATATTCTGTTGTCCTAAAAGACTCTTATGCTACTTCTTGGAGCTTGTCTAACTCTACTCCAAACTCTATTTTTGAGTTAGCTGTCGGTGTAAATGGAGCTCTAGCCTCAAGTTCTTTAGCTATAATATATAAGGGTACTTATAAAAACATCGTTATAAAACCAGATATGTATAGTACTTATGCTACAGAAGATGTAAGAAAGGATGTTATAAAAGAAGGTACTAGTAGTTCATTTAAATACATGATTAATAAATATCCTAATGACCAAGGATCTGATAACCTTAAACTTATCCGTTATGAAGAGGTTCTTCTAAATGGAGTAGAAGCAGAGCTTAACGGAGGAACTCAGGCAAAAGCATTACAATATTACAATGAAATTCTAACGAATAGAGGATTGTCTGCTGCTACAAGTGTAGATATGACCGCACTAAAAGCTGAAAGAGCAAAAGAGTTGATCGGTGAAGGATTCAGAATGTGGGATTTACTAAGATGGGGTGATAAAGCAAGTGTCTTAGGAACGGCAACAACTAATGAAAATTTATTAGCATTTCCTATCCCTAGATCTGTTACAAATATCTCAGGAACACCTGTAAAGTCTAATCCTGGATATGATAACTAGATAATATTATAAATTATTATATTTGTACCTCATAAATTTACTATGAGGTACATTTTTTTTATGCTGTTTATTGGAGTTTGGGGACAAGCACAAATTACAGACTCAGAAATCATCATTGATAATGGGAATAAGGACTCTATCAAAATCTTTAAGCCTACTATCAATGATTATCAATATCGCACACAGTTTTCAGAAAAGAAAGCCTTTGACACCACTTTTACCATTGATAAATATTATCAATTCACACAATTTAACAATAGGGATAATTTTGGAAAAATCCAATTTTCTAACATGGGAAGCGGATTTCAACAATTAATCTATGAAACTAACTTCGAAGAAGATTTAGCTCTCTTTCCTACAAAAAAATCCTTTACTTTTTTAGGTATTAAAGACATTAAATATTATGATGTAAAAACTCCTACCACTATTTTTCATTATCATAACGGATATAATAATGGAGGAGCATTACAATCTACCTATACCCAAAATATAGGAAAAAGATTCAATTTTGCTATAAAATACATGGGTTTAAGATCTCAAGGATTTTACCAAAGAGATTTGGCTTCTTCTAATAATTCTATTTTTTCTACCCACTATCTTTCTAAAAACGGAAGATATGAAATTTACACTCATTATATTCATCAAAATATTTCCAATGAAGAAAACGGAGGTCTTGCAAATTTAGACAATTTCATCAGCGGAGATTCTCGCTTCAATAATAGAGAAAGTTTGACCATCAATTTATATAATACTTACTCCAAATTTATGGCAAGAAGGTATTACTTCAGCCATATTTTAACTCCTTTTAATGCGGAAAAATTTCCATTTAAAATAAAACACACTCTTTATCATCAGTCAAACCGCTTTAATTATACTCAAGAAAATAATGAAAATTACTATTCATCAGCATTGATAAATGATTACGATACAAATACATACAAGCAATCCAAAAATTTCAGCAACACTTTGAGTTTGGCTTTCGACCAAAAGAAATTCAAAGCCGAGGCGGGTATCCGTTATCAAAATATTCGTTTCAAGACAGGGACTCCTATTATCATCAATGGAGCTATTGCTGATAATTTGATGAAAGAAAATCGCATCGGAATTATAGGAAATATTGCCTTAAAAATTTGGAATAAATTTGATTTGAATTCTTCCTTAGAAATCTCTAACGGAACTAAATTAGGCAACTATATCAACTCCAAAAATCAAATCACTTTTGAACCCATAAAAGATTATTTTCTAAATGCTTACCTCAATATCAAATCTTCTGCACCATCTTTCAACTATCTGATGAATGCATCATTTTATAAAGATTATAACTACTCATTTACCAACTTCAAAAATCAAAATATTCTAAATTTAGGAGCAGATATTCAACTTAAATGGTTCAGTACCAAATTATTTTTAAATTATTTCAGAATTGACCAAATGGCATATTTTAATACCGATAAAACGCCTCAACAAAGTTCTTCTCCTGTAAATATATCCCAAATCGGCGGGGAAGCAAATTTTAACCATGGTAGATTTCATCTTAATACCAAATTGCATTTTCAAAATGTTACGAACAATAAGGAATTACTGCCTTTACCTTCATTCATCGGAAGAGCAAATGTTTATTATCAAAATAAAATCTTCAGGAAAGCAGCCGAAATACAAACAGGAATTAAAGTTTATTATTTCTCAAAATTTACCTCGAGAGAATATTTTCCTATTCTAAATGAATTTGTATTATCATCCAATAGCAATAATATCGGTGGACAACCCATCGCTGATGCTTATATCAATCTCAAAGTAAAAAGAATGCTTATCTATGCTGAAGCACAACATTTCAATGCCTCTTTAACTAAAAATAAATCTTTTGCAGCACCATTCTATCCTATTGCTGATTTCAGACTAAATTTAGGTATTGTTTGGTATTTATTTCATTAAAATCAAAAGCTAAAATAACAATTTCACATCATGAATTATCACAAAATAAATTTCACAGATATTTATCATATTCCTGCACTAATAAAGGATTTTCTAACTGAAGAAAAATATTCTCCTATAAGATTTTCCTTACCTAATGCCGTAAAAAAAGCTGAAGAAAAACAAAACTCATTTTCTTCTACTCAAAGAGAAATTCTACATCAAGTTCTTACCGAACAGATGCAGGATTTAGAACTATCACCAAAACAAAAGGAAAATCTAGCCTTACTTCAACAAGAGCATGTTTTTACCATCACGACAGGGCATCAATTAAATTTATTTTCTGGTGCAAGTTTTTTCATTTACAAAATCTTACAAACAATAAAAACCACTCATTTTCTTAACCAGAATTCTGAGCGCTTCAAATTTGTTCCTATATTTTGGCTAGCCACAGAAGATCATGATTTTGACGAAATCAATAATTTCAACACCCAAAATCATCAATATCAAATTTCAGGAAAATCAGGAGGTCCAGTGGGTAGAATTAAAATTGAAGAAAATCATTTTATCCAAGATTTTGAAAAAGAATTTAAAGATGATGTTTTCGGCACAGAACTTATTCTATGGCTCAAAGAAGCTTACCAAATAGGAAATTCTTTAACACAAGCCACTAAACTATTCGTTAATAGATTATTCAGTGAATATGGATTACTTATAATAGATGGTGATAACCCTATTCTAAAAGAGCAAATGCGAGACATTTTCACAGATGAACTCCTCCATCAATCTTTGAAAAAATCCACTGAAAAAGAAATACAAAACTTAACTAAAAAATACGGAAAAGTTCAAGTAAATCCGAGAGAAATAAACTTATTTTATATCTCAGAAAACCGAAATAGAATAGAAAAAAAAGGCAATCAATATCACATTATAGATACCGATTTAGTTTTTGAAGCTAATGAACTTTTGGAGAAAATGGAAAATATTTCTCCAAACGCCCTAATGCGTCCTATTTATCAAGAGAAAATATTGCCAAATATTGCTTATATCGGTGGGAATGCAGAAATTATGTATTGGCTGGAACTTAAGGATTATTTTGAAAAAATTAGACTGCCACTTCCTCTGCTAATTCCACGAAATTCTATGCTATTTTTAAGCAAAAAAACTTCTACAAAAATAGATAAACTAGGATTAAAAATTGAAGATTTTTTCCAAGATTTTCCCAAAGTAATGAAAGAAAAACTTCTTCATGAATCTGAGTTATTAGAAATCATAGAGCAAAAAGAAAAAGAAATCAAAAATGCCTTTCTATTGCTTGAAGAAAAATCATCTCTTACGGATAAAACATTCCATAACTTAATAAAGGCAGAAGAAATTCGCCAACTAAAATCTTACACCCGAATGAAAAAACGCCTACTGAGAGCTGAAAAAATAAAACAACATGAAAAATATACCCGAATGAGTCAGTTATATCTGGAAATTCATCCCAAAAATATTTGGCAAGAACGAGTGTATAATTATAGTGTTTTCTATGCCCAAAATGGTAGAAAATGGATAGAAGAATGTTATGATAAAATGGATGTGGAAAATTCCTGTATTTCAATCTCTATTATTTAATCCAAAAAGTGTAACTTTGCTATTTTATTAAACACATAAAAAATGTAGTTTCAACGCTATTTTTCGGATAAAATGAAGAGAATTTTCATCACATTATTAGGGCTTACATTGAGTAATTTATCGGCTCAACAGAAAACCCATACCGTCATTGCCAGAGAAAACTTATATTCTATTTCTAGAAAATATGAAATAAGTATAGAAGAACTTGTAAAACATAATCCTAAAATCAAAAATGGAATACTTAATATCGGAGATGTTTTAACCATTCCTAATAATTCAAAATCAGGTGTTTCCAAAAATTCAGGAACAAAAAATCCTTCACAGAAATTAGGAAAAATTATCCTTCAGCCTAAGCAAACTATCTACGGAATCACAAAACAATATAAAATTTCCGAGGCTGAATTGAGAAGGCTTAACCCTGATCTTGATAATCACATGAAAATCGGTGATGCAGTTATTTTACCCGAAGAAAACATCAAAAAATACGGAGATGTTTTAGCTCAAAATAATCCAACTTCTCCTTCTCCAAAAGAAGAGATTAAAAATAACTCTGCTTCTAATAATGTAATCCCCTATACTATTCAGCCCAAAGATACTTATTACGGTATCTCGAAAAAATTTAACCTCAGTCAGCAAGAACTTCTTACCCTTAATCCTTATTTAGCACAAAAAGGATTACAACCTGGTGATGTTATAAAAGTAAAAGGAATTCCTTCAAAAGCTCCGCAATCTAATCCTATTACTAAAACCAACACTTATTCCGTGGAGGAATATGTAACACACAAAGTTCAGAAGGGAGATAGTGTATTTGAAATCATTAACAAATATAATATTTCTTACCAACAACTTTCCGAACTTAACAATGGATTGAAAGAAGGGTTAAAAGAAGGGACAGAACTTAAAATCAAAAAATATGAACGACAATACATCAGCGTAGAAAATGATGTATTTAATGTTGCTTTAATGCTACCTTTCGGATATGATTCTAATGATAATAGATACCGAAATTTAGCAACAGATTTCCTACTTGGTGCAAAGTTGGCCATAGAACGAAATGTCTTACAAGGAAAAAAAATCAGCCTCAATGTAATTGATGCTGAAAATGAAAATTCTTTCAAAAATAGCCTATCCCAAATTAATAAAACAAATACAAATCTCATTATTGGACCATTTTTTAAATCTAATGTCTTGGAAGTTTTGGACTATGTGAAAAATGAGAAAATCCCTGTAGTAGCTCCATTTGCTCACACTTCTGATTTATATGACTATTCTAATTTAGTTTTAATAGAAACTCATAGCCGTGTTTATGCAGAACGAATTGCAAAGGAAGTAGAGCAAGTTTATGCTAATCAAAAAATTTATCTCATAGGAGATAAAAATAATGACGATGTCACTTTCCTTAAAAACCATTTAGGAAGAAATCTATCCAAGGCAAATATTACCATTATAAACTCCCCCAATGAAATTTCATTGGAACAAAATATGATGACTGGACTAAAAGTTCCCGCCATCATTATTTTAGCTAGTAATGATGAACAGATTGGCAAAAGTTTTGCTCAAAAATTGACTTCTTTAGGTAAAGAAACTGAAGGAATTAGAGCCTTCAGTATGTATTATCATCCTGATTTTGAAAAAAATGTAAATGATTTAATCCCAAGTAATTTGGTGTATCTCATGGATAGAAAAATCAATACAAATGGGAATTTTGAAAAAGAAATTTTAGCTAATTTTAGAAAAAAATATTGTAAAACACCTTCCAAATACACTATTATCGGTTTTGATGTAATGAATGACATGCTCACGAGAGAATATAACGGTGATGTATTGAGACAAATGGACAAAACACAAACTCAACTCGCTACTAAATTTGAATATATCCGTGCAAAAAAAAATGGAGCATTTGTAAATACAGGGTATAGAGTTGTAAGATTGATTCCTTAAAAAAATATTAATAAACAAAAATTTATTCTAAATTATATGAAAAAAGCATTAGTATTCCCTGGACAAGGTTCTCAGTTCGTAGGAATGGGAAAAGAACTTTATGATAGCAGAAAAGAAATTAAAAACCTAATGGAATCCGCAAATGATATTTTAGGCTTTGATATTCTTTCTATCATGTTCAACGGAAATGAAGAAGATTTAAAAAAAACAAAAGTAACTCAACCCGCAATCTTTATTCACTCAATAGCAGCCGTAAAAGCTGCTGATACTACAGGTGCAGAAATGGTTGCAGGGCATTCTTTGGGTGAATTTTCAGCATTGGTAGCCAATGGAACACTGTCCTTCAAAGATGGATTAGAATTGGTATATCAAAGGGCTTTAGCCATGCAAGAAGCTTGTGATATTCACCCCTCTTCTATGGCTGCAGTTTTAGGCTTGGAAGATTCTATAGTAGAAAAAATCTGTGCAGAAACGAAAGGTATTGTAGTTCCTGCCAATTATAACTGCCCTGGTCAATTAGTCATTTCAGGAGAAACCGATGCAGTAGAAAAAGTTTGTATAGCTCTAAAAGAAGCAGGAGCTAAAAGAGCTTTAATCCTTCCTGTAAATGGAGCTTTTCACTCCCCTTTAATGAAACCAGCACAAGAAAAATTAGCAAAAGCTATTGAAAATATTAGGTTTAATAATCCTATCATCCCTATTTATCAAAATGTTACTACTACTGCAGTAACCGACCCTGAAGAAATTAAAAAGAATCTTATCGCACAATTAACAAGCTCTGTAAAATGGACTCAAAGTATTAAAAATATGGTAACTGATGGAGCTTCTCATTTCATAGAAGTAGGTCCAGGAAAAACCTTACAAGGGCTCATCAAAAAAATATCTTCCGAAGTAACTACTTCATCTGCTGTATAATAAAAAAATCCTTATTTTAATAAATAAGGATTTTTACTATAATTGATTTTACGCTAAAAAAGTTATATCTATTCTCAAAAAATGAATCATTTTTTTTCTCATGGCAAACTTCTCCTTACTTCTGAATACTTTATTTTAGATGGTGCATTAGCATTAGCCATACCGACCCAATTAGGACAAAAACTTATTCTTGAAGAAATAGAAAATGCTCAATCCCTCATTACATGGGAGTCTTTCTGCCAAAACCAAATTTGGATAAAAACAAAAATTAATTACCAATCTTGGAAAATTTTAGAATCCAATTTTATAGATTCTGCTCTATTCATCATGAATATCATAAAAGAAATCCAGAAACTTTCATCAGATAAATTCAAAAAAAACACTTCTTATCTTATCAAATCCAATTTAGAATTTCCTCAAAATTTCGGTTTAGGAAGCAGCTCTACTCTACTCACCAACCTTTCGAAATGGGCGAAAATCAATCCCTTTGAACTCAATGAAAATATTCTCGGAGGAAGTGGATATGATGTCGCCATCGCACAAAATTCTTCAGCGATACTCTATCAAATCAAAGATGAAATTCGGCATATTGAGCAAATTCATTTTTCACCAAAATTCAAAGAAGAACTGCTATTCATTCATCTCAATAAAAAACAAAACAGCAGAGAAGGCATTAAACTGTATCGCTCTAAAAATAAATCTCAACAGCTCATTCAAGAATTTTCAGAAATTACCAAATCTAT
Source organism: uncultured Flavobacteriaceae bacterium (assembly GCA_963530615.1). GTDB lineage: Bacteria > Bacteroidota > Bacteroidia > Flavobacteriales > Weeksellaceae > JABCPE02. The sequence continues at coordinate 25,255 of CAUSDX010000001.1, forward strand.
TGTTCAATGTAATGATATTAATAATTTTTCTGAATTAATGAACCTACACGAAAAAAAAATATCTCAATTTTTAGGACTAAAAACAGCAAAAGAAATTTATTTCCCGGATTGTCCCGTATTCATAAAAAGCCTCGGAGCTTGGGGAGGAGATTTTATCATGAGCCGAAAGTTTAATGGTTATCAAAAATATTTCAAAGAAAAAGGCTTTGAAAGTATTTTTACTTGGCAAGATTTGATTTTAGAAAAATAAAATAATTATAGGAAAACTTTCAAATAAAACTTATCTTTGCTATCAGTATAATCCTTATAACTAAATGGAAAAAATTAGACAATATTTAGAAAAACACGGTATTAAAGGGGTAAAAGAAATTATCTATAACCCTACTTATGAGCAGCTTTTTCAAGCAGAAATATCTTCTGAAAATCAAGGATTTGAAAAAGGAATTTTAACTAAATCTGGAGCTATCGCTGTAAAAACTGGTATTTTTACAGGGCGTTCCCCAAAAGATAGATTTATTGTAAAAGACCAAACTACTGAAAATACCATTTGGTGGGATGGGAAAATCAACCTCCCTACTACTCCTGAGATTTTTTCTAATCTAAAAACTCTCATTACAGATTCTTTTGAAAACAAAAAACTTTATGTAGTAGACACTTTTTGTGGAACTAATCCTGATACAAGGCTAAAAGTAAGATTTGTAATGGAAGTCGCTTGGCAAGCTCATTTCGTTACGAATATGTTTATTCGCCCTTCTCATTATGATTTAGAACATTACGGAGAACCCGATTTCTTAGTCATCAATGGTTCAAAAATAACCAATCCTAATTGGAAAGAACAAGGCTTAAACTCTGAAAATTTTGTGATGTTCAACCTTACCGAGAAAATTCAAATCATCGGTGGAACTTGGTATGGTGGTGAAATGAAAAAAGGAATGTTCTCCATCATGAATTATTATCTACCTCTAAAAGGTATGGCTTCTATGCACTGCTCTGCCAATGTAGGAGAAAAAGGAGATGTTGCTGTATTCTTTGGACTTTCTGGAACGGGAAAAACTACCCTTTCTGCCGATCCTAAAAGATACCTCATCGGTGATGACGAACATGGGTGGGATGACAATGGTGTATTCAACTATGAAGGAGGTTGTTATGCCAAAGTAATAGATCTCTCAGCAGAAAAAGAACCTGATATTTTCGGAGCAATCAAGAGAGATGCCTTATTAGAAAATGTAATCGTAGATGAGCAAGGAAATGTGGATTATCTAAATAGTTCTATTACTGAAAACACTAGAGTTTCCTATCCTATTTATCATATTAATAAAATTGTTTTACCATCTAAAGCTGGACATGCAAAAAAAATAATTTATCTTTCAGCCGATGCCTTTGGGGTATTACCTCCTGTTTCTATTCTAACGGATGAACAAGCTCAATACCACTTCCTTTGCGGATATACCTCTAAAATGGCAGGAACAGAGAGAGGAGTAACAGAACCTCAGCCTTCGTTCTCTCCCGCTTTTGGCGAAGCGTTTTTAACTCTTCACCCTACCATGTATTCCAAAACTTTGGTTTCAAAAATGAAAGAACATGGAGCAAAAGCATACTTGGTAAATACAGGTTGGAACGGAACAGGTAAAAGAATCTCACTAAAGGATACTAGAGCAATCATTGATGCAATTTTAGATGGATCTATTGATAATGTTCAGACCGATACTATACCTATCTTGAACTTAACCTTCCCTAAAACATTACCAAATGTCCCTACGGAAATCCTCGATCCAAGAAATACCTATTCGGATATTTCTATTTGGGAAGAAAAAGCTAAGGATTTAGCAAAAAAATACATCCAATATTTTGAACAATACACAGACTCTCAAGAAGGTAAAAACTTAGCGAAAGCGGGTCCTCAACTGTAATTTGTTTACAATTTTAACAAAAATAAATCCCTCAAAAATTGAGGGATTTATTTTATAATTTATTCATCAACTCTTCTGTTATTTCCATATTATGATAAACATTCTGCACATCATCATCTTCCTCAAATCTTTCTAACATCTTCATATTTGCCTTAAATTGTTCTTCATTTACCTCTTTCATATTGTTTGGAATTCTTTGTAATTCAGCACTTTTGGCTTCTATACCTAACTCATCTAATTTATGAGAAAGAGACCCAAAATCCTCAAACGCCGTAGTAATCATTACCTCTTCGTCATCGCTATCTATTTCTTCTGCTCCGCCATCTATCATTTCCATTTCAAAATCATCCCATGATATCTGAATCGCATTTTTATCCAAAGTAAAAATACCTTTTCTATCAAAAATAAATGCTAATTCTCCATTTTTCCCTAAATTCCCATCAAATTTATTAAAAATAGCTCTTACATTTGCTACTGTTCTCGTTGGATTATTTGTTGTACATTCTACAAAAAATGCAACTCCACCTTGCCCATATCCTTCATAAGTTATTTCTTCATAATTTTCTGCATCAGCCCCACTTGCTTTTTTAATCGCTCTATCCACATTATCTTTCGGCATATTTGCTCCTTTAGCATTTTGTATACATCTTCTTAATGCAGGATTTGAATCAGGGTCTGACCCTCCATTTTTTACAGCTAATGCAATTTCTTTTCCTATTTTAGAAAAAGTTTTTGCCATTTTATCCCAACGAGCCATTTTGGAGGCTTTTCTATACTCAAATGCACGTCCCATATATTATTTATTTTTTATTTACAATACAAAAATAAACATTTCTATCAACAAAAAACACCCTTTGATGAAAAGGGTGTTTATTTTTTATTAGAAAATTTTAATTATTTTCTTTTTGTTGCTGTTTTCTTTTTAACAACTTTCTTCTGTACTACAGGAAGATCAGATTTTTGAAGTGCATCAAAAGCATCTTTATCGATAGCTTGAACAACTACTTTTCTATCTTTTTCTCTCTCTGCATTAGAAGCATCTACTGGAACTACTGCCTCTCTTGAACCTACCCCTGTAGATTTCAATTGATGTTCATTAACACCTCTTGCTTCAAGAGCTTTCACTACAGCTGCTGCTCTCTCTCTTGATAATCTCAAGTTGAATGACTCTTTACCTCTCTTATCAGTATGACCTGTTACTAAGAACTGACCTCCATTAGAAGATTTTATAATTTCTGCTGCTTGATCCAATTTAACATTAGAAGCAGAAGTCAATGTTGCTTTAGCAAAATCAAATGTAATACCCTGTAATGCTCCTGTAGCTTCTCTTGCAAATTCTTCAGCTGGTTTCGGGCATCCATTATATTCAGGAAGACCTGGAACAGTAGGACAAGCATCATCTTTATCTAAAATACCATCTCCATCCGTATCTGGCCAAGGACATCCGTTATTTTCTTTTGGACCTACAACCTCTGGACAAGCATCATCTTTATCTAAAATACCATCTCCATCCGTATCTGGCCAAGGACATCCGTTATTTTCTTTTGGACCTGCAACCTCTGGACAAGCATCATCTTTATCTAAAATGCCATCTCCATCTGTATCTGGCCAAGGACATCCATCATTTTCTTTTGGACCTGGAACTTCTGGACAAAGATCATCTTTATCAAGAACGCCATCTTTATCTCTATCTCTATTACCAAATCTGAAGTTGATAGTAGCAGAAGACTGCCAGAAATCAGAAATTGTAGTTCTTTCAGTAGGAGTTCCTACATATTCTTGAAGGACACCAATACCGAAATTTTTAGTAATCCAAAAATTAACACCAACACCTCCATTTACTGCGAAATGGTTAGCACCGATATTCTTACCTTTGTTATCCACAGCATTCGCTTGATTTCTATAATCATGTCTTAAATAATTAGCTCCTGCTCTAACATAAGGATCCAACCAAGACTCTTCATTCCATAGACCATTAAATTTGAATTGAAGACCAAGACCTGTCATTAAGAAGAATTCTTTGTCCATTCCAATTCTCTTATTATCCACATTACCTACTGATGTTTGCCAATCCACTACGAAAAACTTATTTAAGTTTCTAGCAACAGTCAATTTAGATAATGGTGGAGTAATTGTATAATTATTAAGAGTAAATGTTTCTCCTGGATAAGAAAAAGGCTTAAATGTACTCTTAATAGCTGCGTGATTAACTCCATGAGCTCCTACTCCTATCAACCACTTATTAGTAGTCGTTTGAGCAGACACAGTCGTAGCAGCAGTAACTGCCAACGCCGTGATTCCTAATCTTAGATTTTTCATAGAATGAAATTATAATTTAATAAACTTATTCGCAAAAATAATAATAAATATTTTAACTGACCAAAAAACATTAATATTTTTTCATTATTCTATCTAAACTCCTTTTATTTTCTCTCTCTTTTATTGTTTCTCTCTTATCATATAATTTTTTACCTCGTGCTAACGCGATAAGCAATTTTGCTTTACCATGAGCATTGATATAAAGTTTAAGAGGGATTATGGTATTTCCTACATCTTTTACTCTTTTTTCTAATTTATTAAGTTCTTGTTTGTGAAGCAGAAGTTTCCGTTCTCTCTTTACTTTATGATTATAAAATGTTCCAAACTTATACTCCTCTATACTCATATTTATCACATATAGTTCTTCTCTAACAAATTCACAAAAACTCTCCGCAATAGATGCTTTAGACATACGAATAGACTTTATCTCTGTCCCCGTAAGCATTATACCCGCTTCATATTCTTCTAAAATTTCATACTCAAATCTAGCTCTTTTATTTAATATGTTGATTTTATTTGCTGGTCTCATTCTTCTACTATTTATAACTTTTTCCTTTCCAAAATACTTATCTTTAAAGTCTATATAATAAAATAATATTTGTATTTTTGCGACAAATTTACAGAAATAACAATAAATATATGCTAACGGTATCTAATTTATCATTACAATTTGGAAAAAGAGTTCTCTTCGATGAAGTAAATATCATGTTTACTAAAGGAAATTGCTACGGAATCATCGGAGCAAATGGTGCTGGAAAATCTACTTTTCTAAAAATCTTAACAGGCAAACAAGAGCCTACTACAGGAAATGTGAGCCTTGAGCCAGGAAAAAGAATGTCCGTATTAGAGCAAGATCACTTTGCTTATGACCAATATACTGTTATTGAAACCGTTTTAAGAGGGAATAAAAAATTATTTGAAATTAAGGAAGAGATGGACGCTCTCTATGCGAAACCAGACTTTTCTGATGAAGACGGAATAAAAGCAGGAGAATTAGGCGTAATATATGATGAAATGGGTGGATGGAATGCCGAATCTGATGCACAAACAATGCTCTCTAATGTCGGCATTAAAGATGACATGCATTGGCAAATGATGTCTGAATTAGAGAATAAAGACAAAGTAAAAGTCCTTCTTGCTCAGGCTCTCTTTGGTAATCCTGATGTACTTATTTTAGACGAACCTACCAATGACCTAGATATTGACACTATCGCTTGGTTAGAAGATTTCTTAGCCGATTATGAAAATACGGTAATTGTAGTATCTCACGACCGACACTTCTTAGATGCTGTCTGTACTCACATCGGAGATTTAGATTATTCTAAGCTTAATCTCTATACAGGGAATTATTCATTCTGGTATCAAGCTTCTCAATTGGCTACAAGACAAAGACAACAAGCTAACAAAAAAGCTGAAGAAAAGAAAAAAGAGTTACAAGAGTTTATCTCTCGTTTTAGCTCCAATGTAGCAAAAGCTAAACAAGCTACCGCAAGAAAAAAAATGTTGGATAAACTTAACATTGAAGAGATTAAACCTACTTCAAGAAGATACCCTGCTATTATCTGGGAAATGGATAGAGAGGCTGGCGACCAGATTTTAGAAATCAAGAACTTACAAATCATCAAAGATGGGGAAACTCTACTCTCTGATGGAAATCTAAATCTCAAGAAAGGAGATAAAGTTGCTGTAATCTCTAAAAACTCTTTAGCAGTAACAGAATTTTTCCAAGTAATCTCTGGAAATACTACTCCGAATAACGGCGAATACAAATGGGGAGTAACAACTACTCAAAGTTACATGCCTCTTGACAATACAGAATTCTTCCAAAATAAAGAATTAAATTTAGTAGATTGGTTGAGACAATTTACCAGAACAGACGAAGAAAGACATGAAGAGTTCGTCAGGGGATTCCTTGGAAGAATGCTCTTCTCTGGTGATGAAGCATTAAAATCATCCACCGTACTTTCAGGAGGGGAAAAAATGAGATGTATGTTTAGCCGAATGATGCTACAAAAAGCCAACATTCTATTATTAGATGAACCTACCAACCACTTAGATTTGGAAAGTATCACTGCACTGAACAACTCTCTTATTAACTTCAAAGGAAATATCCTTATCTCATCCCATGACCATGAATTATTACAAACAGTATGTAACCGAGTGATAGAAATCACCCCCAAAGGTATTATTGATAGGGAAATGACTTATGATGAATATTTAGCTGATAAAAAAGTAAAAGAATTAAGAGAACAAATGTATAATTAAATTAAATGTATAACTAAAATTATTAAAATTATGAGAAAATCATTATTAGCAATTTTGACAATCGGACTAATGGTATCTTGTGGAACTAAAAATCCTCAAGTTAGTAAATTAGAAAAAGAAAAAGAACTTTTTGAATTAAATACAAAACTAACTAAGTTAAAAATTGACTACGAAAAAGAAAAAGTAAAAACAAACGATTTAAGAAATAAGGCAGCTGCTATCAATACAAAAGCAAACTCTGTAACTACAGATTTCAATACTTCAAGTGCTTCTACCACTGCTTCAGATGCGAAACAAACCATGAAAGTATTGAAAAGTACAGAAAAAACAAATAAAGACCTTGCTTCAAGTGAGAGAAAATTACAAAAACTTGAAAATAATATTGCAAAAATCCAAAATCGTTTAAATCAACTTAATCAACAAGTTGAAATCACTAATAAATACGAATAAACAAAAACAGCCTTTAATCAGGCTGTTTTTCTCATTTTAAGATTTTGTTTTGCTATCCATCACTATCGTCACGGGACCATTATTTAGTAACTCTACTTTCATATCCGCCCCAAAAATTCCACTTTCTACCTTCAAACCAGAATTTTTTATAAGCTCTTTAAAATATTCAAATAAATCCACCGCCATTTCTGGTCTCGCTGCTTTGATGAAAGATGGACGATTTCCCTTCTTATATTCTGCCAATAAGGTAAATTGGCTAATACAAAGTACATCTCCATTTACATCCTTCACAGAAAGATTCATCTTTCCTTCACTATCACTAAAAATCCTTAAATCCAAAATTTTCTTTGCTAACCATTCCGCATCACTTTTATCATCTCCTTCTTCCACTCCTACCAAAAGCATTAATCCCTGTTGAATTTGTCCTACAATCACTCTTTCAACTCTCACCGAAGCACAAGAAACTCTCTGAATCACTATTTTCATTTTCTTAATTTTTTAATATTGAATAAAAATCATATTTGTCGCAGGATTGTAAGAACAATTATAAGTCTTAGGAGGCAATCCGCTTCCTTTTATTGGAGTTCCATCTTGTAAAATCCATTCAGCTCCATCACTTGGACAAACAATTTTAAAGTTATCCCTAACCTCCAAGGTAGAATTTTCATTAGGGCAAATATGTGGTGCATTTCGGTCATATGCTTTATAGCCCGTTGCTGTTTTCACTAAAATAAGCCCACGGGTACCACTTTGTTGCTCATTGATATAAATCCAACCATTATTGATATTAAGTCTATTAGCATAAGCTGGTAAATTTAGATTCAACCGCACATTAATAGGCTGTTCAGGGAAGCAACTCACTGTATCCTCTCTACTACCACAAGCCTCATTCATCATTATGACTAAAAAAATGCCCAAACTTTTTAATAATGTTTTTATTTTCATCTTAATAAAATTATTGTTATCTTTGCAAAAATTAATTAGAAACTTGATGTTAAGTATCCGGCAAAGGTCGGATATTTTATTATTATATAACAACTACAAATTAGAAAAATTATGAATTATGTTACTAAAGAAGGTTTAGCAAAATTACAAGCTGAACTAGAATATTTAGAATCCGTAGAAAGACCAAAAATCACCCAACAAATCGCTGAAGCAAGAGATAAAGGAGACCTTTCTGAGAATGCCGAATATGATGCAGCAAAAGAAGCTCAAGGGCTTTTGGAAATGAAAATTGCAAAATTGCAAGATACCATAGCTACTTCTAAAATCATAGAAGAAGACCAAATAGATACTTCCAAAGTTTCTATTTTAACGACGGTAAGACTAAAAAATAACACAACCAAAGCAGAACAAAAATTCACTTTGGTGCCTGACAATGAAAGTGATTTGAAACAAGGAAAAATCTCCGTAAATACCCCTATCGCCAAAGGGCTTTTAGGCAAGGCTGTGGGAGAAACCGCAGAAATTTCCTTACCAAATGGTAATAAACTCTCTTTTGAAGTTTTAGAAATCACCATTTAATCCGAAAAATATATGGCTTCAATATTCACTAAAATCGTAAATGGAGAAATCCCTTGCTATAAAATCGCAGAAGATGAGCATCATCTCGCATTCTTGGATGTAATGCCCATCGCCAAAGGGCATACACTCGTGATTCCGAAAAAGGAAGTGGATTATATTTTTGACCTTAATGAGGAAGAATATAAGAACCTTTGGGCTTTTGCTCAAAAAGTCGCGAAGCAAGTCAAAGCCGCTATCCCTTGCGTAAAAATAGGCGTAGCCGTGGTAGGTTTAGAAGTGCCTCATACTCATATCCATTTAGTGCCGATGAATGAAATCAAGGACTTGAATTTCATGAACGAGAGACTAAAATTCACCCCAGAAGAGTATGAAGAAATAAGACAAAGCATCGCTAATCGTTAGTCAATTAAAATTCTAAGCAAATGAACTCTAAACATTGCTCTTTTTGTGGAAGATCAAATAATGAAACTCCTATTCTCATTGAAGGAGGCAATAGCACCTATATCTGTAACTTTTGTATAGACCAAGCCAACGGCATTATTGCTTCCTCAAAGCAACAAGAAAAGATATTATCGCAAGAAAGTCATCACCCAGCCATTGCAGAGCTGAAAAAACCAAGAGAAATCAAGGATTTTTTAGATCAGTATGTGATAGGACAAGACCAAGCAAAGAAACTGCTCTCTATCGCGGTGTATAACCACTATAAAAGACTCGCTCATAATGCTGATGAAAATAAATCCGTAGAGATTGAGAAGTCTAACATCATCATGATAGGAGAAACAGGGACAGGGAAAACGCTCCTTGCCAAGACCATTGCCAAACTGCTCAATGTGCCTTTCTGTATCGTGGATGCTACCGTACTCACGGAGGCGGGATATGTCGGAGAAGATGTAGAGAGTATTCTCTCTCGTCTTTTGATGGTCTCAGACTATGAGGTAGAAAAAGCCGAAAGAGGCATCGTTTTCATTGACGAGATTGATAAAATCGCAAGAAAATCTGATAACCCAAGCCTTACGCGAGATGTATCTGGAGAAGGAGTACAGCAAGCCTTGTTAAAACTCCTTGAAGGAAGCATCGTGAATGTCCCCCCACAAGGTGGGCGAAAGCACCCAGACCAAAAATATATTCAAATAAACACCCAGAACATCTTGTTCATCGCAGGGGGAGCTTTTGATGGGATAAAGGACATTATCGAGAGAAGGCTCAATAAACAGGCGATAGGATTTAGTTTGGATAAAACCGAAAAGCAAGAAGATGAGGCATACATTTTAGACAAATTAGATGCCACAGACCTCCGAAGCTTTGGGCTGATTCCAGAACTTTTAGGGCGATTCCCCATTATCGCTCACTTGGATAAATTAGATGAGGCAACCATGCTCCGCATCTTGAAAGAGCCGAAAAACTCCATCATCAATCAGTTCATTGAGTTATTCAGATTAGATGGCGTAGAGTTAAGCTTCACCGATGAGGCATTAGAGAAAATCGTGAAAGAGACCATAGAAAAAGGTCTTGGGGCAAGAGGGCTGAGAGGAACGACCGAAAAAGTTTTAGAAAAATATATGTATGAGATTGACCAGATAGAAACCCCGCTCGTCATTGATGAAAAGAAAATCAATTTTTAACTATTTTTAAGATTAAGTGATAAGAGTGATTGTCTTTTTCTCATAGACAATCACTTTTTTTTATGTAAATAAAAGATGATTTTAATCTGCCAAGAGCTTGGAAGCATTGTTTCTTGTTATTTTTTAATTTCTCAAGATATTGGAAAATCTTATTCAGGTATATTTTAATCAACCAAGAAGTTGGGAGGTCTTAATCTAATCGTTTCTAATCTCCCAAGATGTCAGTTAATTACAATAGAAGAGGCTATGCCTTTCCAACTTTTAGGGAGATTATACTATGATTGATTTTAATCAAAAAATAAAAATTTTTAACCCAAAACAAGAAAAAGGAATGCTACTTTCTCCTAATTTCATGAAATAAAGAATGAAAAATCCCTACTCTATGAGTGTTTTTATTTCGCCATATATTTTTTATAATTTTGCAACCTATGATAGAAAAACACCCTTTCCCACCGATACTCCCCCATAACACCAAAGTGATGATGATGGGGACTTTCCCTCCTACCAAAGAAAAAAGAAGTATGGAATTTCATTATCCCAATTTTCAAAATGATATGTGGCGAATATATGGACTGGTATTCTTTGATAACGCAGAGTATTTTCAAGTAAAAGGAGAAAAAAGATTTGATCCCATACGCATAGAACATTTCTTAAGAGAAAAAGGCATCGCTCTCTGCTCCTCGGCACAGACCGCCATCAGAGAACACGGCAATGCCTCCGACAAATTTCTTAAGATTATAGACCCTGTGGATTTGGACAGCGTTCTGAAACAAGTCCCTCTATGCCGATGGATTTTTACCACTGGCGGAAAAGCTACGGAAACACTTTTAGGATTATTACCAGAAAAGACGGCAGAACCGAAAACCAATGAATACATTCCTTTCCCTTACTTAAAAAATAGGGAATTATTCTTATATCGTTTGCCCTCCACCTCGCGAGCTTATCCTCTCAGCCTTGTAAAAAAAGCAGAAGCTTATTATAATTTTTTCAAAAAAGCAGGAATGATTTAATTGCTCTTTTACTATTTTTACAAAAGTTTTCAAACCAATATGATAGAAAAAAAAGAACATATCTATGAAAAAGCCGTTTTAGTAGGCTTAATCACCAAAGACCAAGATGAGGACAAACTTACGGAGTATCTCGATGAGTTAGAATTTCTTGCTTATACCGCAGGAGCTACTGTAGAGCGAAGATTTTTCCAAAAAATGCTTCAACCTGATTCTAAAACCTTCGTAGGAAAAGGGAAAATGGAGGAAATAAGAGATTTTGTAAAAGAAAATAAAATCGGAACCATTATCTTTGATGATGAGCTATCTCCCTCTCAACTAAAAAACTTAGAACGAGAGATAGAAGGGGTGAAAATTTTAGATAGAACTAATCTTATTCTGGATATTTTTGCCCAAAGAGCCCAAACCTCTTATGCCAGAACGCAGGTAGAACTTGCCCAATATGAATACCTGCTCCCACGCCTTACGAGAATGTGGACACACTTAGAAAGACAACGAGGAGGAATCGGGATGCGTGGCCCAGGAGAAACGGAAATAGAGACAGACCGCCGTATCGTTCGCGATAGAATATCTCTCCTCAAAGACAAGCTAAAAACTATTGACAAGCAGATGGCGACACAAAGAAACAACCGCGGAAAGATGGTGCGTGTCGCACTGGTAGGCTACACCAATGTAGGAAAATCTACCCTGATGAATACCTTATCAAAATCAGAGGTTTTTGCGGAAAATAAACTCTTCGCAACACTTGACACCACCGTTAGAAAGGTGGTTATCGGCAATCTGCCTTTCCTTTTGACAGACACGGTCGGCTTCATCAGAAAACTTCCTACCCAGCTTGTAGAGTCTTTCAAATCTACATTAGATGAAGTAAGAGAAGCTGATTTGCTGGTTCATGTTGTTGATATTTCGCATGAAAGTTTTGAAGATCATATCAATTCTGTTCATCAAATCTTACAAGAAATAGATGCTCATCAAAAACCAATGATTATGGTCTTTAATAAGATAGATAATTTTTCTTATGAAAAGAAAGAAGAAGATGACCTTACTCCTGCCACAAGGAAAAATATCTCTCTCGAAGAATGGGAAAAGACTTGGATGGCAAAAAAACAATATCCTACCATCTTTATTTCTGCTTTGACAAAGAAAAACTTCCCGACTATGAAAAAAATTATTTATGATGAAGTACTAAAAATCCATATTTCACGCTTCCCGTATAATGACTTCTTATTTGAATATTATGATGATGAACCTCATATTATAGAGTAATCTACCCAAGATTCGTTTTTTATCTTTTATTGATTTTTACTTTTAAATAGCATATCATGAGCAAAGAAATTACCATTTACGATACCCTGCTTTCTTATATTGAAGAAAAAAATGCAAAAGCCATTTTGGAATATATCTCGGAAATGGAGGCCGTAGATATTGCGAATTTCTTTGAACAGCTAAACAATACCCAAAGAGAATTTTTATATGAACTCATGGACAATGAATTGTCCGCAGAGATGCTCTTATATGTAGATGAAGAAGAACGAAAAGACTTCCTTAAAAATCTCTCTACCCAAGAAATCGCCGAAGAAATCATTGGGGAGATAGATTCTGATGATGCAGCAGACATCATCTCAGAGCTTCCAGAAGAACAACAAAATGAAATTCTAAAACACTTAGATGATGATGAGTTAGCTCACAGCATCGTGGAACTTCTCCGCTATGAAGAAGGAACAGCAGGGAGTCTCATGGCTACAGAATTGGTAAAAATCGATCATAATCTATCCATCATCGCTGCAGTCAAGGAGATGAGAAAACTTGCCGAAGATATGGATGAGGTCTATTCTATCTATGTAGTTGATGACCATGATAAGCTCTTGGGCTTATTAAGTTTGAAGAAACTTTTGACCACCAGCACCTCAACCAAAATCTCTGAAGTTTATAACTCTAAAATCCGCTCCATTCAGGATACAGAATCTGCGGAAGATGTAGCACGGTACATGCAAAAATATGACTTGTTTGAAGTACCTGTGGTAGATGTTTTGGGAAAATTAGTTGGGCGAATTACGATAGATGATGTAATGGACTTCGTAAAAGAAGAGGCAGAGAAAGACTACCAAATGGCGTCAGGAATTGCTCAGGATATTGACTCCACCGATACAATTTTTAATATGACGAAGGCTCGCCTTCCTTGGCTTCTCATTGGTATGATGGGCGGACTTGTAGGCTCAAGAGTCCTTCAAGGAAATGAACATGCCATGCAACATGTCCCTGAGCTGATTTTCTTCGTGCCACTCATCGCCGCCACCGCTGGGAATATTGGTGTTCAGGCTTCTGCCATAATCGTTCAAGGTCTTGCAAATAATACATTAGGGAGCAATACTTTCAAAACTTTAATTAAGGAAGTAAGTGTGTCCGCTGCTTCTGGAACAATTTTAGCTTTGATTATTTTAGGATTTAATTTATTGGTCAATCAGCACAATACTGTTGTTGCAGTAACAATTTCTATTTCTCTCTTAACGGTAATTATTGTAGCGGCGATTATAGGAACAATTATCCCAATATTTCTCAACAAAAATAAAATAGACCCTGCCATTGCAACAGGGCCATTCATCACCACTTCTAATGATATTTTAGGGGTTTTGATTTATTTCAGCATCGCAAAAATGTTACTTTCTCTATAATAAAAATAGCTTCAAAATTTTGAAGCTATTTTTATTTTATCTCAAATCCTTGAATCTCTCAAAAGCAGCCTTTTCAAGCATTTCTCTATCTTCTGGGTGAGCTATAGAAATCAAGGCTTTTGCCCTTTGTTTGAAATTTTTTCCGTGTAAATCTACTATACCATATTCCGTTGCTATATAATGAACATGCCCTCTCGTAGTTACCACACCTGCACCTTCTTTTAAGACTGGGGTAATTCTCGGCACACCTTTCTTCGTTCTTGATGTGATAGCAATAATTGCTTTACCTCCTTCACTCAATGCTGCTCCTCTCGTAAAATCTACCTGTCCGCCAATGCCACTATAATGATAAGTGGAAATACTATCAGAACAAACTTGCCCCGTAATGTCTATCTCCACCGCACTATTAATCGCAACCATATTAGGATTTCTTCTGATAACTCTCGGATCATTGGTATAATCTACATCTAAAAACGCAAACATCGGATTATCATCTACAAAATCATACAATCTTCTTGTCCCGAAGCAAAAACTCGTTACCGTTTTATGTCTATGAATAGTCTTATACTTGTTATTAACTACTCCATTTTGTATCAAATCTATAACACCGTCACTAAGCATTTCTGTATGAATCCCCAAATCTTTATGATTTTTCAAACATTGTAAAACTGCATCGGGGATAGTCCCCACTCCCATCTGAAGATTAGCCCTATCATCTACAATTTCCGCAATATGCTTTCCTATTAGTAATTCCGTTTCTTCCACTTTAGAGGCATAATCTACAGTATGAAGCTCTGTTTCATGCCATACCATTTTATCAATTCGGCTAATATGAATCACAGTATCACCATGCGTTCTCGGCATTCTTGGATTAACTTGTGCAATGATATATTTCGCTGTATCTACTGCTGCTCTATTGATATCTACAGAAAGCCCCAAACTACAATTTCCAAACTCATCAGGCTCAGAAATATGAATGATGGCCACATCTATCGGCATTCTTCCACTTCTAAATAAATCAGGAATATCTCCTAAAAAAATAGGAACAAAACTTCCTCTACCACTATTAATATTTTCTCTAATTGGTGCTGAAACGAACAACGCATTAATGAAAAAACTCTTTTCATATTCAGACTTTGCTATTTCTACCTCTCCTTGCACATTCATACAAACAACTTCCACATTTTCTAGTTCGTGAGCTTTTTTAGCTAACTCACCTATAAGATAATTGGGAGAACACGCACTCCCCTGAATATATACCCTATCGTTACTTTTTATTAAAGATAATGCTTCTTGAGCTGAACAATACATATTTCTTTCCGTTTTATTAAGACCACAAAGATAATCATTTAAGAAAAAAATATAAAACTTTTGTAATTTTTCATTTAACTCTTTAATTTTTTGTATTTTTGTAGATAACCAATTATAACAATATTTAATCTATAAAATTATGAAAATACTCATCGTAGGAAATGGCGGAAGAGAGTCTGCTCTCGCTTGGAAATTAAAACAAGACCATAGAATTACTAAGTTTTATTTTGCAAAAGGAAATGCCTCTACAGAAAAATTAGGTACTACCGTATATGAAAATACCATAGAAGGTCTTGTTAATTTTGCAAAAAAAGAAGATATTGATTTAACTATCGTAGGACCAGAAGCTCCTTTAGTGGAAGGTATTGTTGATGAATTTCAAAAAGAAGGATTAAAAATTTTTGGAGCTAAAAAAGCCGCTGCACTTTTGGAAGGAAGCAAAGCTTATTCTAAAAAATTCATGCAAGATTATGGAGTAAAAACAGCCAAATCCAAAATCTTTGATTCCTATAACGATGCCATCTCTTATGTGAAAACACAAGCTTTCCCATTGGTAATAAAAGCGAGCGGATTAGCGAGTGGTAAAGGTGTAGTTATCTGTAAAAATTTAGAAGAAGCAGAAACTACCATCCATGACTTTATGATTAGAAAAATCCATGGAGATGCGGGGATTAGAATTGTGATAGAAGAATTTTTACAAGGTTTTGAAGCTTCTGTTATTGCTTTTTCTAATGGAGAAAAACTATTCCCTTGCATAGCTGTGAAAGATTATAAAAAATTAGGAAATAACGAACAAGGTCCTAATACTGGGGGCATGGGCTGTATAGCACCTAACCCTGATTTCACTCCTGCACACATGGAGAAATTCATCAAAGATATCATGGAACCTACCATGAATGGCATACAAGATAATATGCTAAAATTCAAAGGATTTATTTTCTTTGGAGTAATGGTTTCCAACGATGACTGCTATCTGTTAGAATATAACATGCGTCTTGGCGACCCTGAAACACAAGTCATTATGCCTCTTTTAGAAAACAATCTTTTAGATACTATTAATGATTGTCTTGATGGTAAAGAAATCAACCTTAAATTCTCTGACAAAAAAGCGGTTTGCCTTGTAATTGCATCGGGTGGCTACCCTCGTGATTTTGAACAGGGATTAGAAATCAGAGATTTAGAAAAAGTGAAAAATAGCAAAATTTTCTTTGCTGGGGCGACCTATCAAGGAGACAAAGTCATAACTAATGGCGGTAGAGTTTTAAACTTAGTTGCCACAGGAGACACCTATGAAGAAGCAAGACAAAAAGTCTATCAAGATGCTCCTGCTGTTAACTTTGATTACGCTTATTATAGACAGGATATTGGGCTAAAAAAATAATTTTAAAATTTTAACTTATGAATAATGGAATTATTGTTTTAGATTTTGGCTCTCAATATAACCAACTGATTAGCCGAAGAATCCGCGAAATGGGAGTGTATTCAGAGATTATCCCTTTTAACACACCATTAGAGGAAATTAAAGCTAAAAATCCCTCAGGAATCATCTTATCAGGAGGGCCATCTTCTGTGAATGCCGAAGATGCACATCTAGTAGACAAAACTATTTTTAGTTTAGGAATTCCTATTTTAGGGATTTGCTACGGAATGCAGCTGACCGCTCATCTTCTTGGAGGGAAAGTAATCAAAGGGACTAAAGGAGAATACGGAAAATCTCATTTAGAAATCACGAAAAGTTGCCCACTCTTTGAAGGAATTCAACAAAATTCCATCGTGTGGATGAGTCATTTTGATGAAGTTCAAAAAATCCCAGAAGATTTTGACATCAATGCAAAATCAGGAGTAATTGCAGGAATTTCTAACGAAGAGAAAAAGATTTATTCTATTCAATTTCACCCCGAAGTTACTCATACTGAAGAAGGTGAAAAAATGTTGAAAAACTTTGTATTCAATATTTGTAAGGCAGAAAAAAACTGGAAACTATCCAACTATATCGACAAAACTGTTTCTGAAATCAAAGAAAAAGTAGGTAATCAAAAAGTAATTTTAGGACTTTCTGGTGGTGTAGACTCTTCTGTCGCAGCTGTACTTATTCACAAAGCAATAGGAGACCAATTAACTTGCATCTTCGTAGATACTGGACTTTTGAGAAAAGATGAAGCAAAAAAAGTAATGACCAACTACGGAGAACATTTTCATATGAACATCAAATGCATTGATGCTTCGCAAAGGTTTTTAAGTAGATTAGCTGGAATATCCGACCCTGAACAAAAAAGAAAAATCATTGGAAATGAATTCATAGAAGTTTTCAATGAAGAATCTTCTAAAATAGAAGGTGCTACATTCTTAGCACAAGGGACTATTTATCCTGATGTTATTGAATCTCAATCTATCAAAGGACCTTCGGCTGTTATTAAATCACATCACAATGTAGGCGGACTACCAGAGGATATGAAATTCCAACTTTTAGAACCACTCCGAGAACTCTTCAAAGATGAGGTCAGAAAAGTAGGTAAGGAACTGGGAATTCCTAGCCATTTAGTTCATCGCCATCCTTTCCCAGGGCCAGGCTTAGGGATTAGAGTTTTAGGCGAAGTAGATGCCGAAAAAGTAAGAATTTTACAAGAAGCTGATGATATTTTTATTGAGGAATTATATAAAAACGACCTTTATGATAAAGTCAACCAAGCCTTCATGGTGCTTCTCCCTGTGAAATCTGTGGGCGTTATGGGTGATGAGCGAACTTACGAATACACTGCTGTGGTGCGTTCGGCAAATACCATAGACTTCATGACAGCAACTTGGAGCAAACTCCCTTATGAGTTTTTAGAAACTATTTCTAATAGAATCATCAATGAAGTGAAAGGCATCAACCGAGTGGCGTATGATATATCCAGCAAACCACCTGCAACGATAGAGTGGGAATAACAATAAAAAAAGTCGTGGAAGAGCTTCCGCGACTTTTATTTTTCTCCCATCAAGGGATTTATTTTGGAGTTAATAAGCTTTGGCTTCTCCGCCCTTTCCTAAAAGTGCCAAAGCAGAGGAAGTTCCTATTCTTTTCACGCCCATTTTTATCATTTCTTCAGCATCTTGTGGAGTTCTTACACCTCCTGCTGCTTTCACGGATAAATCGCCTGCATTATCAATCATGATTTTGATGCCTTCTTTGGTTGCTCCGTTTGGTTTTCCATTCTCTGTGATGTAAAATCCAGTAGAAGATTTAATGAAGATATTTGGCAACTGCTCTTTTGGGAAGCTAATATTTGCCCACTTCACAATATTTTTCGTTATCGCAGCAATTTGCTCATCCGTCAAAGCTGCAATCTCTATAATCCACTTAACAACTTTATGATTTCTTAAACAAAGTTCTGTACCTTTTAGAAATTCAAACTTCAATGCTTCTACATTTCCTTTTTTAAATGCTTCATAATTAATTACGAAATCTAACTCATCTGCTCCGTCTTCTATGGCTTTTTCCGCCTCTTTCAGCTTGTCGGCTACACTTGCAGTTCCTTCATGAAAACCGATAACCGTGCCTATCTTTACTTGATTTTTTGGTTGTTTTACCAAAAAATCCTTTACTGATTTAATATATTTGGGGCGAATCATCACAGCAAAAATTCCGTTTTCTACAGCCTCTTGTGCTAAACCATATACTTTTTTCAAAGTTTCTTCCTCCGATAAACCTGACTGGGCAGGAGTTTTGAGGTAAGTAGAATCTAAATAATTTTGTATTTCCATGATTCAAAAATAAGACTTTTATTTCAATCCTTAAATATGAATTTCATCAGTTTTTTTATCATTCTAATCATCAAGTTTTTTCAATTATTAAGACTTAATAAATTATACATCAGTATTTACAAGTGCAGGTTTTACAAAATGGAAAAACAAGCAATATATCATTTATTTCAATTAATTAGCCTAAAATATTCTAGGAAACTACATAGTCATTCCTATCTCTATCCCTTTGATTTTACGGTAAAGGTCGGTGGCGTAATTATCCGTCATCCCAGAGACAAAATCTATCACCCCTAAAATCCGATGATAGACATCACTTTGATAGCGAAACTGCTCAGGAAGTAATTGAAGAGCTTTTTTATCATAAGATTTCAAATCTTCTTTATTTTTAATTACTGGTGGAATAAAATGATTAAGAAGCTCATACATCACATTATATCCTGCGTTTTCTATCTCCACCACTGCTCTATGATTGTATATTTTTTCTATGGAAAACCGCTCTATCTGCTGAAGTGCTTGACTTCCTTTTTTGAAAATAGAAAGCATGGCTTTATCCATTGTTCCATTTAAAATTTTCTCAAAATTTTCTCGATATAAATCAATAGAAATATTGATGAGCGAATTGATAACCTTAGCACGAAGATAAGAAATTCTTTCATTTTTGTTGATAATTCCACATAGTTTATCCTCTACCCTTTCTACATTTTCATTAGTATCTTTTATCAATTCAAAGAATAAATCCTCACAATCTCGAGAAGAAATAATCCCCAGCCTTTGGGCATCTTCCATATCAATGATATTATAACAAATATCATCTGCTGTCTCCACAAGCCATACAAAAGGATGGCGTCTAAATACGATAGGAGTATCCTGCTCCTGAACCATATTAGTAGATTTTGCAATGTCTAAAAAAGTATCCTTCTCATTTTGGAAAAACCCAAATTTCTTCCTATGAAGATAGTTTTTATCCTTAGCAACAGCCTCACAAGGATATTTCGCTATACTTGCTAAGGTAGTCATGGTGAGCTGTATTCCTCCCTTACTCTTCCCTGTTTGTTGATGTGTCAGTACCCGAATAGCATTAGCATTCCCCTCAAAATTAATCAAATCTGCCCATTGATTTTCATTCATCAATGTTTTTAGATAATCATTCCTCTCAAAATAACTTGCGATAGCATCTTCCCCAGAATGCCCAAAAGCAGGATTACCAATATCATGGCAAAGACAAGCCGCTGCTACCACATTATTAAGATTATATAAATAAAAATTTTTACTCTCTTCAGTAAGCCCCTTATCAAATGTTTGTGTTATAAACTCTCCCGCTAAGCTCCCTAAACTCCTTCCCACCGAAGCTACCTCCAAAGAATGGGTAAGCCTATTATGCACAAAAACACTACCTGGCAAAGGGAATACTTGAGTCTTATTTTGTAACCTACGGAAAGCGGTAGAGAATATAATTCGGTCAAAATCTCTCTGAAAATCCGTTCGTGAAACTTTTGTATTTTCTTCCTCTCCTGTTCGTTTATTCGTGTATAACTGATTAAGCATCTTCTTAAAATATGCCCAAATATCGTAATATATTTCGGAAATAAAAAACCACTCCTTACGGAATGGTTTTATTCATGCTCTATGAAAGATTATTCTTCATCTAAATCATCATACTTTGCTAACTCCTCATCACACCACTGGAATGCTTCTTCTACTACTTTTGTAGCCTCGTTAGCTAGTGTTTCTTCATCATCGCCTTCTAAATCATCTAACCATTCTACTTCTTCCTCTTCTACATTTAAGATAAATCTAGGATATTCTGTATGCACTACAAATAAATCATCTGGAAACTCAGAATTATCTGCCATCAAAAACTTTGGTAATTTCATAATTTCTATTATTTTAATTATTGAACTCTTTTTATCTGTACAAAGTTATAAAAACTTTTTCAAGTAATTTTATTTTTTTAATATTTAATGCATTTCACAATCTCCAAAGCCACTTTCAAAGCCTCTGTTCCATCGGTTAAACTTACCTCTATCGGCATATTTTCATTGATAGAATCCGCAAAACTTTCTAATTCATCTAAAATAGCATTATTCGGCTGAATATTTGGATACTCAAATAAAATCTGATGTTTCTCGCCCTCTGCATTTTGTATAATCATATCAAAATCAGCTGGATTTTCTGGGGCAGATTTCATACGGATAACCTCTGATTTCTTCTCCAAGAAATCCACTGAAATATAAGCATCTTTTTGGAAAAAACGACTTTTTCTCATCGCTTTCATGGAAATCCTGCTCGTCGTTAAATTAGCCACACAACCATTCTCAAATTCTATTCTTGCATTGGCAATATCTGGTGATTTACTCACCACGCATACGCCACTTGCACGGATTTCCTTCACGGGAGATTTTACCACAGAAAGCAAAATATCCAAATCATGAATCATTAAATCTAAAACCACTGAGACATCTGTCCCACGAGGATTAAACTCCGCCAAACGATGAATTTCTATAAACATTGGTTCATCAATGAAAGGCTTTGTCGCAATGAATGCTGGATTATATCTCTCTACATGTCCCACCTGAGCTTTAATTCCTTTTTCTCGAGAAAGACTTATCAGCTCTTCTGCTTGTTCCAAAGTCTGAGTAACAGGCTTTTCAATAAAAAAATGCAATCCTCTCTCTATAGCCATTTTAGCATAATGATGATGATAAAAAGTAGGTGTAACAACATCCAACACCTCTATTTTCTCTAAAAGTTCATCTAAATTCTCATAGAATTTATAACCAAATTCTTCCTCTATTCTTTTTGCATTTTCTATGTCTTTATCATGAAAACCTATTAAATGATATTTTTCTGATTGATTTAATAACTTCAAATGAATTTTCCCAAGATGCCCAGCACCTACTAGACCTACTTTCAGCATTTATAATATTTTTAGTTTTAATTTAACATTTTTTGTGCTTTTCTTACTCCCTCTACTAATCTATCTATCTCCTCAAAAGTGTTATACACAGCAAAACTCGCTCTCACCGTTCCTGCAATTCCGAAGAAATCCATAATAGGCTGAGTGCAATGATGTCCCGTTCTTACTGCAATTCCCATCTTATCCAAAATCATTCCTACATCAGAGGCAATTCCATTTCCTTCCATATTAAAAGATAATACTCCCACTCTATCCGCCTTTTTCCCATAAATCTGAATTCCATCCATTTGTTCAAACTGCTTCTCTGCATATTTTAACAAATTTTCTTCATGTTTTCTAATGTTTTCATGACCAATGCTCTGCATAAAATCCATTGCCACTCCAAGGGCAATATTCCCTCCCACATTAGGCGTTCCAGCTTCAAAACGAAATGGCAAATCCGCATATGTAGTTTTCTCAAAAGAGCAAGTCGCAATCATCTCTCCTCCTCCATAAAAAGGTTTTAATAAATTCAATGACTCTTCCTTTCCATATAAAATTCCTGTCCCCATAGGCGCATACATTTTATGCCCAGAAAATACAAAAAAATCACAATCCATTTTCTGCACATCTATTTGAAAATGTGGAACTGACTGAGCCCCATCAACCACTACCAAGGCATCAGTTTTTTTTCTAACTTTAGCAATTATTTCATGGATTGGATTAACAATACCCAAGGCATTAGAGACTTGATTTACAGAAACTATTTTTGTTTTCTCAGAAAGCCAATCATCTAAAACTTCTATTTGCAAAGTTCCGTTTTCATCTATAGGAATGACTCTCAGCTTCGCTCCTGTTCTCTCACAAAGCATCTGCCAAGGCACAATATTAGAATGATGCTCTAAATAGGAAATTATAATTTCATCTCCCTCCTTAATTAAATGACTCACCGAATAAGCAATTAGATTAATCCCCTCAGTGGTTCCTTTAGTAAAAATAACTTCATAACTATCTTTGGCATTGATAAAGTTTTGCACCTTTTTCCTTGCCAATTCCATCTCTTCCGTGGCTAATTGACTTAATGTATGAATTCCCCGATGTACATTAGCATTCAATGTTTTATAGTAATTTTCCCATGCTTCCAATACGGAAATTGGCTTCTGCGAAGTAGCCGCATTATCTAGATACACCAAAGGTCTTTGATGAATCAAAGTATTAAGAATAGGAAACTGATTTCTTATTTCTTGGATATTTAGCATTTATCTAATTTAATAATGCCCCAAAATTACGATTTTTTTATTTTATCCTTAAAAACAAAAAACTCTTACACCTAAAAAAACATAAGAGTTTTGATTTTTTATTCATGGCAAGGAATTACCAGCACAGGAATTGGGGATAGCTTTGTTAGTTCTTTTGTCAAACTTCCAATAAAAACATCATAAAGCCCACTTCTTCCATGAGAACCCATTACGATGTAATCTGCCTTTTTTTCTTTGGCATATTCTAAAATCATTTCCTTGGCTATTCCTTGCTTTAACAAATGCTCACAATCTACTCCTTGTGCTACAATTCTTTGTTCCAAAGCATTGATTTCTAATAACTCTTGTTTAATTTCATTCTCCTCTATTTCAGGGATATACTGCATCCCCAAATCTCCCACAGAAAAACCTATATCCATAGGAGCAATGTGAATTAAACATATTCTCCCGTTGGTTTCTTTAGCAAATTTCACTGCTCCTTCCACCAATTTATCTGTTGTCTTTCCAAAATCTACTGGTAAAATAATCACTGCCATAATTCTTTGTTTTTAGTTCAATAAAGATAATTATTTTTTTCAGAAAAAACTAATTTTTACAAAAGTTTTTACCCTAAATATTATCAAACTAAAATTTACTTCTCAACTGAATTGCAGTTAGTATTTTCTTAGTATAAAGCGGAAAATCGGAATTTTGAATCCAACCAAAATAACCAATATCCTTTTGGAATATATCTTTTACTCTCATTCCTTTATATTTTCCAAAAGTAAAAATCTCTTGTCCATCATTATCAAAAGCGATGAACCCTGCCAAATCAGCAAATTTATTTTGATAAGAAAACTCACTCAGTCCTACAACCTCATTAGAAAGTTCTTCATACCTTCCAACCTGGGCATCCAATATCTCAAATGTTGCCGTAGTATCAGCTTCAGCAGAATGGGCGTTTTCCAATGTTTTACCACAATAAAATTGATAAGCTGCGCTCAAATTTCTCGGTTCCATTTTATGAAAAATCACTTGTGCATCTACTAACTTAAATTTTTTTATATCAAAATCTATCTCCGCTCTCATCATCTCTTCCGCCAAAAGTGGTACATCGAAACGATTAGAGTTAAACCCAGCCAAATCCGCTCCTGAAATCATCTCCATAATCTTCGGAGCTATTTCTCTGAATGTAGGAGCATTCTCCACATCTTTATCCCAAATATCATGCACCAAAGATGCGGCTTCTGGAATTAGCATTTCTGGATTTACAAGCCATGTTTTACTCTCACGAGAAGCATCTGGATTTACTTTTAAGATACAAATTTCTACAATTCTGTCTTTGGCTACATTTGTCCCTGTAGTTTCTAAATCAAAGGTACACAATGGTTTATGTAATTTCAAATTCATCTCTATAATTTAATTTTATAAATATTTTGCAAAAATCACTGATACAAACATATAATAAATGATGGAAAGTGGAATTCCTGCCCAACCACCAAAAATTAATATTGATACAATACCAATAACTAAAGCTAATTTAGGATAATTATCTTTCAATTGTGTAGACTTAAATTTCATTGCAATCATTTTTATCGGGCTTATTAACAACCAAGAACTCAACATTGTAAGCAGCAACAATAAAATTTGGTTTTCCATTAAAAAAGAGAAAGAACCTATCTTTTTATGAGCAAAATATAATCCAAAAATCAGAAAAGTATTACTTGGTGTATTTAATCCTTTGAAATAATAAGTTTGCTCATTATCAATATTAAAAATCGCTAATCTCAAACAAGAAAAAAGGGTGATAAATAATCCTAAATACTGAGTTTCAAAAGGTAATTCTATACCTAAGATATGGTTCCCAAAAGGTTTTAGCATCTCATACATCGTCAGACCTGGCAGCACTCCAAAAGTAACCATATCCGCCAAAGAATCCAGCTGAACCCCCAAGTCTGAATTAGACTTTAAAGCACGAGCTACAAAACCATCAAAGAAATCCAAAACCGCAGAAATCACAATACACAAAGCTGTAATTTCATAATTCCCATAGAGCAACTGTATCGCTCCAACACTCCCCGAAAACAAATTGCCTAGTGTAAAGGCATTCGCTAAATTATTCTTAATAAAATTCATAAAGCAAAGATAAACTTTTCTGACCATTCTTTTATAAAAAATACATTATCTTTGTCTCTCAAACCCAAAAATATGAAACATATCAGATTACAAGAAATTATCGTATTAATTTACAGGCTTTTTCTTGTGTTTTTCTTTTATCAAATTGCAAGGCTATTATTCTTTTTTTTCAATAATAATTTACTCAAAATCAATAATATTTATGAATACTTGAGACTTGCTTATTATGGTACAGCCTTTGATACCACAGCGATTCTCTATGTCAATTCTCTATTCATTCTTTTAAGCCTTACTCCTTTAACATTAAACACTAAATATTCTTACCAAAAGTTCTTATTTTGGGTATATTTTATGACTAATGGAATAACTTATGCCATGAATTTTGGAGATTTTATTTATTTCCCTTTTAGTCAAGGCAGACTAACGACTGCAATGCTTGATGTAGCACAAAACGAGAGTAATTTGGGGAAAGTTTTTCTTATCTCTTTGGCTCAAAACCCACTCGTAGGAATTTCCTTTATATTAGTCATGATTTTATGGATTTTTCTTTATAAAAGAGTCAAAATTCAAGAAGAAAAAATAGACAATAAATGGATTTATTTCGGAGGTTCATTAATTACTTTATGCATTACGGCAACATTAGTAGTCGGTGGAATCCGCGGAGATTTTAAGCATAGCACTCGCCCCATCAATATGGTAGATGCTCATCGCCATACACAAAATCCCATTCATTCTAATTTGGTATTGAATAGTGTTTTTTCTTTTTTCAGAACCATTGGGACAAATCATTTCAAGGAAGTTCATTTCGTAGATGAAAAATTTATCAATGATAATATTCATCCTTATAAATTTTATGAAAGTAAAACTCCCAATCCTCACCCTAATATTGTCATTTTCATTGTAGAAAGTTTAGGAAGGGAATATATCGGTGCATTTAATGAGGATAAAAATATCCCTGATTATGTTTCTTACACTCCTTTTCTGGATAGCTTATCCAAAGAGAGTTTGATTTTTCCCAATACTTTTGCTAATGGTCGGCAATCCATTCATGGAATGAGTAGTATCTTAGCAGGAATTCCCGCCCTTAAAGATGCATTTACAAGCTCTCCTTATGCCAATCAAGATATACAATCTATCGTCTCCATCGCTAACGAGTTAGGCTACGACACTTCTTTTTATCATGGAGCTCCTAATGGTTCTATGGGCTTTTTAGGTTTTAGCAATATATTAGGATTTAAGCATTATTTCGGAAAAACAGAATATAATAATGATGCTGACTGGGACGGAATCTGGGCAATTTGGGACGAGCCATTTTTACAATATTTCGCAAAAAACACAGGTAAGCAACAACCTTTTTTGGCTACCGTTTTCACGGCTTCCTCTCATCACCCTTATAACATTCCTGACCAATATAAAGGTAAATTCAAAAAAGGATTCGTGGAAATGCACGAACCAATACAATACACAGATTATGCCCTGAAAAAATACTTTGAAACGGCTAAAAAACAGCCTTGGTTTGAGAATACTATTTTTGTGATTACAGGAGACCATACGAATAAAGTTCATTATCCTGAATATCAAAAGAATATGAATATTTTCGCAGTACCATTAATTTTTTATTCACCTAATCCAGTTTATGAGTTAAAAGGAAAAAATAATGAGTTGGCCCAACAAATTGACATTTACCCTACTCTTTCTGAACTTATTGGGTATAATAAACCTATCAGAAGTTGGGGCAGAAGTTTAATCTCTCCAAAAAAATATAAGCCTATTATCGCAAATTCCGATGCTGTGCAATTTCAAACTATTATTGGCAAATATATTTATCGTTTTAATGGTAATGATTTTACAGGAATTTATGATGTAAATGACTTAAATTTTGACAATAATCTTATTCCAAAATTAAATAAAAATCCAGAAATCGAAAAAAACAAACTTATCAGTAAAGCTTGGTATCAAGACTATATGCACAGAATTATTCATAAAAAATTAGGAAAAATCAACAAAGATAAACCAATAACTAAAAATCAATATAAAAAATGAAAACAACACTTTTTTCAGTATTAACCCTATGCATAGGGAGTTTAGCTTTTGCTCAAATAGAAGGAAAATGGAAGACCATAGATGATGAAACAGGGAAGCCTAAATCCATTGTTGAAATTTTCAAAAAATCAGATGGTAAATATTATGGCAAGGTAATTCAATTACTTATCAAACCTGCTGATCCTAACTGCTCTTCTTGCAAAGATGACCGAAAAGGAAAACCTATTTTGGGCATGGAGGTTATCCGTGGATTAAAGAAAAATCAAAATGATTTTGATGGTGGGACCATTACCGATCCTAAAACAGGCAAAACTTACAAATGCTCTATAAAAAGAGAAGAAAATCGACTTATTGTTCGAGGCTATTTAGGAATTTCTCTCATTGGTAGAAATCAAACTTGGCATAAAGTAGAATAAACATATCATAAAATAAACCACCAAGAAATTTTTCTCGGTGGTTTTTATTTACTTTCATCAATTCTCTTTTTTCTTTTTAGAATAAATTATTAATCCCAATCCAATAAAGATAAACGGTAAACTTAATATTTGTCCTGTATTCAATCCTAAAAATGAGATATACTCCTCACCTTGTGGTTCTTTTAAAAACTCTACAAAAAATCTTATCGACCACAATATCATTAAAAACAAACCAAACAACCAGCCTTCCTGATGTTTTTTATTGGTTAAACGATATAATAACCAAAGTAAGAAAAATAAAATCAAATAACCTATTCCTTCTATCAATTGTGTCGGGTATCTTGGTACAATTACCCCATAATCTAAACTCTGCTGAGGAAAATAAATTGCTAAAAAAGACTCATTAGGTTTCCCTATGATTTCCGAATTAAAAAAGTTTCCCATTCTAATAAAAAACCCTGCCAAAGCGATTACAATCCCCAATCTATCATACACCCAAAACGGATTTTTTTTAATAATTTTCAGACTATAATACAAAGTTGTTAAAATCAATGCAATAGCAGCTCCATGACTTGCTAATCCTGCAAATCCTGTAAATTCTATCGTTGGCTTTGTTCTAATCGGTAAAAAAACACTCCAAAAATCATCTACAAACAGATGTGCATCATAAAACAAAACATGTCCTATTCTCGCACCAAAAATAGTCCCAAAAAGTGTCCATGTAAAAAGAGGATCTAAAAACTTTTCATCTACTCCATCTATCTTAAAAATCCTTTTCATAATTAAAAACCCTAATCCAAAAGCTATCACAAACATTAAGCCATAATACCTCAAATTAAATCCTAAAATATTAATACCTTCATCAGGATTCCATATAATAAAATCTGTATTTAACTGAACCTGATGATGCTGTAAATCAATATTTTTGCTTGATTTCAAAATATAATATGCTTGCTCCTCAATAGAACCTACCAATTTAAAATCCTTATCCAATAACTTAAAACCTTTATTTATAAATTCTTGATAATAAGCTGATAAATAATTCCATTCTTCCTGACTCGCAGGCTTCGTATTAGATTTATTTAGAATCACTAAAATATTTTCTTCATCACTTTTTAAAACTTCTAAAATATCAGACATTCTAGGGCTAGAAAAAATTTTAACTTTTAATTTTTCAGCTCCATCTATTTCTAAAACACCATTAGATAAAGTATTCTTATTTTGTCCAAAAGAGAATGAGGTTAGAAAAAACACCACCATTCCTAATAATTTTATAACATTTTTCATAATTATCTTTTCTAAATCTATTACTTTTCTTCTTTATATGGTACAGGATCATACCCACTCCCTCCCCATGGATGACAACTTAAAATTCGTTTTATACCTAAAAACACTCCCTTATACAACCCATGTACTTTGAGTGCTTCTAGCATATATTGAGAACAAGTAGGTTGATATCTACAATTTTTTCCCAGCCAAGGAGAAATTGCTACTTGATAAAATCTTATCAACTTTATTAATATTATAATAAAAATTTTTTGTAACATCTTTTTTACAATGTTTATTGCAAATGTAATTCATTTTTCATTAACTTTGCCCACATATTTATGGCAAAAAAATTAAAAATATTTCTTTTGATTTTCACATTGGGAGTTATACTATCTCCTAATATTCCTTTTTTTGCCTCAGATGCTACTCAGCATAATATCTGTTGTTGTGATAATAATGAGCAGCACCAAACTACTGAAACAGAATGCTGTAGCACAGATTGCAATGAGTGTTTCTTACATACTCATCACATTTCTGTTTTTCATATTATTGATATAGATTCGGTTACTGAAAAAATCATTGTAACAAAACAAAAAGTCAATTCTTTTACTCAATTTTTATTGCCAAACGCTTCATGTTTTATTTGGCAACCTCCTAAAATACATATTTTCATTTAGTGTATCTTTATTTATGCTTAATAGTCTTAATTTTAAGCATATTCATAATTAATTTTCATTACCATTGTTTTTAATATTTATCATATTAAAAATAGGGTAAATAACCTCAAAAAATATTTCAAATGAAAAACTTATTCAGTATTTTAGGATTATTCATATTTCATTTTTATTTTAATCAAAACATTGAAAAACAAGAATTTAAGGTAAAAGGAAATTGCAGCATGTGTAAATCCAGAATAGAGCAAACTGCTCAAAAAGCAGGAGCTAATTCTGCACATTGGGACCTGGAACATCAAATTTTAGAATTAGAAATCAGCACAGAATATTCTTCTTTTGATAAAATTTTGAAGCAAATCGCAGAAGCAGGACATGATAATGAACGATATACTGCATCTGAAGAAACTTATAATAATCTCCCTGAATGCTGTCTTTATGAACGAGAAAGTACTTCTACCAATCCTCCCCAGACTGAATATCAGAATGATAAGGAAAAAGAAATTGAAAGTGTAAATATCATCGCTCATAAATCTTCTACTTTTATTGGTAAAAAAGAAGTTGGTTTAGTTTTTAACATCGGTGAAAAAGAACTTCTAAAAGCCGCATGTTGTAATCTCTCTGAAAGTTTTGAAACTAACTCTACGGTAGATGTGTCTTTCAGTAATGCCATTACGGGAGGGAAGCAATTAAAAATGTTAGGGCTTGACCAAAAATATACTTCACTAACCAAAGAGCAACTACCTGAAATTCGTGGACTAGCGACTGCCTATGGTCTGAATTTTATCCCTGGTAGATGGATTGGAGGAATACAACTTACTAAAGGAGGAAGCACCGTTGTTAATGGATATGAAAGCATCACTGGTCAAATCAATACAGAGCTTGTTAAAACTCACGATAAAGATAGAACATCTCTTAATCTCTACTCTGATTTTGATAACCGACAGGAGATAAACATCGTACATACAGATTTTATCAGTAAACATTGGAGCCAAAGCATTCTCCTTCACGGTAATGTAACTCATGGAAAAACAGACCACAATAAAGATAATTTCCTTGACCGCCCTACTGGCTATCAGATTAACACAAGTTATCTCCTTAATTACGGTGATTTGGACCATTCTGGCTGGGCTTCTCATTTTGGAACTAACTTTTTATTAGACAAAAGAATAGCTGGTCAAATAGACTTTAACAATAAAATCTCTCAGGCTCAGCAATCGGCTTATGGTGTTGGTATCAATCTTGCTCAATTCCAATTTTGGAATAAAACAGGCTATGTATTTAAGGGAAAGCCTTACCAAAGTCTAGGTATCATGAACCGATTTACCTACTATCAACAAGATAGTTTCTTTGGTCTAAAAAACTACTTTGGAGAGCAAAAAACATTCTATTCTAACTTAATTTTCGAGAGTATTTTAGGAAATACCAACCATAAATACAAAACGGGAGCAAGTTTTCTCTATGATATTTATAATGAAGATTTCTTAACGAACCATTATCACCGAAAAGAAAAAGTACCTGGGCTGTTTTTTGAATATACTTTAACAGGAATGAAATATGTTTTAGTAGCAGGGTTAAGAACTGATTTTCACAATCTTGCTGGAACGCAAGTCTCACCAAGAGTAAATTTCAAATATGACATTACCCCTAAATCTATATTGAGAATATCAGCAGGAAAAGGCTTTAGAACGGCGAATGTATTTGCTGAAAATCAGCAGTTTTTCACTTCCAACAGAAGTATAGAGATTCTTAATAATCATGGAAAAATATATGGATTAAAGCCTGAAATTGCTTGGAATTATGGAATTAGTCTTCAACAGGAGTTCAAATTCTTGCATAGAAAAAGTACATTTTTAATTGATTTTTTCCGAACAGATTTTACTAATCAAGTTTTGGCAGATTTAGATTCTTCTGCACAAAAGCTTATTTTCTTCAATCTTGATGGTCAATCTTTTGCAAACACACTCCAAGCCCAATGGGATTTTCAAGTTTTAAAAAACCTTGATTTTCGCTTAGCTTATAAGTATTATGATGTTCAAGCTGATTATCTTTCAGGAAGAAAAGAAGTCCCTTTTATAGCAAAACATAGAGCTTTCATCAATCTTTCTTATTCTACCCCAAAGACAGAAAAAGGAGGCTTTTGGTCGTTTAACTCTACGCTAAACTGGATTGGAAAGCAGAGACTTCCAAATACACAATATAACCCTGCAGAGTATCAGTTGCCTTCCTATTCATCGTCTTATTTGACCCTCAATGCACAGATTTCTAAAAACTTTAATGAAAAGATAAGAGCCTATTTGGGTGCTGAAAATCTGACTAATAAGATACAGCATCAGGCAATTATAGACCCTAAAAATCCGTTTGGAAATTACTTTGATGCAGGAATGATTTATGCTCCTATTATGCCGAGAAATTTTTATATTGGTTTTGATTTTGAGTTTTAACTCTTATGCTATAAATACAGAAAAGCACTCCTAGTGGAGTGCTTTTTGATTTTGCTTCTATAAAATTGGAAAAACTATCAATAATAGAATCAAATCTATTTTATTTAGTTACTAAACTTGTATAAGTTTTAATATTCAAAAAAAGATAATTCGTGTTCCTCAAACTGCATTAATCCTTTGATTAAGTTTTAAAGCGTTCGGGTGGCTTTTATTTACCCGTCTTTTAGTATAATCCCAATCATTGGGCGAAACCTTAATTTTGGTATCAAAAAAGCGTCTTTTTCTATTTAGCAAACATTCTATTTGCACGGGGGCAAGACCCAATTTGTTAAGTTTATTTTTGCGGTTAAATCTAACTGCATAGCGTATTTTGTCCATTTAGTAGAAATTTATTAGCACAAAATTAAACTAAAATTCGCCTAAAAAATGGGGATCTTTTGGGTATCACAAAAACGAAAAAAAATAGATAAAATAAAGTTTCAGAAAAAATAAAAAACCCTTTATTATAAGTAAAATAACAAAAAAAGCCCTCCGTTTTGGGGGGCTTTCAGTGGTTTCTCCAGGAATCGAACCAGGGACACACGGATTTTCAGTCCGTTGCTCTACCAACTGAGCTAAGAAACCTTTACTTTAATTTGTGGTTTCTCCAGGAATCGAACCAGGGACACACGGATTTTCAGTCCGTTGCTCTACCAACTGAGCTAAGAAACCATTGTTGATTTTTCAACACTGCAAATATATGAATTTTCAAATGAAATATGCAAATTTTATCTCATTATTCTTCATTTTTTTCATTTTCTTTTAGTTGTTCTGCCAGCTCTTCTAAAACAGGTTTTATTGTACTCTCCGGCAAATCACTAATTCTAATATACATAAGCCCATCCACCGCATCATTAAAATTAGGGTCTACATTGAAAGCCACTACCTTAGCATTTTGCTTAATATATTTTTTTATCAATACTGGTAGACGCAACTCAGGTTCAAAATCATCAATTAATTTATCAAACTTATTCAAATCATTATCTACCCCTTCAAAAAATAATTCTTTATCTCGTTCACTTAAATGAACTTTGTATTCATTTTTTGGACGGACATGCTGTGCTACTACTGCATCATAATAATGTGATCGCATAAATTCTATCATCAATGATTTAGAAAAATCTGAAAATCCATTGCTAATACTCACTCCTCCCATTAAAAATTTATGCTCTGGATTCCTTAAACAAACATGCACAATCCCTTTCCATAAAAGGAAAAGAGGAAGGGGCCTTTGTTGATATTCCAAAGTAATATATGCACGCCCCATTTCTATAATCTTGCGAAAAAAAGGCTGCAACTCTTGATCAAAATCAAATAAAGAACTGGTATAAAATCCCTTTATTCCATAATTTTTCATTACCTCTGCTCCTAACGCCATACGATAAGCTCCTGCTATCTTCTGCTGAGCATTATCCCAAAGAATTAAATGACAATAATGCTTATCATATTCATCTAAATCAAATGGAAGATTCGTTCCCTCCCCTACTGCACGAAATGTCAATTCTCTCTGCCTTCCTATCTCCCTCATCATTGCTGGAATTTCATCAAATTTGGTAAAGTACACTTCATATTCTCCATTAGAGAAAAGCATCTTACCTTCTTTATTTCTGAGATTTTCAATATCTACCAAAATTTCAGAAAGAGGTGTTTCATCAATAATATTCTGCACAACTTCTTCCTTTTGTGGCATAATATTAAGATCCTTAACCTTCAAAAATTCAGCTACAGATTTTCTATCTTCAAAATAAGATTTCATCATATAGACCTTTTTTCTCAAGAACCTCCCCAAATCTTTTACAGTTTCATATTCATTTTGCACTTTGGGAGTAACAGGTCTTCCTATTCTTATTTTTATAGGACGCTCTCTTTTATTGAGCATCTCTGCAGGTATCATTAGTGTTTGTAAATCTGGATGAAATTTTGCCACCTTATAGAAAAGTTCACTATTTTTTGCATGAAAATACATTGGCACCACAGGAACTTTTGCCTTCTTAATAAGCTTCAATACAGGTTCTTCCCACTCTTTATCTTGAATTTCATTAAATTTATTATTTTTATTGGAAACTTCACCCGCAGGAAAAATTCCCAAACAATTTCCTTCTTGTAGATGTCTCAAAGCTTCTCTCATCCCTGATATACTGCTATACGCTTCTTTCCTATTCTCAAATGGATTTACAGAAATCACATAAGGAGCCATTGGTTTAATATTCGTCAAGAGAAAATTTGCCATTACCTTAAAATCAGGTCTAATTTCAGACAAGATTTTACACATGATGATTCCATCCAAAGCTCCTAAAGGATGGTTAGCTACCAAAATAAAAGGTCCTGTTTTAGGGATTTTTGCCAAGTCTTCTTGAAAAGCTAAATATTTGATATTCAACTCTGATAAAAGACTATCAAAAAAATTCTGTCCTTCCTTATCCTTTATTTTATCATAAAGAGTATTTATTTTGTTGATTTTTGCAAACTTCATCATCACTGAGGCCATAGGATTTTTTAATATTCCCCACTTATTTAGCCCAGCTGCTAACACTAAATCTTGTTTTGTAATTAAACTCATCTTTTTCCTTAATTTATTACCATTTGAATGGTTCTTCTTGTAGTTTGCTCTAATAAAATTCTCTTTCCTTCATAAAACTTTTCCAGATTATTCAGGTTTGCATTCCTAATCGTAAATAACGAAACATTTTTATGAATTTCTATATTAAAATTTGCTTTCAAATCTTTATTTAATTCTTCTACATTCCCAAATTTATCTTCCAAACAAAGTGCTAAAGAGATTGCTGAATTCTGCATCAAAGAAACCTTAATATTATACTTAGCCAACAGCCCAAAAATCAAACTCATGTGATCCTCTGCAATAAATGAAAAATCTCTTGTTGCAATTCTCAACAGCACCTGTTTTTCCTTCAGAATATAACTTTCCAACTGCTGATTTTTCTCTGAGACACCTATTTTTGTTCCTTCTTTTTCTGGATTGAGAAACGACTTTACAAAGAAAGGAATATTCTTCTTTTGTAAGGGCTGAAGTGTTTTAGGATGAATCACAGAAGCCCCATAATATGCCATCTCTATTGCTTCTTCATAAGAAATATTACACAACTGTTGCACATTCTCAAACTTTCTAGGATCCCCAGTCATCACTCCTGGAACATCTTTCCAAATCGTCACATCTGTCGCATTAAGACAATAAGCAAAAATTGCAGCTGAATAATCCGACCCTTCTCGCCCTAAAGACACGATAAAATTATTCTCATCTGAACCTACAAAACCTTGAGTAATATAAGTTTTTTTAACATCAAGCTGAGCAATATTTTGTTCTGTTTGCTCCCAGTTTACCAAACCCTCTCGGTAATTGGCATCTGTTTTAACATAATCACGGGCGTCTAACCACTCGTTAGCAATCCCCTCCTCTAATAAATAAGCACTCAAAATCTTAGATGAAATCACCTCTCCACAGGTTACCACTTGGTCATAAACAAAATTGTAATTGGGAGATTTATTCCTTCTCAAAAAAGATTCAATATCATCAAAAAATATATCTATTTCACCTAATATCCCATGTCCTTTTTCAAATAAATCCTGAACAATCTTTACATGAGCTTGTTTTATTCTTTCAACTTCTTGCCGATAGTCCTCATTTGAAAAATAAGCTTCTACTACTTCTTCTAAAGCATTAGTAGTCTTCCCCATAGCAGAAACTACTACAAGACAAGAATCATACCCCTGACTTTCAAGGACTTTGACTACATTCTTTATCCCCTCTGCATCCCTCACCGATGCTCCTCCAAATTTGAAAATTTTCATTGAGAACTCTCTTTTTTTATTACACCTCTTGAATTCCTTTATTTTTTTGATAAAAGCATTCCAAGACAATTGGAACTGACAAAAATATTAAATAAGATTGAGATATAAAAGATTATTTTTTAATATATTTTTACGATTTTTGCAAATATTAAATATTCATTGATATAGAATGACGGACCAAACTTTACAATCCTTAGGCGAATTTATTATCGACAAACAAAACGATTTCAAGTATTCTAGTGGTGAACTTTCTAGGCTTTTAAGTTCTATAAAAATAGCCTCCAAAGTTGTCAAT
Organism: uncultured Flavobacteriaceae bacterium; assembly: GCA_963530615.1. Taxonomy (GTDB): domain Bacteria; phylum Bacteroidota; class Bacteroidia; order Flavobacteriales; family Weeksellaceae; genus JABCPE02. Next base: position 61,333 of record CAUSDX010000001.1, read on the forward strand.
AGAGAAGTAAATAAAGCAGGAATCGCTGATATTTTAGGCAAAGCAGGAAATGATAATGTACAAGGTGAGGAACAAATGAAACTAGATGTATTTGCCAATGATATTTTCATCAATGCCCTTTCTCAAAGGGAGATTGTATGCGGTATTGCTTCTGAAGAAAATGAAAATTTTATCACAATAAAAGGTGGAGAAAACTCTCATCTTAACAATTATGTAGTGCTAATAGATCCCCTAGATGGTTCCTCTAATGTAGATGTAAATGTCTCTGTGGGAACTATTTTCTCCATTTACCGAAGAGTAACCCCAAAAGGAACTCCTGTATCATTAGAAGATTTTTTACAAAAAGGCGAAAATCAAGTGGCAGCTGGATACATTATTTACGGTTCCTCTACAATGCTCGTTTATAGTACAGGGAACGGTGTTCATGGCTTTACTCTTGACCCCTCAATAGGAACTTATTTTCTCTCCCACCCCAATATGAAATATCCTGAAAGTGGTAAAATATATTCTACCAATGAAGGTAATTCTCAAAAGTTTTCACAAGGAGTGAGAGACTATATTTCTTTCTGCCAAAAAGAAGGCTACACCTCACGATATATCGGATCATTGGTTGCGGATTTTCATAGAAATATGATAAAAGGAGGGATTTATATGTACCCCAAAACATCCTCTGCTCCTAATGGAAAATTAAGACTTTTGTATGAATGCAACCCTATCGCATTTCTTACCGAACAAGCTGGAGGTAAAGCAATTGATGGACATCAAAGAATATTAGAGATACAACCAACCGCACTCCACCAAAGGACTCCTATTTTTTGTGGCAGTAAGAATTTAGTAGAAAAAGTAGAAGAATTCATAAAAGAGAACTGAAGAATAAACAAATCACTATCTTTTTCATTCTTCGTTTTTTACCCTAATTAAAAATGTTTGCTCAATACGAAAAATACATCTTACATTTCAAACAGCCAAGCGGGACTTCTCGTGGGATTCTCACTACCAAGGAGACCTATTTTATAAAAATCACTCATCAGCAAAAAACAGGGATAGGAGAATGTAGCATTTTCAGAGGATTAAGCTATGATGACATCCCTGAATATGAGCAAAAACTCCAATGGCTTTGTCAAAATATTCATAAAAATTTAGATATTCTTAAAGATAAATTAAAGAACTTCCCTTCTATTCTCTTCGGTTTAGAACAAGCTCTATTGAATCTACATCACGGAGAAGACCTCTACTTCCCTAGTCTTTTCACTGAAGGTAAATCAGGAATACCTATCAATGGTTTAATTTGGATGGGAAGTGATGATTTCATGAGAAAACAAATTCAAGATAAAATAAACCAAGGTTTTTGCTGTATCAAATTAAAAATTGGTGTCAATTGGCAAACGGAAAAAAAAATCATCCAAGATTTAAGAAACAACTTTCCAAAAGAAATTTTAGAAATTCGTGTAGATGCTAACGGAGCTTTTGATTTACCCACTACCCAAAGAGTCTTAGAGGATTTAGCCCTGTTAGATATTCATTCCATAGAACAACCCATTAAAGCTAAAAACCATAAAGATATGGCTATTCTTTGCCATAACACTCCTACACCTATAGCATTAGACGAAGAACTTATTGGCATTATTTCAACGGTTCAAAAAAAAGAAATTCTAGATCAAATTAAACCTCAATACATCATCTTAAAACCATCCCTTATTGGGGGATTTAGTAATTGTGATGAATGGATTAACCTTGCCGAAAGAAGGAATATCGGATGGTGGATTACCTCTGCCTTGGAAAGTAATATTGGACTTAATGCCATTGCTCAATACACTTATATAAAGCAAAATCCTATGCCTCAAGGGTTAGGAACAGGAGGACTCTTCACTAATAATATTCCTTCTGATTTAGTAGTTATCGGTGAAAAACTTTGGAAAATCAAAACAAATTCCTAAAAAAGACTATTCTTTTTTCTAAAAATTTATAATTCGTGTTAAACTTCGTTAAAATAACTAAATATATTTTATTACAAAAATCTTTTTGCATTAAATTTGTATTAACAATGATAAAATGATTTGATATGAAAAACCAATTAAAAAAAATCGTTCCGTTTGCGGTAGTTGGCGTTATTTCTGGGGCAACTACTTTTGGAGCTATAAACTTCTTTGACACAAATCAAAATAATACTGATTATTCTTATTTTTCAACCTCTAAAAAAGATGGGCAATTTGCAGGAGTGAACGCTACTGCTATGAATGATGATTTTGTAAAGGCTTCTAAAACAACCGTTCCCGCCGTAGTTACCATCAGAAACTACCAAAGTAAAACAGGAATGAGCAGTAGAGCTATGGAGCAAGATATTTTTGATTTTTTCTTTGGAGAAGGGTTTAGAAATAATAAAAGTCAACAGAGAGAAGCTCCCAAAGATTTACCATCTGGTTTAGGCTCAGGAGTCATCATCTCTCCTGATGGATACATCATCTCAAATAATCATGTGGTAGCTGGTGCCTCTAAATTAGAAGTAGTTTTAAGCAATAAAAAAACTTATACTGCAAAACTTATCGGAACTGACCCTAGCACCGACATCGCTCTCCTAAAAATAGAAGACAAAGGACTTCCTTATCTTAATTTTGCCAATTCTGATTTAGTAGAAGTAGGACAATGGGTATTAGCCGTAGGAAATCCATTAGGGTTAAACTCTACCGTAACTGCTGGAATCGTCTCTGCAAAAGGAAGAAGCATTGATTTATTAAGTCAACAAAGTAGAACTCCGATAGAAAGTTTTATCCAAACAGATGCTGCAATTAACAGAGGAAATAGCGGAGGGGCTTTGGTAAATATTAACGGAGATTTAATCGGAATTAATTCCGCAATATCTTCATCTTCTGGATATTATGAAGGATATGGTTTTGCTGTCCCTTCTAATTTAGCAAAGAAAGTCGTTGAAGACATTAAAAAATTTGGATTAGTTCAGAGAGGATTTTTAGGAATTGGTTCATTAGATTTATCTAACGATCTTCAAGTGAAAACTTATAATCAAAGGAATAAAACTAATCTAAAATCCGAAGGAGGAATTTATGTAACAGAAGTATCCAAAAACAGCGGTGCGGAGGACGCAGGCATTAAAATTGGGGATATCGTAAAAAAAATTGACAATGTAAATGTGGAGAGCTTCTCAGATTTATCATTGGCTATTGGAAGTAAAAGACCTGGCGATAAAGTAGTGGTAACCTATATCAGAAATAACAAAGAATATACAGTAACCGCTTCTCTGAAAGACCAAAAGGGAAATACCTCTTTGAGAAGTAAAGATGACTTAAATGTAACTGAAAAAATTGGGGGAGAATTTGAGCCACTCAGTGAAAGGGTAAAAGTAAGTTATGGATTAAATAGCGGAGTTATCGCCAAAAATATTGTTGATGGAGGTGAGCTTTCCAAAATCGGAGTAGTTGATAATTATATCATCATGGAAATTAATGGAAAACCTGTTAATTCTCAAAAGGATATTGAAAATATTCTAAAATCTTATAAAGGAAATGTTTCTGTAGTTTATCTCGATGAATATGGAAGATTAACCAGAAAAGGATTCGTAATGCCATAAAAATGCTTTTTCATTTTATTATATTTTAATTGCAAAAGACTGCTTATTTTTAGGCAGTCTTTTTTGTTTTTAGTAATTTAGCAAAAAATAATTTTAATCATGAACATATTGGTTTGTATCAGCATTGTCCCCGATATTGTTTCCAAAATTCATTTTACTGAAGACCAAAAATATTTAGACAAATCTAACATTCAATGGATTATCAATCCAATAGATGAATACATTCTAAGCAAAGCTCTCTTGTTTCAAAAAACTCATGGAGCAAAGGTAAGTGTTCTAACAATTGGAACAATAGAAACTGAAAATTCACTAAGAAAAGCATTGGCTATGGGAGCAGATGAAGGTATTAGAGTCAATTATCCTCCACAAGACAGCCTAAGTACTGCACTAGAAATTTCAAAAATTATCCAAGAACAAAACTTTGACCTTATTCTTTTAGGTTCAGAAAGTATTGATTATCATGGATGTGCCGTTCCATCTTTATTAGCTCAAATTATCAATATACCATTAGTCAGTCACTGTGTTTCATTAGAAATCAATGACAATTTAGCAACTTTTATTCAAGAGACCAATCAAAATAAAGAAACCTTAACTGCACACCTACCTTTAGTAATTTCAGGGCAAAAAGGAATTATCTCAGAGAAAGATTTAATCATCCCCAATATGAGAGGAATGATGATAGCAAGAGGTAAATCTCTGATTATCAAAGAAGCAAACTCTCATGAATATTTTCCTATTTCCTTCAATAAAATACCCGAGAGAGAAAAAGTAAAATATGTCAACCCTGATAATCTAGACGAACTTATACAAATTTTACATAAAGAAAAAAAACTTATTTAATCGCACAAAATGGCTATTTTCGTTTATACAGAAACTGATAAAAATGGCTTTACGCCTATAAGTTTAGAAGCCGTTTCTTTCGCAAAAAAAATTGCTTCTCAAAAAAGAGAAGAGCTAATCGCTCTTTGCATCAATACTGAAAACCCTGAGTTTTTACAAAAATTTGGAGCAAATAAAATCATATCTATTCATAGCGATAGTCTAACAACCTTCAATGCTCAATGCTATGCCCAAATTTTAGCAAAACATGTTGATGGACTAACGATATTTCCTCACACGATAGAAGGTCAAGCCATTAGTGGAGTCCTTAGTGTTCTAAAAAAATCATCTTTAATCACACAAGTCAATTCATATCCAGAAAGCCTATCTCCTTTTATTTTGAAAAAGAATATTTTTTCAGAAAAAGCCGAAATGATAATCTATCCTAATACAGAAAATTTAGTTTTAACCCTTATTCCTCATGTTTTCAATATTGAAGAAAACCATGCAATTGCCACTATTGAAACCTATCATATAAAACTAGAAAACCCATTTAAACTTATTCATAAAGAAGAAAAAAATTCAAAAAAAGATTTAACAGCTTCAGATATTGTAGTCTGTGCAGGACGAGGATTAAAGTCTCCCGAAAACTGGAAAATGATAGAAGAACTTGCCGAGGTTTTAAATGGGGCAACAGCCTGCACAAGACCTGTTTCAGATATGGGATGGCGAGATTACAACGAACATGCTGGACAAACAGGAAAACATATTTCACCTAAACTCTATATTGGTATTGGTATTTCTGGAGCTACACAACATATTGCTGGTATTATTAACTCAAAAACTATCATTGTTATTAACAACGATGCTAATGCTGATTTTTTCAATTATGCAGATTACGGAATCATCGGTGATGCATTCAAAATTATTCCTTCTCTCACAAAAAAAATCAGAGAATTCAAAAATAAATCTTCATACTAAATTTATATTTTTTTAATGATAATTTCTATTTTCTGCTTAAAAATATAATATCTTTGCCATCATGGAATACAAAAAGCTCATCGTTAGAGGCATTTCATATAGCCAGACTCAGTCTGGAGCCTATGCTTTATTGTTAGAACAACCTGATTCAGGTGTAAAATTACCGATTGTTATTGGCAATTTTGAGGCACAATCCATTTCCATAGGATTAGAAAAAGACTTAAAAACCCCACGCCCCCTTACTCATGATTTATTCACAAATTTTTTAGAAGAAGCTCATTATTCTGTAGAATCTGTGCTTATTTATAAATTTGTTGATGGGGTATTTTTTGCTAATATCAACTTTGTGAATAGAATACTCGGAAATAGCATCACCTTAGATTCTAGAACTTCTGATGCTGTAGCAATGGCTGTAAGATTTGATGCCCCTATTTATACTACGCAAACCATAATTGATGAAACTGGCATTATTCTAAATATGGATGAACAAGATTGGGACAATGATGAACCATCCTCATCTCAACAAAAAAGCATTGAAGAACTTAATAAAGAACTCAATAATGCTGTGAGAAATGAAGATTTTGATTTAGCACAAAAAATTCAAGAAGAAATTAAAAACAGAAATAAAAAAATAGATTAAATCCGATTAAAAATGAATATAAAAATTAGACTTATTATTCTTAGTTTTTTACAATTTGCTGTTTGGGGAGCATATCTCACTTCCATGGGAAATTATTTAGGTTCAATAGGATTAGGCTCTGAAATTGGTCTATTCTATGCTATGCAAGGATTTGTTTCACTACTTATGCCTGCATTGGTAGGAATTGTTGCTGACCGATGGATTCCCGCCCAAAAATTATTAGGAATTTGTCATCTTTTAGGTGCAGGATTTTTAGCCACCGCGGGATTTTACGGAATGAATCATGGTGAGAACATAGATTTTAGTATTCTATTCTCTCTTTACTCTTTAAGTGTAATGTTTTACATGCCTACTATTGCTCTTTCTAACTCTGTAGCTTATAGCATTTTAGTTAATCATAATTATGATACTATAAAAACATTCCCTCCTATCCGTACCTTCGGAACTATAGGTTTTATTTTTGCAATGCTTTTTGTAAATTTTGCAGGAATACAAAATGAAAACTTCACCATAAATTTAAACAACAATTCTGACTTCGTTAGCTTTCAAAATACCTATGCTCAGTTTTTTGTCTCCGCTATTTTAGGATTAATTTCATTCTTATATTCTTTTACACTTCCTAATTGTCCAATAAATAAATCTAGCGAAAAACAAAGCCTATATGATATATTAGGATTAAAGGCTTTTAGTCTTTTTAAAGATAAAAAAATGGCAATTTTCTTCATATTTTCCATGCTTTTAGGTGTTTCTCTACAAATCACTAACGGATATGCCAATCCTTTCATTACCAGCTTTAAAGATATTCCTCAATATGCAAATTCTTGGGGAGCTAATAATGCTAATGCTCTAATCTCACTTTCACAAGTATCAGAGACACTATGTATCTTGTTAATCCCATTTTGTCTAAAAAAATTCGGAATTAAAAAAGTAATGCTCATTGCTATGTTTTCTTGGTTTCTTAGATTTGGACTTTTTGCTATAGGAAATCCAGGTTCTGGAGTTTGGATGTTCATTTTATCCATGGTAGTTTACGGAGTAGCTTTTGATTTTTTCAATGTTTCTGGATCTCTTTTTGTAGATAAAGAAACTGATTCCTCTATTCGTTCTTCGGCACAGGGGGTATTTATGATGATGACTAACGGATTAGGCTCTACAATAGGAATGCTTATTGCAGGAGAAGTTGTTAATCATTACCAAATTTTTTCTAATGCAAATCCTCTAACTAAAATGAATGGCTGGTATTCTGCATGGGGAATTTTTGCAATTTATGCTCTTATCGTAGGCATTGCTTTTATGTTAATATTTAATTACAAGCATCAACCTGAAAAATTAAAAAATATTCAACATTAAATAATAAAAAACACACTTCCCTTTTTTGAAAGAAAGTGTGTTTTTCTTATATACAATAAAAACAGATGTTAATCTTCTAAAATTTTATATTTAATAGGAATAGTCCCACTTTTAACATTCCCAATTTCATTAAATGCTGCTTTACTCAAATCAAACGCTCTCCTATGAGTAAAAGGTCCCCTATCATTGATTCTCACTATTACACTCTTATCTGTTAGAGTATTGGTAATTTTCACTCTTGTTCCGAAAGGTAATGTTTTATTTGCTGCTGTAAACTCCTTATTATTAAAAATTTCTCCACTCGCTGTTTTCCTACCATTAAATTTATCATGATAGTATGATGCGGCACTCGTATTTGCATTCTCCGTAAAAGAGAATATCCCAAACATAGAAATAGCCATCGTGCCTATAAAAATTAGTTGTTTCATTCTTAATACTTTTGAATTAACGAGAGCAAATTTATATTCTTTTTCCCAACGAAGCCAAAATCCTAAACCAATTTCCACAATTCAAAAGCCAAAAATTACTTTTTTCCCTTCCCATTCTCCCAATTATAAGGCTCCAACAAAGAAATGTTAAAAAATGTTAAAAATAAAAATGAAAAACTTAATAAAATTAACATTCAGTTTAATTTTACATTAAAAAAATAAAAAAGCACTGATAATCAGTGCTTTTATAACATTCCTAATTCAAATTTTGCTTCTTCACTCATCATATCCTTTGTCCAAGCAGGTTCAAAGGTAATTTCTACACTTGCCTTAACAATGCCTTCTATCTCTCCCACTTTTTCTTGAACTTCATTAGGTAAAGACTCTGCCACTGGACAATTCGGCGTCGTCAATGTCATCAAAACCCTTGCCTCTCCCTCATCGCTTAATTGTACATCATAGACCAAACCCAATTCATAAATATCCACTGGGATTTCTGGATCATAAATAGTTTTTAGGACTTTAATCACTTCTCCGCCCAACTCTTCTATTCGTTCATCTGTTAATTTCATATACTAATTTTCTATTCTTTCTAATAAATTTTCCTGTCTCATTCTTCTAAAAACATTTGCCAAAGTCAAAACATCTTTTTCACAGTATGTTACAATACGAGGCAAATCCTTTTCCTTATAATAAATTTCTGCCACCATAGAACCATCTATATCATCTTTCGGAGTAGGAACTCCAAAAACATGAGCCAATAATTCCAATGAAGTATAACTCTTCCAATCTCCAAATTTCCAAAGCTCCATCGTATCCAAATGCGGAACCTCCCAAGGTTTCTTTCCAAACATCTGAAAAGGAACTGGTGGCTGAAAACCATTAATAAGCATTCTCCTCGCAATCCAAGGAAAATCAAACTCTTTGCCATTATGAGCACAAAGAATACTATTACTCAACCTTGGACTATTAAATATTTTACCAAAATCCTCTAAAAGCCTTTCTTCATCATCACCTGAAAAAGATTTAATTCTTAAATAATTACCTTTTTCTAACATTCCGACAGAAATACAAATAATTTTGCCAAACTCTGCCATTACTCCTGCCCTTTCCTCATAGAACTCTCCTACAAAGATCTCATCTCCTCTCTGTCCTTTGGTCTTCTTATCCCAAAGTTTTTGTTCTTCTGGAGAAACCTCTTCCCAATTCCCAAACGCAGGAACGGTCTCTATATCCAAAAAAAGAACCCGCTCTATTGGAATATTTTCTATCATCTTAATTTTATTTAATCACAAAAGTAAACATTTTTTATCTTCAAAATTTTTCTAAACAAAAAATCAGCCTAAAATTTAGCTGATTTTTCTCTATCTTCTGAAATCTGAACTAATTCTGACAATTCTATTTCTAAATGTTGTGAAATTCTATAAAGTGTATAAATATTAGGACAAGTATTTCCTGTTTCTATCCTACTCATATTGGATTTTTCAAAATCACAAGCATACGCCAAATCCACCTGCGAGATATTTTTACTCTCCCGCAGCTCTCTGATTCGTTTGCCTATTTTCATTTGCAATAATTTTTTATCCAATACTATTTACTAATAATTAACAAATTTGATAACTTTTTCACCCTTTAAGGCTATCATTTTTGATAACTATTTTGTATATTTGCAAAAAAATTATATTATGTTCATTATTACAATTATACCAGTTTTTATTTCATCACTTATCATTTCCGGAGTTATATATCTAATCGGCAAAGCACTAGGTAGTGCAATATCATTTTCTAGTACATTTACTAAAACATTCCTTACCATACTCTCATTATATGGTATCAAACTATTCATTGAATCTCCGAAAAGTGCAATAATATTATTAATAATTGTAGGTATTGCCATTGGAATACTCAAACTAATAGGATCTCCTAAAAAAGAGATTAACAATGAAAAATTAGAACGAATTAAAAAACTGCAAAAATCTTTATCTGAGAATAAAATAAGCAAACAAGAATTTCAAATAAATATAAATTTAATTGACATAGATATAAAAGAAGAAAAAATACCAAAAAGATTAGATTGGTTGCAAACATCTTTTACAAGCGGTATCATTACTGAAGAAAAATACCTCCATGAGCTTCAAGTCATAAAAGATGAACAAGAAAAATTAAAACAAGAACGAGAAAGTATTATTAAAAAATATTCTAATTCATAAAAAAATAGCCTAAAATTTAGGCTATTTTTTCTTTATCTTGCTAAGATTTCCATTAGAATATCTCTCTTCCAGAGAAGTGGAACGCTGCTTCTATTTGAGCATTTTCATCAGAATCAGAACCATGAACGGCATTTTCTCCTACACTTCTTGCGAATAATTTTCTGATTGTTCCTTCTGTTGCCTCTGCTGGATTAGTTGCTCCAATCAGCGTTCTGAAATCTGCCACCGCATTTTCTTTCTCTAAAACTGCTGCTACGATTGGTCCAGAAGACATGAACTCTACCAATTCTCCATAGAAAGGTCTTTCTGCATGTACTTCATAGAATTTTTTAGCGTCAGCTACGGTAAGCTGAATTAATTTCATCGCTTTGATTTTAAAACCTGCCTCAGCGATTTTTCCTAAAATAGCCCCAATATGCCCATCAGCAACGGCATCTGGCTTAATCATTGTAAAAGTAATTTTTCCTGACATTATCTTAAAATTTTATCTGCCACAAAAATACAATTAAATTTTTATATATTTATATGTATGTTTATATTTTTTGGCACGATATTTGATGTTACAACTAATAGATTCTCATGTTTAATTTGAGTTTTCATGGTTATTAGTTTTTGCCTCCAATAATAATTCTCTATTATTGGAGGATTTTTATTTTAATTAGAAATAATTTATCTTTGCAAACAAAACAGACAAGTGTGGCCTGTTGATTCCTTTTAACATGGAATAGGAAAGTCTGGACACCATAGAGCAACATAGCGGGTAACGCCCGTCCGTAGTGATACGAGGACTAGTGCAACAGAAAGAATGTACGGATAATGCCGTAGTGAAATCAGGTAAACTCTATGTGGTGCAACGCCAAGTATATCAGCAATCAAGGGCTGCTCGTCCAATGCTGAGGGGTAGGCAGCTAAAATTTTGTAGCAATGCAAAATTTAGATAAATAACAGGCTCTTTGCCTTGCAAAGCACAGAATCCAGCTTATAACACTTGTCTTTTATTTTTTCTTGCATTTCTATATTAGCAATTAAATATCAATTGGATAGGCTTTCTTAATTTTAGAATATTTTTATATATTTGCCCCCTATTATGGTTCTGTTTTACACAGATGAAAAGGGAATTAGATGAAAATCCTAAGCTGTCCCCGCAACTGTAAATTGCCTAAAAAAGTTTCTACAAAAAGCCACTGCTAAAAAGCGGGAAGGCGTAGAGATGCAAAAGCCAGGAGACCTGCCAAAATAGTATAAATCTGAACTTTCGGAGGAAAAGTGAATGAATATTTGCACTTAAATCAATGATTTAGGTTCATTTTTTATTCATTTTTCTCAACAAATGTTTAAATAAATTTAATAGAATTATGAATAAAAAAATCATTTTAAGCATTGCTTTATTAGGAATTATAACCCAAACCAATGCACAGCAAGAAGAAAAACCCATTGAGGAAGTAACCATAGCTTCTAAATCAACCCAAAAAATCAACAAAACAGGAAGAAACATCACGCTTTTGACAGAAAAAGACCTTGAAAAATACCAAGGGCGAACACTTTCTGATGTTTTAGAGCAAGTTCCAGGATTACAAATCACAGGAAACTTTAACAACAATACTGAAACTAAAGTATTGAGAGCCAGAGGTGGCAGCGATGCGAATACCATTATTTTGATTGATGGAATTCCTTTACAAAATGTAACTGGAGCTACTTCTAATATAGAAGATTTGAGATTGCTAACATTGGATAATATTTCTAGTATTGAAATTCTCAACGGAGCATCTTCCGTTCTTTATGGTTCTAATGCCACTACTACAGTCATTGACATTAAGACAAAAAAGTATGCTAATCATAAAGAATTAGGAGTAAATATGGGTGCAAGAATCGCTTCTTATGATACTTATACTCAAAATATTAGCTTTAGCGGTAAATCTAATGTTTTTAGCTATCTCATTTCTGGATTAAATGAAAAATCAGAAGGTCTATCTGCTGCAAAAGGAAATGACACCTTTGATAAAGACGGCTACGAAAAACAAAATATCAATGTAAAATTTGGGGTAGATTTAGGTAAATTTGACTTAAATATCCTTGGAGGATGGAACCATTTATTATATAAATATGATAATGATGCTTTCTCTGATGGTACAAGCCGTGCCAATGATACACAAACCTACTTAGGAGCAAATGCTAATTATCATTATAACATTGGTAAAATTACCTTAAACACAAGATATACAGAAACCGAAAGGGTTTATGAAAACTTTAATATTTCTGGATATAAAGAAGCTTACAAATATAACGGATTCAACTCATTTATGGAACTTTACAATGAATTAAGAGTCGGTGATTTTCTAAATTTCGTAGCAGGAATTCAGCATGAAGACCAAAGAATGGACTACTATAATACCCCATTCGGCGAAAATAATCTCAAGTTATTCTTAAACAGAAATAACGCTCATTTTTCTCATTTTGATGTATTTGCTAATGCTCGTCTCAATTATGCATTCCTTTATTTAGATGCCGGAACGAGAATGACTACCCACAAATCATTTGGGACACATTGGATTTATAATTTCAATCCTTACTTATATCAAGAATTCGGAAATTGGTTTGGAAAAGCTGGATATACCATCGGTACAGCATTTATCTCTCCTACGCTTTATCAAACTTTCGGAGATGGACAGTGGACTGCTCCAAATGATAAATTAACTCCTGAAACTAATGTTTCTCATGAGATTAACTTCAGTTTAGGGAAACAAAACAGAAGTATTGTATTTAATGGAGCAGTATACAGAAGGTTTCAAAAAGACGCATTAAGTTACGGAATTGGTAAATATACTAACATAGAAGGGCTTAGAACGCAAGGTTTTGAGGCAGGAGTAGATGTTAGGGTAAATTCTTTCATTAAATTCGGAGGAAATTTTAGTTTTGTAGAAAAGAAAACAAATAACCCAAAATCTGCGATGCTAAGAATTCCGAAACAAAGAGCCAATTCTTATGTAGAATTTTCCACTTTCAAAGGAAATAAAATTAACTTCACTCATACTTTTGTAGGAAGAAGACATGATGTATATTACGATAGTGCATTCCGTCCTCAAAATGTTTATTTAAGTGATTTCAATCTTTTTAATGTGGGAATTAACCAACAGATTAACAATAATTTAAGCACTTATTTCCAACTTAATAATTTCTTAAACAAAGATTATATTGATGTAATAGGTTACACTACTAAAAATAGAAACTTTGTTTTCGGAATTGATTACAAATTCTAAATTAAAAAGAAAAATCGGACTTTTTTATAGTCCGATTTTTTTTGCTTCTTGCAATACAAATGCCGTTGCCGAATCTTTATCATTACTAATTTCTCCCTCCAAAATAGCTTCTTTTACTCGTTCTTTTAAAATTCCAATCTCCTTCCCTGGTTTTAAGTTAAACATTGCCATAATTTCCTCTCCTGTAATTGGCGGTTGAAAATTACGAATATGGTCTTTTTCTTCTACTTCCTTAATTTTTTTAGCGACATATTCAAAATTTTTCTTAAACTTCTCTTGTTTATACGAATTTTTAGTGGTGATATCCGCTTTACAAAGAGTGAATAAATCTTCCAAATCCTCCCCAGCATCAAAAAGCATTCTTCTCAAAGCACTATCCGAAGCATCATCTGAAACCAATGCAATAGGACGAGATGAAAGTTTTACCATTTTCTGCACATACTTCATATCTTTCCCTAATGGTAATTTTAATCTTTGGAACAATGTTTTCACCATTTTTGAACCTAAAAATTCATGCCCATGAAAAGTCCAACCTGTTCCTTTTACAAACTTTTTAGTAGGTGCTTTACCTATATCATGAAGCAGTGCTGCCCATCTTAACCAAAGATTATCTGTATTTTTAGAAATATTATCAACCACTTCCAATGTATGCCAAAAATTATCCTTATGCTTTTGACCTTCTACCTCCTCTATTCCCTCTAATGCTGTAAGCTCTGGAATAATCAAACCTAAAAGCCCTGTGTCTTTTAATAATTTTAATCCTATTGATGGCTTTTCCGAAAGCATAATTTTATTAAACTCTACCATAACCCTCTCTATGGTTACTATCTTTATTCTTTCTGCCTCCTTTTTTATTGCTAAAAAAGAACTTTTTTCTATACTGAATTTCAAAGTTGAAGCAAATCTAATTGCTCTCATCATTCTCAAAGGGTCATCGGAGTAAGTCTTCTCTGGTTTTAAAGGAGTCCTCAAAACTCTATTTCTTATATCTTCAACTCCATTAAACGGATCTACTAACTCACCAAAATCATCTTTATTTAAAGAAATTGCCAAAGCATTAATCGTAAAATCTCGTCTCTTCTGATCATCCTCTAATGTTCCCTGCTCCACTTCTGGATTTCTACTTTCCTCAGAATAACTTTCTTTTCTTGCTCCTACAAATTCCAAATCTATACCTTCATAACGAAACATCGCTGTTCCATAAGTCTTAAAAACAGAAATCTTTATTTCTGGATTAATAAAATTTGCTACTTTTTGAGCCAAAATAATACCGCTTCCTTCCGTAACAAAATCTATATCCGTATCCTTATTTTTTTCCATTAATAAGTCTCGAACATACCCTCCTACAATATATACTTGTTGATTATTCTCTTCCGCTATTTTGGAAATAATTTTGAAAAGTTTTAAGTTTTTATTTTGAACAAGATTTATTTTCATTGATAATTATAATTTTAGTCAGAAAAAACTAATATTACTCCAATTTGTAAAAATAAGAAAAACCTCTGACAAATATCAGAGGTTTTTACTCAGTAGCCCGTAGGGGAATTTTACAAACACTCTAATACTCTCTAACTCTTTATCTTCATTATTTATTTGTGTCAAAAACAATACAAAATCTACTTTTGAGATTGTTTTTTATACACCTCTATCATTTCTCGTAATAAAAGATTTTCTCTTTTTAAGGCTTCATTCTCATTAGCCAGTATATGGTTACTATGCGATATTTGAGTAATATTTGAATTACTACTTCCTATTTGATATGCTGATATACCACCAGAAGAATTTTCGGCATCTAATTCTCTTTTACCAACACCTAAAATTAACCATATAGGATTTATTTTAGATTCTACGCACAAATTATATATCGCTTTATATTCAGGAAAAGAAATCCCCTCTATCCATTTAGTAATAGAAGGTTGGCTAGAATTTATTACTCTTGCCATCTCACTCTTATTACCATTAAACTTATCCTTTAATAGTTCTGATATCCTAAACTTTAAATCTTTCATTTCCATGAAAATACATGTTTTTGAATAAAATAATTAAATTATTTCTTTCAATATTGAATTATATTGTTTAGTTTTGTCCGTAAATTAAATTATATAATTCAATTATTTTATATCCGTAAAATCTATCCGTAAAAATATGAAATATTTATTATCTGAAAAAATTTTAGAGAAAATAATTAAAGACAATGATTTCTCACTAAAATTAAGCCTACATATGAAAAAAAGGCAAGATACAATTATAAGACTTGCCAAATCTCAAAATGATATTTTGAGACTTCCTGAACAAATTGATTTCTACAAAAAAGAAGGGTTTAATGAAGATGAGATCTTTCATAAAAAATAAAGTTTGTTAATTTCTTGTAAAACCACAAAGGAGATGATTTTTCCAGTTTTTATCAGCACATCTCAGCCCAGATGGGGTGCAGTGGTTTTTTCTCTAAAAACTTATTATATGAACAATAGATCTTACCAAAAAATCAATCACTATACTTGGGTTCTTGGAGAGGCTAAAGGAAAAAGAAAAATAAAAGAGAGATTTTCAGAGATTAAAATCCCTACTCCACTAGAAACCTTAGAAAAGAAAAAACTAACTCTATCTCTCATAAGAACAGATGATTATCAAAATTTTTGCAAAGAAATTTTCAAATTCAGAAAGTTCATGTGCTTACCAGAGTTTCGGCGAAGATTAAGAGAAGAAATCCACTCCAACACCACTTGGTATATCCAGAGAATGGAAAATTTAGGTTTCATTAAAATAACAAATCATGTCATCAAACCAGGAGAAAATTTATAAGCCCCAAAACCACGAAATCTGGCGAGAATGCCCGAAATGTGGTAAAATTTGGGACGCTAGATTAAACGGCTGGGAATGCCCCAGATGCCACCAAAAACATTTTTCATTTTATTTATAAATTATTAGATTTTCCTGCACTTGCCTCGTGCGGTGCAGGTTTTTTAGTAAAAACGGCTTCCTTCATTTAGTGGAAGGTCTAAAACGGTCAGTGAAAACCTACCAATTATATTGTAAATACAATATAGTTGAATATAAAAAGTGAGAATTCTCGCTTTTAGAAAAAAAATCTGCTCCCTCAGATGTGAGTATGCAAATAAAATAATCTACCCCCAAATGGGGATCGAATATAAAATAATAAAATTATGAAGCCACACGAAAAATTTTTACAATTCAAAGGAAGAAACATCTACTTCAAAGAAATAAACGGAGAGTTCTACATTGCTATAAAACCTATCTGTGATGTTTTGAACCTTGAATATACAAGACAATTTAAGAACCTAAAAGAAGATGAAATTTTAGGCGAACTATTGGCTGAACAGCCAATGGTTGGAGCAGATAATAAAATGAGAAAAATGATTTGCTTACCCGAAAAGTATATCTACGGTTGGATATTTTCTATAAAATCCAACTCCCAAGAACTCAAAGAATACAAGAAAACCTGCTATGATATTCTCTTTAATTATTTCAATGGAGCGATTATCGGAAGGAAAAAACTCCTGCAACAACATGCCGAAGCCAACTACAAAATGGCAAAAATAGAGAAAGAACTCATGAATAACGATGATTACCTAAAACTTCTGGAACTAAAACAGCATAAAAAAGAACTTTCTCAAAAACTAAAAATGATAGACCAAGAAACTATTTCCGAAAATTATAACCTCTTTAATCTCTAAAATAACCCATGCTACCCCTTGCTCATATCAAAATATTTACTAAATTTGCACTGCGATACTTATTTAATCTCGGTGTAAATCACAAGATTTATACATTAACAAACGCTTATAGCGTAGTTTTCCCTATTTCTTATTACACCGTGATAAGTAAGTGTCGCAACTTTGGGAGAGCTACGCTTTCTTTATTTTCAACGAAAATTAAATTTTTTACATTTTATGCGACACTTAGTAAAAAATTTAGCCCAAGGGAACAACAGTACCTTGATGCTAACGGCAACTCCACGACACGGAGCACATGCAATCACTTTTCAGTTTTCAGATTATTCTTTCCAGGAGTTCCAGGACTTCTGCGATGCCATGAACCCCAAAGCTATCCGCATCACTACCGCCAAACACGGCACAGAAATGCGTATCCAGTTTTTCTTAGACAAGAAAAAAGCCTACTTCGGGCGTGGCAGCAGCTTCGCAAAAGCCTTCCGAGAGCTTATCACCAGTATGCATACGCCTACGGCAGTAGCATAAATCTAAAAATCCATACTAAATTATAATTTTTCAGCCCTGTATCTCTTTGCAGGGGCAGGGCTATTTTTTTGCTAAAATTAAAACAACAAGATGATCCATTTACATCAAAAATTTTTAGACTTTAATGGGAAAAACATCATATTCACCAGAGAAAACGGAGAGTATTGGATTGCCCTTAGACCGATTTGCGAGGCGTTAGAAATCGATGTCCGCAGAGCAAGAGAATTTGTAAAAAACGACCCGATTTTAGGGTCTGTGGTGGCTGAACTGACACTGCAGGTCGATAAAAACGGTAAAAAACAAGGTAGAAAAATGACCTGCATTCCAGAAAAATTTATCTACGGATGGATTTTTTCTCTTCGCTCTGATAATCCTCAATTTGTAGAATATAAAAAATCTTGCTATGAATTACTTTACATACATTTTCACGGAACAATAACCAACCGCAGAGAAATCCTCATGGAACGCCGAAGCATAGAAAACGAAATGGGATTGATAAAATCTGCCCTAAAAGAGCAAGACGAGGCATATAAAAAACTTCAAAAACTCATCAAGAAAAGAAACAGCCTTAATAAGTTGCTAAATTCCTTTGACCAAGAATTGATTGAACAACCAAAACTATTCTAAAAAAATACTATGCCTTATATCTCTAATGAATTTATAGAAACACTGCTCTGCGAGGTGGATATTATCTCCGTCTTCCAGCGAGAAGGGATAGAACTCCGTAAGAAGGGCAGACATTATTTTTGCCTATCGCCTTTCAATGAAGAGAAAACACCGAGCTGTATGGTCAATGCAGAAAGACAGTCTTTCACGGATTTTTCTTCGGATAAAAGAGGGAATGCTATTACTTTTTTGATGGAAAAAAAGAGAATGAGCTATCCAGAAGCCATCGAGGAACTTGCAAAGCAAGTCGGCAAACCCGTGGTCTATGACAAAGTAGAAAACGCCACGGCTTACCAAGAAAAAAAGCAAAGAGCCGATGAGCTTAAAAAATACAACAAGTCTTTAGCGAGAAAGTTCCAGCAAGAGCTTTTCAAATTAGACCGCTCCCATCCCGCTTGGCAAGAAATCAAGAAAAGAAACTACACCGAGCAGGAGGTCAAGGATAACGGACTCGGCTTTGCTCCTGGGCATCAGTTCATTTATAATTTATTTGCCCAAAACGGAGCGGTGCAAATAGGGAAAGACCTAGACCTTATCACCGATAAAAACCAAGACAAATTCTTCAATGTGCTAGTTTATCCACTGATTGATGAGCTGGATAATGTGCTTGGTTTTGCCCGAAGAAGACTTGATGACAATAAAGAATTCGGTAAGTGGCTCAACCCTACCGAAACGGATATTTATAAAAAAGACCAGTTTCTTTATGGCTTAAATTTTGCCAAAAATAGCATTTACAAAGAAAATAGAGTTTGGCTCACCGAAGGCTATAATGATGTTATCGCTTGGCAAAAATTCGGTATTCCCAATACCGTAGGCACAAACGGAACGGCTCTCACCACAAAACACATTCAAAAACTAAAAAAGCTCACCAGCAAAATCACCCTTTGTCTTGATGGTGATAAGGCAGGGAAAGATGCCATGCTGAAAAATATCCCTATCCTTTTGGGTGAAGGCTTTCAGGTGGAAGTGTGTCAGCTCCCCAATGATGCTGACCCTGATGATTATTCCAGGTCAGCAGATTTCAGCGAAGATGATGCTCTGAAAAAATCCCTGCAACCCTATATCATTAATGGTTTTGAGGTTTTAATGCTCAAACATTTCTCGGGTGATGAACTGGACAGAGCCAATGGGCTTAAATTTTTGGTAAAAACCATAGGAAAAATTGCTGATATTACCTTGCAATCCATCTATTTGGAACAATTGAGAAAGGTCTCTAAACAAAGCCCTGCCGTGCTAAAAACACTCATGCAGGAGCAAGAAGCCCAAAAAGTAGAGAAAATGAATGCCTCTAATGAGGACTACATCCTGCCGAAACAGGTTACTACACCGATAGACATTCTCCTACCCATCATCAAAAATTATCAGCTTTTCATTTCTGATAATGAGATTTTTGTGGAGCAATTTAATGAATATGGTGCGAATACTTTTGAGAGTATTTCTAATTTCTCCATTGAGATTTTACAGCATATGAATGATGAGAAATTTCCTTCAAAATTGGTAAAAGTATGTAATGTCCGCGGAGAAGAAAGAATCTTTGACATGCCAGCGAACTCCATGACTGCTCCGCAAAGATTTAAGGATATTCTAACTAACCAAGGGAATTATCAATTTTATGGCAACCAAAAGGAACTGGACAAACTCACCGCTTATCTTTATGATAAAATGGGTGTAGGAAGAAAAATAGATGTCTTAGGCTGGAACGCCGAAGGATTTTTTTGCTGGAATAATTCCGTAACCGTGCCAGGGCAACCCAACATAGAAATCGATAAAAACGGACTCTTCCACTTTGAAGGGCAAAGCTTCTATGTGCCGAGTGCCAATGAAATCTATAAAGGAAATGCCTATAAATTCGTGCAACAGAAACGCATCATTTTAAGCTCTGCCAAATATCCGTTTTCTCAATATTTAGAGCAAATGGTAAAAGTGCATAGAGAATACGGAATTTTAGGAATGCTTTTTGCTTTTGCGGCGGCACATCAAGATTTGATTGTCGATGTTGCCAAAGGCTTTCCGCTATTCTTCCTTTATGGACCACCATCTACGGGGAAAGATGAGCTTTATGCTTGTATGAAAAAGATGTTTGGCATTATTAAAACTGATTTTATCAATTTAGAAAACAAACAATCCACAGGGAAAGCCAAGCTCAGAAGCTTTGGAGAATTTTCTAATATGCTGGTGCATTTGTCAGAATTTACCAACGGAGATAAAGAAATTGATGGTATGCTCAAAGGGCTTTGGGATAGAGGTTCTTATCGCCGTGCGACTTTGGACTCCAATGTCTCCACAGATTCTACCCCGATTCTCTGTGCAGCCATCGTGACAGGAAACCAATCCCCTACCGATGAAGCCGTCTTGACAAGGCTCATCTATGGAGAAATGACCAAAAACCAATTTACCAGAGAAGAAATCAATGAATTTGAGCTTTTAGAAAAAATGACCGCCGAAGGCATCACCGAGTATATGCAGAAAATTGTTTGGCATCGCCCTTTATTTCAAGCAAAATTCGGAGATAAATTTAATCTATATAAGAAAGCTCTGAAAGAGCGAGAAGCCTTCAAAGGGGTGATTGATAGGATTATTACCAATTATGCCATTTTAGGGGCTACCCACGAAATCTTGAAAGAGACCAATGAGATTATCTTCCCTTTCAGCACGGGAGAAATGCTCTCCGTTTTTGATGATTTTGTGCAGAATCTCCGCAGGAAATTGGATTCTGCTAATGTATTCAACAAGTTTTGGGATGTGTTTTTGGCGTGTCTCAGCGGTTCAGAACTTACCAAACTGCACCTTAATATTCATCTTAAATTAGAAGGCAATCTGATGTATTTAAGATTTACCGAAATCTATAACAGAATACAAACCGAGTGGTTCCCAAGATTCGGAGAGCCTTGTCCTAATAGGCAAACCCTTTTGGAAAAGCTCAAAGCGGACTCTTGCTACATCAAAGACACGAAAAGCACTAGAATAGGCTCTGCCAATACTTCTGCCTATGTGGTAGATTTGAATAAAATCTCCATCAAAGAGAATATTTTATTCGCTCTAAATATGCAACAAGAAGAACAGCAATTAAAAGAAAATGGAATACAAAATCTATTCTCCCCTGCAACCCCTACCACAGAAAGTGTGGAAGGAGATAGTGCCGACGAACTCGGGTTTTAATTTTTTTACAAAAAAAATAAAATTTTCAATAGAAAGGCATTTTTCAGTTCCAACAGTTCCAACAAAATGTAAAACATTGAAAATTAAATATTTAAATATAAAAACCTTGTTGGAAGTTGTTGGAAATGCGTTGGAAAGTGTTGGAAGTTGTTGGAAGTCGTTTTTTATTTCCAACAAGTTCCAACAAGAAAACAGACAAAATAATTTATAACTATTTGATTTATAGTATTGTTGGAAATGTAGGAAGTGTTGGAAGTCAAAAACCCCACTTTGATTGATTTTTTGAAAAAAAACAAAAAAAATTAGACCAAAATCATGTATCCGAAAGAAAAACTTATTTATAACAATCATGATGCGATGAAAAACCTTGCCAATAAGGAAGTCAAACGCATTGGCTTTTCTCCCATTGCCATTTCAGATTTTTTTGAAGGCGTGGAAGTTCTCTTGGTGGAAGGTAGGAAAAGTAATGAAATCATCTATGGGCTCTATTCTTCTGGGGAATATTGTGGGCATATGTATTTTGGAAATCGCTGGAATTACCAAGATTTAGCAAAAATCTGCACAGAACTCATGCCCCCAAGACTGAGCCAATTATCAGAATACCATATCAAAAATGCAGATAAAGTAAAAAGCTACTACACTTTGGAGCTCTGCCACTATGCCTGGATTTACCAAAGAGTTATTGAAAAAGTAAAAAAAATATAAAAAATTATGAGAAAAATAAAATTTAGAGGATTAAGCCTCACAAGAAATTGGATTCATGGAAATCTTGATGACCAAGGAGATATGGTAGAGATTTTCAATAGAGATAATGGAATGTTTAGCAAAGCTGTTGTAATGCCAAAAACTGTAGGACAATATACTGGTCTTAAAGATAAAAATGGAAAAGAGATTTACGAGGGAGATATATTAAAAAATAAAAGAGAAGAAAATTTTAAGCTTTATTGGAATGAAGAGATGTGTGCTTTCTATTTGCAAAATATTTCGTGGCTTAGTGAAGACACTCCCGTGGAGTTTCATAGAATGGAAAATTTTGAAATAATAGGAAACATTTTTGAGAATAAAGAATTATTAACAACAAAATAGTAAGATTATGAAAAAAGAGATATTTAGAGTAGGAGATAGAGTGTTTGATATAAGATATGGCTGGGGAGAAATAGTGTCAATAAATAGTGATCGTGCGTATCCAATTACAGCAGTATTTAATGGCTCAAAAACAAATTACACTTACAAGGGAGAATCGTCTACAGGTAATATACAAACTCTATCATTCAAAGAATATGGATTTGATAATAGATTTAGTCAAGAAAGACCCGTCAACTATGAAGATTGTATAGAAAAGTGGGGTAAATTTTGGAATGATAACCCTGAATATTTTACCATAGGAATACTTAAAGGATACGAGCAAGGCGGTCATAAGCCATTCCAAAGTATTAGCCTTGACTTTCAAAATTTTGAACCTCTCACAGATGAACAAATTAAAATTTTAGAATTAAAATGATAACTAAAAAATAAAATCATGAACAAAAAAAATTTCAAAGAAATATTTGCCAAACTTATTGAGCTAAAAGAAGGGCAGGTTCTCATCACTAAAAGTTATAATGATGAGAAACAAAATCCCTACGCATTGGATATAAATACTCTATTTCAAGGAATTTCCTTCACTCATTCTGGATATTTTTCTGATGAAGAAAGCAGAGACAAAGCATTTGATGAATACAACGAAAACGATGCTCAAAACTTCTTTAATTCTATTAAAAATTTACTTTAATATCTTATTAAAACCTCTTATCATTGTAAAAATATCAAATCATGTACATCACCATTCATTTACCCGTATCCAAGCCGATGAAGAAGTTTCTCACTTCCAAATTCGGAGAAGAATATCACCTCAAACAGCAGGATTGGCTAGGCATTCTTATCAGCTCCCTACTGGATAGAAAATCACAATCCAACTGGGAGCATCGGATCTCTCATACAGATTTTCCCGAGCGGTATAAAATCCATCTCAAATTATCCTATGCCAATAAACACGGTATTATTCTCATGCCTATTCATGAAAATCTCATCAGAAAATCCATAGAAAATATATTCCGTGAGAGTCTCTATGAACAGGCGATTCTCAATAAAGAATGCTATGGGATAGACTACAAAACCACCTTTGAAAATGTCCTAGAATACTACGGCATTACCGAAGATGATAAGTCCTACTATCAAAGCCTAATGAGAGATTTTAACCGCAAGAAAAACCAGTAAGACAAAATAAAATATTCGTAAAAAATACTGAAAATATGGTAGATATCAATAATATCCCTGAATCTTTTTTCAGAGAAATCAGAAAAATAGAGATTTTTAATGCCCAGCAATATCCTTACAGCCAAGCCATCAAAAATGCTCCCCTCTCTCAAAATCCTATCATAGTCATTCAAAACATCATTCCAGAAGAATTTGAGCAAAATATCAAACGCAAAAGAGACAAAGGCAGTTATTATTTTGACATCAATATAAGTTTAGTTATCAATGATTTAGATTCCACAAATGAATTAAACACCTTACTTAACGACAAGACCTTTGCCATGGTACTTCATAATAATATTGATGAAAGGCTGATTTTAGGCAATGCTCTCTTCCCTTTAAAGATAGAAGTTTTTGACAAAATCAAGAATAATAATTCAGGAGAAGATAAAATAGAAATAGAGATTTTTGGCGAAACTATCCTAACGCCCCAAATCTTAAAACCTTAAAAAATAAATGCCATGAGAGTTTTTCTCATGGCTTTTTTGTCCTTTTAGAAGTGTAAGGTTATTTTCATTTTTGTTTTATATAGAATCATCTATGCTTAGTAATAATACCTTACTTTCTACTCCATTAGCCATTGATAAGGGCTATCTCTTGGGAATACTCCCAGAGATGATTTTGAATTTTTCAAATGCCATAAAATCCGAAACTCCAAATACTTTGGAACAAAAATATTTAGCCCAAATAAATGCACAAGGAACGGATATCAATACCGAGCATTCTTTTCCTGTGGTAGTAGATATCATTGGTCCTATTGTAAAATATACCTCTTGGTATGCCTACGGCACTCAATTTTATGGAAGAGTATTAAAAGCCTTAGACCAAAACTCAAAAGTCTCGGGCATCGTCCTTAATATCGACAGCGGTGGCGGTATGATCTCGGGAACTGCCGAACTAACCTCCATCATCAAAGGACTGAAAACACCTACTATCTCATACACCAGCGGTTATCAATGCTCCGCTGCATTAGATATCGCCTCTGGGTGCCAATATCACATGGCTTCTGCTCATGCGGATTTAATCGGAAGTATCGGCACAATGCTCTCCTACCAAGATTTTTCGGCTTTATTTGAAAAATATGGGGCAAAAATTTACGAAATCTACGCTCCACAATCCACCGAAAAAAATCAAGAATTCCGAGAACTTGTCAAAGGTAATGAAACCCTTTACAAAGAACGATTGAGCCAATTAGCCGATGATTTTATCCAAAGAATGAAAGAAAACTTTGGTGAAAAACTTAAAGATGATGGACATGTCTTTAAAGGAAAAACCTATTCCCCAAAAGAAGCATTAGCCATCGGACTTATTGATGAAATCGGAAATTTAGAAGATGCCTTAATGAAATTTTAATATTATGAAATACACAAAATTGACCACCCTTTTGGGACTTGCAGAAATCACTCTGCATTCTGGAACATTCAGCATGGGAACGCCCTTTGCGAAACTTAATGAAGAACAATTAGACCTCATTGAAAATGCCTTGGCTAAAGATCAGGAAAATGACTTGGCTAAAGATCATGAAAATGACATCATCGCCCTTCAAAATCAGCTTACGGAAGCTACTTCCAAAGCTTCAGCCTTTGAAAAAATCACCACTGAAGCAGCTAAAGCCATAGAAACCGCAATGCAAACCGCAGGACTGGAAAAACAAGAAGGCATGATAGAAAATATCAATCTTTTAGCAGAAAAATGCAAAGAGTTCGGAGAAGATAAAAACCGCCATTCCTTCCCTGATAACAACGGAAAAGAGGAAGGCTCAGAGGAGCTTATTGATGGATATTTAAACCCAAAAGATTTTCATAACCAATTGATAAATAATTTATAACATGAATAAGACATTAAAAATTGATGCAATTCGTAATGAACTAGTAAGATATGTAGGAACTCAGCCCAAGGCTTTTCAGTCTGCTGTTTTATCTAACGAAATTACCATCAATAGATTAGCAAAAACCATCACCAAAGTCAAAGGGCACTACCCTAGCGTTCAAGCTCTGATGAACCATGTAGTACAGATTTTTGACTCTAAAACATTTACCCCATATGGTGATATTCAGTTCATGAAAAAGGACTTGAAAAACTATCACCAAAAGGTAGATTTTGTGCTTGACCCTGCGGAGATTTTAGGCTCCATCTATGAGGACTCATATGATGAAGCCACAAATCCTTTACAGCAAAAGAGCATCTCCAAAATGGCTATCCAGATGCTAAAAAACAAAGTGATTGATGATGTCAATATTCTCTCCATTTCTGGTGTCTATGATGCCACAAAAGCAGGTCTTGCTACACCTGAATTTGGAGCTTCTATGAATGGTCTGAATAAAATCCACGAAATCATCACTGCAGATACGGATAACCCTGTTTTCTCCATTCCTGGGAATGCCATCACTTCTGCAAATATTTTAGATGAAGTAACGGAATTTGAAAGGCAAATCCCTACGCTAATAAAGCCAAGAGTGAAGAAAATCATCATGAGCCTGAATGATGCTGAAAATTACCATATCGCCTACGAAGATAGATTTGGACAAAATAAATTCCAAAACAATGCCATGAGAACCCGCCTTGGAAATCGTGAAATCATCGGTATTCCACATCTCACATCTGGCACTATCATCGCTACAGTAGAGGGCAATTTCCTTAGATTGATTGATGAAATTGACAATCCTGCTACCATCACCAGCATTCAAGTTCATGACAGAATCTTGAAAGTATTGGGTGAGTTTTCTCTTGGTTATGACTATGCGATCAATCAGCTCGTTTTCATGCATACTGTCGATGGCTCTAAAAAACGAGGTCTGAACAATGCTGAGCAAAACAAACTGATTTATCCTTCCGAAAATCTAATTGTATAAAATAACACCAGGGCTACAAAGTCTCCTATTTATAGCTCTTTTTATAAAATCAATCCTATGGAAAAAGACAAAAAAACAAAAGAAGAAATCCAAGACACTCAGATACAAGCCGTGAATGAACATTTTGAAGACTCCGTTTCAGAAAGAGAAAAAATCTTGGAACAAACAGAAATAGAGCTCAACCAAAGGGAGGAATCTCTTAACGAAAGAGAAAATGCTCTCCATGAGAGAGAAAAACTCCTCCATGAAAAAGAGCAATCTCTCTTGAAAGAAGAAGAACCTGCTCCTGAAACTCACACCCCCGTAGAGTTCTCTTTCGGAGAAGAAAAATTCCGTTTCAGAGCCTCTGCTCCTGCTCTCATCAGAATCCTCGGAGAGGTAAAAACACAAAAGCAAATTGCCCAAGATGAAGATTTAATCCTTCATTTAGTCGGCGGTAATTCTGGTTTAATAGAACATGTTTAATTAAAATTAAAAAAAATATTATGGCAAAAAATTGTTTTGATGCTACTCCGCACGAAAACTTGGAGCATTGCCCCAATGATGA
This sequence comes from uncultured Flavobacteriaceae bacterium, assembly GCA_963530615.1. Taxonomy (GTDB): domain Bacteria; phylum Bacteroidota; class Bacteroidia; order Flavobacteriales; family Weeksellaceae; genus JABCPE02. The sequence continues at coordinate 88,337 of CAUSDX010000001.1, forward strand.
AATCAATGCAGGGATTGCAACCCGTCTGTATTATGTCCCTGTGGCTTTTATAAAAACCATGACGCTCCCTACCGCTGGGGCAGATTATGCCAGTAGGGTAACCATTCCCACAGGTGGAATCGTCCTCAATACAGGGAAATCATGGAAAGCAATTGACATCCAAATGGACGAGGGAGAACTGAAATCTTCCCTAGCAGGAAATGTGGGCAATAAAAAAGTAAAATCCGAATTAGAATTCCTTATCCCAGGATTTAGAACGGAGGTTTTAGGCTTTATTGATGCCTATAAAAACACACCTTGCCTATTCGCTGCCAAAGATGCCAACGGCAAGTTATTCGTTTTAGGAAATAAAGATTTAGGAGCAAGAATAGACTCTGCAGAAGGGACAACAGGGAAGAAAATAGATGACAACTCTGGGGTAACAGCCAAAATCGTTTCCAATACCAAAACCTATCTTTATCAAGGAGAAATCACCTTAGAGCCTGCCGTATAATGGATAAAAAAAGTTTTTCATTACGAGTAAAAATAGGCACACAAATCATCTTCTCTGGTGGTGATTTTGTGGTGGAAGATATCCCCGATAATGCTTGGGAACTCATCAAGCAAGGCTCTGTTTGGCTCTCGCTGAATGAATCTTTTTTAGAGAATTTTAGCAATATTTCAGAGAAAGAACTCCAAGAAGCCCTCACTATAAGAGAAAAACAAGGCTTCTCCGATGATGCTCTTATTTTAGAAAAAGCCCTAAAAACTCTGAAAAAAAACAGTAAGGGAAGTCAGAAAGTCTAATTGGTTGTTTAATTTTAGCATGAACTCCCCCAAAAAAAGGGGAGTTTTCTTTTCTTATGAATGCCCAAAAACATCAAGAACTGCTCCAAGAATACATTGCCAAAGGTGGAGATCTAAAACACTCCAAATCCTTTGAGCAATTTTCTTTACAAAATTTTGCAAAACTCAAATATGAACTCAAAAAACTGGGCGACCCCACACCAAAAGAAGAAATAAAGCCTCCTCCACCTACTCCTGAGAAAGCGAAAACCTACCGCCCCAAACCCTTTGATGACTTGATTTTAGAGTATCCCCCTGCCCTGCATTCCATCTTCAAAAAGAGATGGGAGGTATGGTTAGAGGCTTGTTCGCTCAAAATCCAACTCGGAAATATCCCCGAAAAAGAACCTCAAAAAGCCTTTGATATTCAGTGGAAAATCTACCAATGTTTCCAAGAATTAGACCAATGCCAAACAATTCTAAACCACTACCGAGAGCATAAAAGAATCATGCCTACCAAGATCCAAAAAGACCTCTCAATCATGTCTGAAATGGAACTCTTCAAGCATAGAAATAACCTGCGAACGCTCATCACCAGAAGGAAACAGACCATCAACCTATTAGAAAAAAATCTCCCCGAAAAAGAGCACCAAGACTACACCAAAAAACTCCACCATCTCAATCTAAAAAAAGAGCAATTACAACAAAAAATCAATGAATTATTAGAATGCGATAAATTATTAAATCATGGAAAATAATATATTAGCCCCATTGGAATGGCATACTACAAAAATTGCCGTTAAAGACTTAATCCCATGTGATTTTAATCCAAGACAAATTTCTGATTCTGAACTAAAAAAACTCAAAGAAAGTTTAGAAAAATTTAATCTTGTAGAAATCCCTGTGATTGATACTGACTATGTCCTTATCGCTGGACATCAGAGAATCGCCGCTCTTTTCATGCTTGGGAGAGGTAATGAACTCATCGATGTGAGAATCCCAAACCGAAAACTTACCCAAGAAGAATTCAAAGAATATATGCTCCGAAGTAATATCCATAATGGAGAATTTGATTGGGAAAAAATAGAAGAATTCTTCCAAGAGATAGATTTAGAAAGTATCGGTATGGACATGGGTGATTATGATGAATTTCTAAAACAAAATGCTATGCAAATCCCCGAAGAAGAAGGTGATTTTGATATCACTCTACATGAGAAAACAGAAAGTGTAGAAGGTGATATATTTGAATTAATTTCTTTAGATAAAGGTATTAAACATCGTTTTCTTTGCGGTTCTTCTACTGATTCTGAGAATTGGAGTAAAGTTTTAGATAATGAAAAAATCGACTTACTCCTTACCGATCCTCCTTATAATGTAGATTATCAAGGTGGAACCCGAGATAAACTTAAAATCAAAAATGATAAAATGAGTAGTGATAAGTTTTATCATTTTCTATATGATTTCTTTGTGAATGCCTATATTTTCTCCAATAAAGGCACTCCTATTTATGTATTTTATGCGGATTCAGAGGCGGTCAATTTCCGCCAAGCGATACTTGATTCAGGATATAAATTATCATCTACTCTTATTTGGGTAAAAAACTCCTTTGTCATGGGGCGTTCAGATTATCATATGCAACATGAACCTATTATTTATGGTTGGACTCCAGGAACCGCTCACCCATGGTATTCTGACAGGAAACAAAGTTCTACTTTGAGGTTTGATAAACCCCTACGAAATGCGGAACATCCTACGATGAAGCCATTAGATTTATTAGAATATCTCATCAAAAATTCAAGCAAACAAAAACAAATTGTTGCTGATGGTTTCTTAGGTTCTGGCTCTACGCTTATCGCTTGTGAACAAAACTGGAGACAGTGCCGAGGCTTTGAACTTGATCCAAGATTTTCTGATGTGATTGTAAGGCGATGGGTATCCTACATGAAAGAAAACAAACTAAATTACGAAGTATGGAGAAATGGAATACTACTCACAGAAAAAGATATAAATACATTCAATAAAAAATCAGAGGAATAATCCTCTGATTTTCTTTTGAAAAAAGTTTTAATTTCATTTTATTAATTAAAAAAATAGCATTAGCTTGAATAAAGTAGATGCATTTATAGAAAGAGAATGCTTCTCCCTACCCCAGCGGTGGGGATTATTTTTTATAAAAAATCAAAAATAATTGATTGAAAACTTGCATAATCAACAAAAATTGATTATCTTTGTAGTGTAATAAAAAATAAGAGAGATGATCAAAAAAGAAATCACAGCGGAAGAATGGTTTTTGATAGAAACTATCCGCAATTACAGAAAAGCTTATCCAAACGGAGCGAGAATGTTAGAAAATGAAATTAACGAAATTTTAGATGAGTTGATGGATTTAAATTACAAAGAAAACCAAGAGGACGAGCAAGAAAATGAAGACTAACAATAGCCCTCTTCAGAGGGCTTATTAAAGAAAAAATATGGAATTAGCAACAAAACAACAGCAAGAAAAAATCACGATGAAACAACAGCTTTGGGACATCATCGTAGAAGTCTCTTGGGGGCAAATATCAGAGCAGTATTTCAAAAAATCTCGTTCGTGGCTTTCTAAAAAGATGAGCGGAAAGGGATTTAATGGAGAAGATGGAGACTTTACCCCAGAGGAAAAAGAAATTTTACGCGGTGCATTGGTAGATCTCTCCGAAAGGATAAAGACCGCCGCATACAAAATTCAGTGATCATTTACTGATTTTTTATTACACCCTGCCCTACCATTTTGGTGGGGCTTTTTTATGTCCTTTTCTCTCATCATTAGGGCTTTTATCTTTGGCTTATGAGTTTAATGAAATTCAAGAAAGACAGCTCCTTTCAGCGGATTAAAGCTAGTTATCTCGATGAGACCTCCGTAGAGCTTACCGCAAAAGAATTAGAAAAAAAGAAAAGAATGTCCCACGCCTGGGGGCTTCGGCTTAATAATAAATATTCGGCACACCAGACCATTCAGATTTTAATGAGAGAATACAGCATCTCCCAAGCCACCGCCTACCGAGAGTATAACATGGCGATGCAAATCTTTGGCGACTTAGATGAAACCAGCCTTGCCGCCGAGAGGCTTATTCTCAAAGAAGCCCTCTGGAACGCTTACCAAAAAGCCGTAAAACAAGGTAATGTAGAGCTGGAAGTCAAAGCCCTAAAAGAATACAGAAGTCTATTTAATTTTGATGAAAATGAAAACCAAATAGACCCTGAAAAAATCCAAGCCCACGAGTATCACATCAGAATCCCGAGACAATTGTACAAGAAATTTGATGCCATGGTCTTGGGCGGAGCCATGGATTTTGCCAATTTAGATGTAGAAGACATCGCCTATCAAGAAGTGCAAGAAACCCAAAATACAGAAGAAAATGAGTGGGAAGATGATGAGTAAAGAAGTGAGCCAACTCCTGAAATCTCAAAAGGAGATTGTCCTAAATCCGATGCAACTCGCTGCCGTTTTAGCCAATCAAAGGTATAAAATCCCCAACATCACCATAGAAGCCGCCAGAGGTTCTGGGAAATCTACCGTCTTGGGTTGGTTTGTGAAAGAAGCAGCAAGGCAAATGCCTCGCTCTACGGGGGTCATCGTAGGAGAAACCTTTGTCCAAATCAAATCCCGAACCCTACCCTCCACCAAAGAAGGCTTGGAGATGTTTGGACTTTATGAAGGGATTGACTATGTGGTGGGGCGTTCAGGGGTGAGTCTGGGCTTCCAGCTCCCCTTTCAGGCTCCTGATAGCTGGAGCAATGTGATTCATTTCCGTAACGGAACCATCGCCGTAATGGTCTCACTAGACAACCCCAACTCTGGGCGTGGTCTCAATTCTTATTGGGTCATCGGTGATGAAGCAGCTCTGCTCACTTATGAAAGATTATTTAACAATGTCTTGACCACAAATAGAGCCAAGAAAGCTCAATTCAAAGACAAATCCATGCTCCACGCAGAGATTTTCGTTTCTTCTGTGGCAATGACCCAAAAGGGCGAGTGGTTTACCAAAAGAGAAGAATTCATGCAAGAAGAAGTAAAAAAGAAAATCCCTCTCCACCAGCGGAAGCACATCTTCATCAGAGCTCCCTCTTCGGTGAATAAATTTAATCTCAAAGACGGATGGATAGAAGACATGAGAAAGAAAGCCCTATCCCAAGTGCTTTTTGATGCGGAGATTATGAACATTCGCCCAAGGAAAATCGCTGATGGATTCTATGCCCAGCTCTCCAAACATCATTATTATCATTATAAATATGACCTTGAAGCACTCGGGGAAATCACCGAGGATTACAAACCGAGTTGCAGTTATGACACCGATTTAGTCCGTGGCATTCCATTACAATTTAATTTAGACTTTGGGGGAAGAATCAACTGCGGCACCATATCCCAGCACTTGGAATCCATCGGAGAAATAAGATTCATCAAAGAATTTTTTGCCAAAAACCCAGAAAAACTCTCCGATATGGTTCGGCAGTTTTTGGATTATTACAAACCTCACCAGGCGTCTTGCAATGTAGTGCATCTCTACCACGACCGCTCTGGATACAAAACCGAAGCCAATTCTAAAACCACTCTCGCCGAAGATGTGGAGAATATGCTCCGTGCCGAAGGGTGGCTGGTCATTAATCAAACTCCTGCCACTAACAACCCCTCTCATATCCACAAATGGAGATTGATTAACGAGATTCTTTCAGAGCAAGATCATCGTTTGCCAAAGGTAAAAATCAATGAAGATCAATGCCCCAATCTCATCATCTCCATGGAAAACGCTCCGCTGATTACCGATGATGCTTTCCAAAAAGATAAATCCTCCGAGCGGAGCAAGACCATTCCACAAGAACACGCTACCCACTTCTCTGATACCTTTGATTATTGCCTCTATTGGCAGTTCGCTCATCTCATCGACTACCAATACGCCGACTCTTTCATCATCACCAATCTCCCTTAATTTTTTTCAAACCATTTAATTCAATCAAAAAAATCCCTGTAATCGTAGGGATTTTCTATTTCCCTTGGCATATTTCGGTAAAAATTCAAAACTGCAATTGTACTAAGAAATAAGGCGGCGGGGCAGGGGATATCCATATTTTGAGAAAAAAAATGCTTTTTCATAAGGTAATAAGTTGATAATGAAAATATTAACAATTTTATTTTGAGAATAAGGCTTGTTTTTAGGGGGAAATTTAGGTGTCTTTTGGGGGAATGGGTGTAAAATAGATATTTGTGAGATGGAAAAAACGATATTTTTACGGGAGGCTCTCCTTGAAATGAAAAAACTTGATGAGAAGAAAAATCCTATCCCTTTTAGTATAAAGGTGCGGACTTTCAGTGTGCAGAATAAGACGGGCGGGGCGGTGAAATTTTATCCCAAAGCTGTTTTGATACAAGCCCCCAAAAGAAAAGGTATAAAACGGCTAAAAATGGATACCCCATTTAGAAACCCAAATCACTGGGAAAACCGCACCCGAAACCTAAAACTCCCCACGGGAGAGATTAAGAAAATCAATATCCTATTCATAGAGGAGTTTAATGGGAAAAAAGTGGTTTTTTAAGCTCCTTGTTAGTAAGTGAAAAAATGAAATAATCTAAAAATTAAAAAAATCTAAAAAATAGATTGTGATTTTGTACAATTGCAGTTTGTAAAATGTTAAAAAATATAATATTCTTGTATAATATGATTTACTTAATTAGATTTGCGAAAGAAAAATAAAATGAGATGAAAGGAATCTTTAGTCATTTTATAGAAATTATTATAGGACTTTTAAATGTTTCTATTCTATTCAAAGGGTTGGATGAAGCATTTAAAACAGAAACTTCATGGTTAAGTGATGAAGGTAGTGAGATTCTAAACAATCCTGAAGATAAAAGGATTGTAGAGGATGCTATTAATAAATTAAAAAAAGGAGAAACTGCTACAGAATCTGTTACTTTATCAACAGGTAGAACTATTAATATTAGAATTGGTTAATTATGAATATTGATATTGCCTTAAATACAATATTTTATATTGCAATATTTATATTTCCTGGAATTATTTTCAGGAAATTTTATTTTAGAGGGAATTTTACTCATCAATTTTCTCAAGGAAATCTCTTTGAAAGATTTATCATGACTATATTTTTTAGTCTCGTATCGATATTATTATCTATTGGTATAATTTTATTTTTCAGATACTTGGGAGTTGATTTTTTGGGTGCTATATCTTATGATACTATCATAAAAACTTTTAACGATATCAAGAAAAATGAAATTCCCCAAGATTTTAGGCGTAATGCTTTTCACTTTTTAACATTAATGTCTCTTATCTATATTATATCTTTACTAATGGGGGCTATTCTTCACTCTTTTGTCATAAAATTAGGGTTAGATATAAGGTATCCTATATTTAGATTTAACCATCCTTGGTATTATATTGCAAATGGTAAAACGATTAAGGAAATTAGTTCTCAAAAATATCTTTATACAAAGATTGACATTTTAATCAATGATGGATACAAAAAAGTAATGTTTTCTGGGATTCTATTAGATATTTTGCAAAATCCTTTGAATAATAATATAGAGCATATTTTAGTAAAAAATTGTTATAAATATAATTTCAAAGACAAAGATAATTCTACACAATATGATAAAAAATATATTTCAGGGAATGTTATGTGTTTTTCTAAAGATAATATTATTAATTTTAACCTTACACATATTACTCGTGATAAAAATTACAAAGTGTTAAAATATTACATATTATTCATAATTACATTGATATTTTTTGGAGTATTAGTTTTTGTCTGTATATTTCCTTGGATGGAAAATGTTTTTTCAGACTTTTTTGAAATAAAAGGTGTCTTCAAAAAAATAGTTTTTATTTTTTCATCAATTGCAATTTCTTCTTTAATTTATGGAGTAATTTATTCTTATTTATATGATGAGAAAAGAAATAAGAATAAGGAGAAAAAAGCTAATGGGATTTTATATTTTATTACTTTTATTACAGCATTATTATGGTCTATTGGAATTGTTCCTAAATGGTATTATATTCCTATAGTCCACTTCATATTAATAGTAGTATTAGCAATATTAGAAATAATAAAAACTAAGGACAAATAATTGTCCTTAGTTTTTTTATATCGGAGCTTTACCTTTGCGGAAAATCATTAAGATGAAAAGGATAGATGAGCATACCTTTATCGTAGGAGGAAACACCATCATAAGGACACAACAGAAAAACACCCCAATGACAGAGCCCCACTCTACGGCAAAACTAACCGACAGCTCGGAGCTGGGTAATGAAGCCTGGTGCGACTGGGGCAATGACAATCTCTACCCCAAAAAGCTGATGGAGAAACTCAGCAAGGTGGGAGCTGCCGTAGGCGGTTTGGAGGTATTGAAGTCGGCTCACTATGGATTAGGCTTGAAGATTTTTGAGCTCGTTGAAACTGATGAAGAAGCCAAGTTCCGAGAAAAAATCCCCAGCCGTGTACCAGAGATTTATGATTTTTTTGATAGAACGCAGTTTGAACTGGTGATGAGCGATATTGTCTCTGATTATGAGAGTCTAGGCGTGGCGTTTCCTGAATTTTTACTCTCGCCGAATGGTGAGAAGATTATCTCTGTAACAAGGCACCAGGCATCTTATTGCCGATTTGAGAAGCCAAAAAATGGAATGATACAGCATGTTTTCATCAATACGGCTTGGGGCGAGAGTGAGTTTGATATGAAAAACACCATCAAGGTGCCGTGCTTCTCACAGTTTCTCTCCATGGAAGAAATCAAAACCTATTGCAAGGCGAAAAACATCAAGAAATTCATCGTCCCGATTATCAATACTTTGACGATAGAGAAAGTCTATCCCTCCGTGGGGTGGCATTCTTCCTTCAAATCTGGGTGGATGGATGTTGTTTTGTCTGTGCCAGAACTGAAGAAATACATGTTTGAACAGCAATTTAACTTCAAATACCTGGTGCATATTGCCGATGATTATTTCGCTCATCGCTATGGGAAAGATGAGTGGGCGAAGTTTGACAAAGAGGTCAAGGAACAGCACAGGGTGAATCTTGTAAGAGCCATTGATGAAGAAATGTCTGGCAATAAAGGAGCAGGAAAATCCCTCATCTCGCCATTTTTCCGAGACATGGCAGGAGGGCTGATTAAGGGCATTCAGATAGAAGAAATCAAACAGACCCAAAGCAGTGGAGATTTCTTGCCTGATGCCTCGGCGGGGAACTCGGAGATTCTCTTTGCCATGGGCGTAGATCCCTCGCTTTTAGGGGCGGGGGTGCCTGGTGGGAAAAACCTAAGTGGCTCTGGCTCTGACAAGCGAGAAGCTTGGACGATACTCTGTGCGAGACTTCCCATGAAGCACACCCGAACGCTCTGGGTTTTTAGGCTTATACAAAAATGGAATGGCTGGAATCCTGACTATGTGGCGAGGTTTCCGAATATCAATCTAACGACCCTCGATAAAAACAAAAACGGAAGCCAAAAAGTGGTAAATGGATAAATATTTGACAAAATAAAAAATTCGTAAAAACGGCTGAAAATATGGTAAAAATATTAGGTGAAGAAAAAATAAGAGAACTAGCAAGAGTGCCAAGGAATTTTGATTTGGGACTGATAGATTTTGAGTATGGATTTTCGCAAAAAATTTTCCCGATAATCTCTGGAAAAGTTTTGGAAAAACTGAAAGAACAAGAGCCAAAGATTTATGAACTCATCATCAAATCGGGGATATTTTATTCCTTTGTCTTGGATATTCCGAAAATCAAGGTGCATTTAGCCAATTACGGCATTGCCCAGCATGAAGCCCAAAAAGCGAAAAACGCCCCGTGGTGGGATGTACGAGATTTGGGATTATCATGGCTCAAAAAAGCGGATAATTTGCTTTTAGAGGCGATGGAACTGCTTTCTGAAACAGAGCTGAAAAATGAGGTTTATTTCTTCCAAAAATCTTTTTCTTTGGTGGATTTTCATGCGATGAATGACTTCTTCCCGATCCAGTCAGCAGAAGTGTATTTGAAACTATGCCGAATGATGCGAGATGCTTTTGATGAATTGATGCTGAATTTTGGGCTTTGCACAGCGGAACTTCTTCTGCATGATCCAAGGCTTTCGGTTTTAATCAAGAAATATTTGCTGCATCACTCAGTTTTAGTAGCGATGAATACAGCAGGACTATCCTTCATCAGCCGAGGCATCGTGGTGCAATATGAGGAACTTCCTTGGCAAAAATCTACAGTGCTTTCTGCTGATACACTTTTGGAATTACAGCAATTTCACCAAAAATGTGCCGATGGATGGCTTACTCAAATTTGGGATTATATGCATGAGCATAAGGCTGATTTTCCCTGCTACTCCCCTCCCGAAGATGTCCCCACTTCTAAAATATTAAGAAAAAACGGCGGTTTATTTTTATAAATTGTGGCTCTAGTATTGTCCTTTTTAGCTCCCTTTTTGGGGGCTATTTTTGTCTCATGGCAATAGAGATAAACATAGAGGATTTGCTCCGCTGTCCTGATGAGATGAGCCTCGGGGGGCTTGGTTCCAGGATTTGGTATGCTCCACTTTCTTTTTTTAGCAAAATCAATCTTCCCACACAGGGAAACTTTGTCGAAAAGAAAAAAATATCAAAAGAAGACATCGCCTTGAAACAAGGAAAATCTCTTGGTTTTATTGATGCTTTTTTAGAACAAAATGCCCTAACAGAAAAGGTAAAAGGCACCCAAAGAAAATGGAAAACAGTAAGTGAATTAAGTTTTTCACTTTTGGGAATGAAACTTGAAAATCTAGGATTTATCCAAACGATAAAAAACGAACCTTTGATTTTCTTTATTCCTGATAATAATGAAAATATTTGGCTCTTCGGAAGCTTGAAAAACCCTGCTTATCTCAATGCTTACGAAGCCAATACCAATAAAAAAACGGAAGAAGATCCGCTTCTTAATATCAGTTTCATTGCCCAAACAGAACTTTTGAAATACGAAGGAAAAATAGAAGAAATTTAAATCAAATTTCTAGCATATGGAAGAAATCAAACAAAAAATCGAAGAGATCCGTAATTTCACAGACTATTGCGGTTATGACAAAAGAAACATCATTCTCGCCGATGTGTTATCAGGGCTGATAAAAGCATTATATCCTGATGGCAACGGAAAACAATCTACCTCTCCCTCTACCACATCATCACTTAATATAGATTCATTACCCCCTGAACACATCACCAAATGGAAAGAAAAACTCGGCGTAGGAGAATTGCCAAGCAACATCGCCACAATAGACGAGGGTAACAAACAAGGCAACACCTACACCAAAGAAAAAGTCAATGAACTTTTGAGTGGTTCTGCAGGTGGGGATAGCAAAAATCTCGCCAATGCAGACCTACAAATTCCAGCAGGTACCGTGAGAACCCTCGATGTTACAGGTGCGAAATTCCAAATTAGAGGACTCAAGGATAAAGAAGCCGATTCTTCCTTTAACAAAAGAGTTGTACTCAATGAAAATGGAGAGTTCGCACTAAAAGATAGTGCCGACATCAAGGTTATTATCCCTGAAAATACCACCGTAAATATCAACCATCAATACCCCAATGCAGTGCCTAGCAACATCCCAGAAGGAGTGGAAAGAATTAGAGAGTTTATAAAAAACCTTAAAACCGCACAATTTAACAAACTTACAGAGGAGGATTTTAGCATTAACATTGATGAAACCCTAAAAAACAATTTTAGAAAAAAAGGAAATGGAATCCAATATTTGGAGAAATCTCCGCTACCTAATAACTCTCCGTATGTGAAAGTATCTCAAATCATGGGAGGGGTCAGTGCCGTCTCAATAAGAGCACTCCCCACAAATAAAAAATGGTGCTTAAAGGTTCCCGTTGAAAATACCATAGCGATTTGGAAAGAACACCAAGGAAAAAACCAAATAGGACTAGTGCGTAATCATCATGATGATACAGGACTTTCTTTTCTTTCAGGGGTAATGGTGCAGTTTGATAATGGTAAAAAATACTCTTTGATGACATTACTAAGGGATACCAAACAGTTTGTAAAAACTCCAGATGGCATTATGAATCATAGTATCTATGCCGTGTTTTATTGCGATGGACAAGGCTTAATTTATGCCTCTTATGTCAATGCTACAGGAACATATCTCACCGAGATTATCGGAGTAAGTGATGTCGATGAAGTAAGATTGGCAGGGGCTTTAAGCTATACTTTTGCTTCCTATCCTCAATTTTTAGAATTTGGAAAAAACACAGAATACTATCTAGAACCTTAAAGAATATTTTTAATAAAAAATCATTAGCTAACAAAATATTAAAACAATGGAAATCGTAAGACAACCTATCAGCAATCACCCATTATTTGGGAATGTAAAAAGAGAAATCGCAGTCTATGACGCTCATATCTCTACCAAGTTTAAACAAATCGTTTTAGAGGCAGAAGTGAAGTATTTCAATGCCGAAACCAATGAGCAAATTGAAAACACCTTTGTCTCCACTCTTCCCAATTGGATTGTCAATAACAATGACTTCACCACCGTGAGAGATGCCAGCGGTCAGCCCGTAGCCAATCCTAAATTCCGTGAAGCACCAGCAGAAGGAGAAGATGACCGTACCCCAAACGAAAAAGAGCAGCACCTTAAACAGCCAAGTTTTGACTACTTCATGGCTCTCATTGAAAAGGGAGTGGATTTGGTCGCCCTACTAAGGCTCCATATCATCGAAAACGACAAAATAAAATACTTTGATGAACTCCTAAACCAAAGGTAATGCAAAAAATAAAGATACATTTATTCGGCTTTTACTCCTTATTTAAGGAAATTCTGCTGGTTCTTGTAGGCTTATTGGTGTTTATCCCCCTATCTTTTTTAGGGGTGATTTACACCATTTCTAAGCATATCCTCCTACTGGATTACTCCGTAAAAAGACAAATACAGCCCGTTTTAAGAAATTTTATCTTGTCCGTAGATGGTTTTGCCAATGCTACCGCTGGAGAACTCCTTAATGATGTCTTCAAAATAAAGCAAGAAAGCAAACTACGATACGGCAAATGGTATCAGACCATATCCGCCGTTACAGGACTGCTGAAAGTCTACAAAGACAAAGACACCTGGCTGAGAAAAATGCTGAAAATTTTAGGCAAAAACCACTGTGAAGAAGCCATTACTGAAATGGAACATGAATATTACATTAAAGAAAAAAACAGATGATTATAGAGATTATACAGCAGAATTGGGACAAGGTGATTTTGATACTTTTTGTCGTGTCGTGGTGCTGGTTATCCGTGATGCTCGCCATTGCGGTAGACCTTTATTCAGGGATTAAAAAAGCAAAAGAAGCTAACATCTACATCTCATCAGAGGGATACAAACGCACCGTGAAAAAAGCAAGATATTATTTCTCACTGATGTTTTTCGCTCTTTTATTTGACAGCTTTGATGTCATCACCCCTTACCTTTTACCTTATCCGTATGGGATTATTCCCTTTGTCAGTATCCTAAGTGCCATTGCCCTTATTGCCACAGAATGGAAATCCGTAAGGGAAAAAGCCGATGAAAAAGCAAGGCGAAACATCGACAAAACAGGAATGCAAATGTTTGAACTCGCACTTAAAAACAAGGATTTCCTACAATATTTTTACACCAAACTAGAAGAAGAAAAACTAAAAGAAAATGAAAAGCCTTTGGAATAAGTTTTTGCCCCTGCTGATACTTTTTGTTTTGTGGAATTGCACCTCCCGCAAGGTGGATATATCCAAAAGCAATGAAGAAAAGCAACTGCAAGAACAAATAGAAAAACAACAAGACAGCACAGCCGTGATTCACACCATAGAGCAGTCCCAAGTAAAGATTCTTGAGCAAAATATCGCTTTGGATATTACCCCTGTCGGTGAGTGGGTAGATTTTAGCATTTTCTACAAAGGTGAAGAACTCAAAGGCAGAACCAACGGCAAAATTCACCTACAAAACACCCAAAAGCAAGAAGATAAAGAAGAACTAAAAAACACCACAGAAACCACCCAAAAACACACCAAAGAGCATAAAACCATACAAGAACACACCAAATCCAAAAACAAAGAAAAACACACCGAAAAAAAGGGCGTAGACTGGGGGTTCATCCTCCCACTCATAGGCTTTGCGGTGCTTATTTTATGGTATTTGGGTAGTTATGTAAAAAACAAAATATAATGAGTGAAATTAAAAAATTAGCCCCCTTTGTCCTAAAATGGGAAGGAGGCTTTGTCAATGACCCAGCCGATAAAGGCGGTGCCACCAACAAAGGCGTAACCATAGCCGTTTGGCAAAAACAAGGATATGACAAAAACAAAGATGGAAAAATAGATGTCAAAGACCTTAAAAACCTATCCGATGAAGACGCTACCGCAATCATGAAAAAGCATTATTGGGATAAATGGAAAGCCGACCAAATCAAAGACCAAAGAGTCGCAAATACTCTCGTAGATTGGCTCTGGTGCAGCGGTGCTTGGGGCATTAAAATACCGCAAAGAATTCTCGGACTGAAAGTAGATGGTATCGTAGGAGAAAAAACCATTACCGCAGTGAATAACGCCCCTGCTAACTTCCTACAAACCCTCTACAAAGAACGACAAGAATTCCTCGAGAGAATCGCTAAAACAAACCCTACACAAAAGAAATTTTTAAGAGGCTGGCTCAACAGATTAGACGACCTCAAAAAATGGAACACACGGATTTAATCCGTGTTTTTTTATATTTTTCCTGAAAATATTTGGTGGATTAAAATTTTTATCTATCTTTGCATCGACAAATCAAGTGCAACACTTGTATAAAGTTGCAAAAATTTACATTTAATAACCTAATCCGAAAAGGGGCGAGTGTCAGTAATGGCATTCATCAAAAGCGTAAGCACTTGATTTGTCAACCCCCACTTTCGGATTTTTAATTTTATACAATCATGACAAATCAAGTAGAAAAAACAGGAAACAGTGAAATGGCTCTATTCCAATATTTAGAAAAAAAGGGCTGTATCTGGGCTAATCTAAGCTATAAAAACGGGCGGTTTTATCTCCGTTTTAAGGATAAGAAAAGGCTGTATCACTACGCCTACGGGGCAGATATGGCAGAGCTTATGGAGAATTTAGAAGAAAGGATTTTAAGACTATCAGCATAAAGGCAAAGACACGGATTTAGTCCGTGTTTTTTTCAATAAAAAATGTCCTATTGTAATTTTGGGGTGTTTTTTACATTTCGGGTATGAAAGTTAATATTCCTAAAAGTTGGCAAGAAATGACCGACTACCAACAGACCGAAATCATCCACATTCTTCATCAAATCAACCCTGAAAAAGAAGATTTCAAAAGAACTTTTATCGAAATCATCAAGGTTTTATTGATGAAAAATGACAGCCCCACGGAATATTTGAAGATGAGAAAAATCTTGAAAGAAATTCCTATTTCTGCATTTCGGGAGGCGGTAGAGTTTATTTGGCAAAAACCGAATCTCTATACTTTCCCAAAAATCAAAGGACTAGTAGAACCTGCCCCAAGAATGGGCGATTTAATCATCAAACAATTCTCCATTTGCGATACGCTACACCACCGCTACACGGAGAAAAAAGAGGAAATTTATCTACGGCAACTCGTGGCAGCTCTCTATCGTTTAGAATCTCAAAAACCGCATGAAGAAGCCAAATTTGATGAACAGAAACTCCGAGAAATTGCCCTTATTACCGATAAAATCAGCCTAAAAGAAGCCCAGCGAATCGGCTTTGTTTTCATGGCGATAAAACGATACATCGTGGAGGCTTATCCGCTCATTTTTCCAAAGAAAAAGGAGGAAGATCCCAACACTCCGAATTTTCAGAATAAGCCGAAATTCACTCCTTTTTCGCAAATCATCACCCTTATGGCAGCCGATGAACTGCGACTACTGGGGACGCTTCATGAGTGCCAAAATACTCGGCTTTATGACTTTATGAATGCCTTTTTAGAAAGCCACAAAATCCATAAATTAAAAGCTAAAGCCTTAAAATCATAAATTATTCACTTATAAAAACTTCGTTTTCAGATGAGACAGAATGCTTCTTATTTAATGCTCAAAGATTATTTCCAAAAATTAGTGGAAAAATCTGAATTTCTTCATGATTTTGTGGGATATTTCTCACGAGAACTGCACAATAAAGAGGAAAGCATCAAGGGGATAAAATCACC
Organism: uncultured Flavobacteriaceae bacterium; assembly: GCA_963530615.1. Classification (GTDB taxonomy): domain Bacteria; phylum Bacteroidota; class Bacteroidia; order Flavobacteriales; family Weeksellaceae; genus JABCPE02. Next base: position 104,297 of record CAUSDX010000001.1, read on the forward strand.
TTTTTTAGTGCTTTTCAACTACCAAATTGGGATAGAAGGTGAAGAGATGGCAACGAGCACTGCCGTGCGAAACATCAGCATTGGAGTGCTAAAAAATGATGTTCCAGCAGATGACTATGAGGCTCAATATCAAGCCATTGATGAAATGGAAAATTTTGGGCTAAAAATCATGTCCCGACTGCGATATGACAGCTATCTCCAAGGGAATTTTCTCTACGGAGCCCTCATAAAAAACAGCATAGAAATCCGCCCTGTGGAAGCAGGAGTGGAGGGATACTTCGGGGTGGAAATCTCTTTCCAGCTCAAAAATCCGCAATCCTTAAAACTCAATCCAGAAGACTGGAAGGATATTGATAAAATTTGTTAAAAATAAAAATAGCGAGAATTGCCCTTTTTCTCGCTATTTTTTTTCTGAAAAAAGTGAGTGGAAAACTTGTATAAAAGTAAAATATTTTTTACCTTTGTAGTGTTAAATTAATAAAGATTAGAAGTTCTTATGAAAACTAATGAATTATTAAAAATTCTCAAAAAAGGTGGTTGTAAACCTTTTAGAGATGCCAAAGGAAGCCACCAAATATGGCACAATCCTACTACTGGCGAAAAATGTGTAGTCCCCATACACCCCAGTAAAGAAGTGGGAAAAGGACTAGAAAATGTAATCATCAAAAAACTATTGGGGAAATAAATCCCCAGTAGTTTTACAAAAAATATACAGATATGAAAACAACTTTTATTGTAGAAAAAACCAATACAGGATACTCCGCCTATTCAGAAGATGGGAGCATTGCTACCGTAGGAGATACCTATAAAGAGTTAAAGAATAATATGCTAGAAGCATTAAATATGCTTTTAGAAGAAGAAAATAAACCTTTGGCAACAGAAAAAGATATTGTAGTAAAATTTGATTTGGCTCAATTTTTTGAGTATTATAATGGCATTAATATCTTGGCTTTGAGTGAGAAAATGGGCATTAATAATAGCCTTATCTCTCAATATAAAACAGGAAAAAAATTCCCATCAGAGAAACAAGCCCAAAGGATTTTTGAAGGCATTAAATCTTATGGCAAAGAACTCTCTGCTATAGATTTAGTTTAAGACTTTAGTCTTTTTAATTTAACACCCCCACCCCAGCAGTGGGGATTTTTTTCTATCTTTGTAAGGCTAATATACTCCTAAAAAAGCACGGCATTTTCTCATGAAAATAATGTGCTTTTTATTATTTTTGTGAAAAGGAATATATTGGCAATGGAAGAATTAGAAAATCTCTGTAATGAAGTCTTACAGAAAACCCAAGAAAAAGGAGGAAGAATATCCGCAGTGTATTATCAGCAGTTGGTAAAAAATGATGAGAGATATTTTAGGCAAGTGAAAATGAAGCTCTTCGCCTTGGGGTTAATAGAAAACCGCGATGACAATAAAATAAGACTCACAGAAAAAGGTCTGAAAGTAAAAAATATAAAAGAAGCGGAGAGAATGGATAAGCCACAGAACCGACTAAAAAAATGGGCTTTGGCTTTTTTAAGTATTGTGGTGGCTTCTGTCATTGGATACCATACAGAGAAAGTGATAGAGTTTATTTACCGCTTATTAAAAATAAATTGATATGATACAAAATGTTATTATAAGAATAACCTACATTTTTTTATTCTTTGTAGGGCTTTTATTGGTTTTTGTAGGGCGTAAGCCACAGCAAGAAGACTACCTTGTTCTAGGAAAAATCATCTTTACTATTGGTCTACTGGGATTATTACTCCATAATATAGACCATAAAAAAAACTAAAATTTCCCCTGCAAAAACTTGCAGGGCTTTTTTATTACCTTTGTGGCTGAAGAAAAATTTATACTTATATGAAAAAAGTAAAATCGTTAGATGTAATAATTAAAGGATATGAAGAATATAAAGATAATATTGAAGCTATTTAAACTTTTTCCTATAATAAAATAAAAGTTCCCGAAAATTAGTAATTTTGTGTTTGAAAAAAAAACACTAAAATTCAGAAACTTTGAGCAAAGATGCAATAAATAAATGGAGTAAAGAAAGACGGTAGCTTTCAGCGAATATGGTTAAATCTATTAAGCAAGAAGAAAAGAAAATTAGATATGTCTTGCGTTCAATTGGATGGTAGTCATACACGTTGTCGGCAAAAAGGAGAATCTACAGGCTATCAAGCAAGAAAAAAATCCGTAACCACAAATAGCATTTTTTTGTGTGATAATAAAGGGCAAATGATAGCAATGGGGAGTCCTAAATCTGGAAATCACAATGACTTATATGAAATAGAAGAAGTACTAAAAGAAATCTTAGCTTTATTAGAAGAAGCAGGAATAGAACACAAAGGTCTATTTCTCAATGCTGATGCAGGATTTGATAGCAAATCTCTGAGAGATTTTTTAGAAAGCAAAGAAATTATAGCAAATATTAAACCTAATCCCCGAAATGGAGAGCAACCAGATGTTTATTTTGATAAAGAATTATACAAGAATAGGTTTAAGATTGAACAAGCCAATGGTTGGATTGACGGATATAAAGGTTTGATAATGAGATATGAGTATCTTGATGTAACTTGGATTGGAATACTCCTATTAGGGTTTATCTCCAAGTTCCTCAAAAAAGTTTAAACATGTTTAAAATGAAAATAACAAAAATTAAATGGACAGAGCATCCTATATTAGGAGACTTAGAACTTGATTTTACAAATAAAAAAGGGGTACCTTACGATACAATAATATTTGCAGGAGAAAATGGAACGGGGAAGACTACAGTGCTTACCTCAATTAGTGATTTTCTTGATGGATACCCTATTGATTTTGAGTATATTGAATATCAAATAGATGATAAAATTTATCGGGCTACACATCCAACTCAAGGATTATATTATGGCTACTATAACTTGATACTTCCTGATGGGACTATCAAACAAGTAAATAGTGGTAAAAATAGAAATGGAGGCAAAACTTCTAATCCAAGTATAGATGAAGATCCTAGGAATATCAGATTTTATGGTTGTGTATTTTCTAAGGCAAGAGCTGATTATAAGACAGAAAAAATAAAAGGAACTACAACTAGACAATTAGATATAGAGAATAAGGATATCGATACAGAAGATAATTTTACTTCTATAAAACAATTGCTTGTTGATATCGAAGGAGAGGATAATGCAAAATTTAAGGAAGAATCAAAAAAAAGGGAAGAATTAGGAAACACACCTATTTATTGGTCTAATTTTAAATCATCTTTAAAAATGTATAGATTCTCAAATGCTTTTGATAATTTTTTTGAAAACAAAATTAAATATAGTAAGATAGAAAATAATTCGACTGAGAAGATTATTTTATTTGAAAAATACGGAAGAGATATTTCAATAGATAATTTGAGTACTGGTGAAAAACAAATAGTGTTTAGAGGTGCTTTTTTACTGAGAAATTTACAAAAAATGAAAGGAGGTACTGTTTTTATTGATGAACCTGAATTAAGTATGCACCCTAAATGGGAAAGAAAAATATTACAGTATTACAAAGATTTATTTACTGAAGATGAGGAATTAAAGTCACAACTTTTTATAGCAACACATTCTGAGTATGTATTGGAAAAAGCTTTATCTCAGGAGAATAATTTAGTGATAGTACTTAAAGATGACTCAGGGCAGATAAAAGGGAACAGAATAGATACCCTTTCCTTATCCTTACCTAGTATTACAAGTGCTGAAGTTAATTATCACGCATTTGACATTCCTTCTATTGATTACCATATAGAGCTTTATGGAACATTACAAAATAAATTTAATTTAAAAAGAGTAAAAGAATGTGATGAATTTATAAAAAAATCAAATTTTTATGAACAGGAGATTCATTGTAAAGAATGGAAATTCAAGGAAACTACTTATGAAACATTACCTTCATATATACGAAATTCTATTGATCATCCTGATGCTAATCGAAAGTTTGATGACTATGAATTAAGAGAATCTATAACTTTATTACAAAAATTACTTAAAATGAATAATTTAGATAAAGAAGCTGTTTAAACTTTTTCCTATAATAAAATAAAAGTTCCCGAAAATTAGTAATTTTGATTTTTATAGACCATATTAAAAATAACCACCTTTTTATTTGGTAGTTATTTTTTTATTCCTATATTTGCAGTGCAAACACAAGAGCTGGACTTGTTACAAAATCAGTAATACAACAATATATCCGAAAAAAGGGATTGTATAGTAGAGATACTATACGCTCAAAAGCATTAGCTCTTGTGTTTGCACCCCTAATTTTCGGATTTTTAATTTTATATAATTATGCAAACACAAGTAAAAAAAGAAAGAAGATCTAAGTTTTTAGAGCGTTTAAGAAGTTTATTCAAGAGAGAAGAAAAACTCATAGAATCACTGGCATTTGCAAGGCTGTATGGTGAGCATCTCCAGATGAGCTGTGATAAAGGAATCTACAAGGTAGCTTTCATCTCTCCTACACAGAGAGCACATGCATGGGGCAGTTCTTTCCCTCAGGCTTACAAGAATATGCTCAGATTGTTTCACCAAAAATATGATGCGTAATGGAAAAATTCAATGACGATTTCAGCTGGTGGTTCAGTTGCCAAATGGAGCTATTCAAAGACAATGATGTCCAAAAAACTCTCTATGAAATAGAAACAGAGCATTTGCCTAACTTTGGGAATATCACAGAAAGAGAAAAAACTATCCTAAAAGAAGTGGTCTCGCTCTCTTTAAGGCTCTCATTTATCCTAGAATATTACCCCGAAGAAGCTGGGCTACTCATCAATAATATATCCTCATACTATGGAAGATTACAAGGAAATCATCAAGGAGCTATTCCTGAGGTATTATAACCAGGTAGGCTCCAAAGAAGAAAAAAGGCTACTCACTACGCAGTCTATCTTAACGATGATGCAAGGGATTATCCCCAGTGAGCCTATCGGTGAGCATGATATTTATGAAGTGATGAAGGAGCTTAATTTTCGGCAAGAATTAGAAATACTTTACGATAAAATTTGTATTTTTGAGGGAGATAAAGAAAAGAATCTCCCTCCTGAATACGAAAAAATAGAGACAGATAGAGTATTCAAGTGGGTGGTCTATGAGAAAAACCATGGAATATAGAGAAGAACTATCCATCGCCAAGAAAGCCGAGCAGATGCTCACTTCTGCCCTGAGAAACAGAACCCAAAGTTTTCAAGAGCATTATCACAAAAAAGATAATGACAAATCTATGAAAGAAGCAGAAGCAAAGGCAAGTTTCAAAGAATACGGCAAAAAAAAGGAAGGCAATCAGCATGTTTTCATGCGGAGTTTAGCCATCATAATGCCAAGTCATGGCTTCGTACAGCATTATGGTGTAGATACCATCAGAAAAGGCGGCGATAGAAAAAGAAACTCACCGAGGAGCATTACCTATCACTATGGAGGGCATTATTTCAAAATGAAAGCCACTCCCTTCATCTCCCAAGCCATAAAAGACAGCGGTGTAGTGGAGTTTGTGGCGGAGAACATCGGGAAAGTCAGAGCCGAGCGATTTGGTGAAGAATTATTTTTTAATCTTTCATATTTTACAAAATGATGGATCTATTAAAATTTTTGGTCATTGCTGTCCTATTCATTATTCTTTTGCCCATTGCACTTGAGCTATTAAAAATAGTAGTTTCATTATTACCTTTAGCATTGGATTCATTATGGGATGCATTCTGCATTATTGGAGCATTATATTTTGTGTATTTTATTTATAAAGGATATATCTCAATTTTAGAATATTTAGAAAAAAAGAAATCTGAGAAAACAGGAGATATTGCTCAGGATAAGAAGAATATTATCACCAATTTTATTATAGCGTTTATTATTCTACTTTTCGTTATTCTTATTTTATTATTCAGAGATTCTTTAGGGCATTGGAGCATGGCTCTTGGTTTATTGCTCATTTATCTTCTATTAAAAAAGAAATAACAGGCTGAAAAATCAGTCTGTTTTTTTGTCCTTTTTTATTCATTCCTTTTTTTGGATTTTGGCATAAAATTAAAAAGATGTCAAAAATCACCAAAACTATCGTCTTAAAAGTCAGTGGCAAAGATGTAGAAAATACATTCAGCGGACTTCGAGGAGCTGTAAAAAAATTAAGTAACGAGTTAAAATCATTAACCCCAGGCACGGAAGCATTTAAGAAAAAAGCCGCAGAACTCCGAGAAGCCCGAGAGCACTTTAATCATGTAAAAAATGAAATAAACGCCGTCAATGAAACTCTTAACCAATCTGAAGGAATTTTCAAAAAAATTGTAGGTAAATTTTTTAATTTCGGAGAAATATTCAAGAGCTTTAATGCGGTTAATTTAACTGGCTTCATCACAGGGAAAATCGGTTCTGTTTCTGATGAACTTTTGAAAATTTCTGATGCAATGGCTGATGTCCAAAAGACTACTGGAATGACCATTCAAGAAGTCAAAAAACTCTGGGATGAGTTTGATGAAATGGACACCAGAACTTCTAAACTGGATAGGTTAAAAATCTCTGAAACAGCAGGGCGTTTAGGAATTCCAAAAGAGCAAATTGCTGAATTTACCAAAGAAATTGACAAAGTATATGTTGCCCTTGGAGATTCTTTTCAGGGTGGTTTAGAGGCTGTGGTGAGCAGTGTCGGAAAGATGAAAGGTCTTTTCAAAGAAACCGTAGAGCAAGACTATGCAGTCGCCATTAACGGTATCGGTTCTGCTCTTAATGAACTTGCTGCCAATGGAACTGCCAGTGAAAGCAATATTGCTGATTTTACATTGAGAATAGGGGCTTTGCCTGATGCTCTAAAACCGAGTATTGATAAGGTTATGGGGCTTGGTGCTGCCTTTGAGGAGAGTGGTGTAGATTCTCAAATTGCTGCTTCGGGATATTCTAATTTCATGAAAGTAGCTGGGGAGAATTTGGATAAATTTGCCTATTCCATGAACATGAATTTAGAGGAAGCAAAAGAACTTTTTAACTCTAAACCAGAAGAATTTTTCTTGCGTTTTGCTCAAGGAATGAAAAATATCCCCGCTGATGAAACCGCCAAGATTTTTGATAGCCTAAGCCTTAAATCCCTGGAAGTGCAAAAAGCTATAGGAGCCGCTGCGAACAATACCGATGTTTTTACCGAAGCAATGATAAGAGCGGAAGTAGAAATGAAAAAAGGGACTTCTATTACCAACGAATTTAATACCAAAAATGAAAATGCAGCTGCCATTTGGCAAAAACTGAAAAATGCCATTTCAGACATCTTTACCGAAAATACCTTTATCAACTGGTTTGAGGGAGCTATTTTACTATTAGGATATTTAGCAAAAATAATCGTAGTAGTAAAAGATAAAATAAAAGAATACGGAGAAACTCTCACCAACATAGGAAAAGTAATCTTGGTGGTAACTACAGCTCTTGTCTCCTACCGTGCCGCAATGTGGCTCACCGTAGCGGTAACCAAAGAAGCCATGAAGCAAACCATACTCTATACTGCCGTTCAGAAAGCACAAAATATTGCTAATCAAATCAAATTATTCTTTCAGTTGGCAGTCTCCATTCGCTCTGCAAAAGATGCTCAGGCTTTATTTAATCTAGTTACAAAAGCTCATCCTTTTGCACTTTTAGCAAGTGCTATTCTTACTACTATTATTGCTTTGAAAGCCTTTAATAAAGAAACTGAACAAAGCATAGAAAAACAAAAAAACATCAATGATGCCTACACCGAAGCCGAAAAAAGTATTGTTTCTCAAAAAAATGAATTAGAACGATTATTAAAAACAGCTCGTGATGAGAATTTATCTAAAGAACAAAGATTAGCAGCGATAAAAAAACTCAATGAAATCTCGCCTGAATACCTAGGTTTTATCAATCAAGAAAATATCAACACTCAAAAAGTAACCGATGCAGTTTCTACCTATGGAAAAGAGCTATTAAGACTCTCTAAAATCAAAGCCCTTACTGCAAAATTAGATAAGATTTCTGAACAAAAAATAGATGCTGAAAAAGCCAATGTGAATGATAATTTAGGATGGGTAGATAAAGGTATCAATGCTTATTCCAAATTTTTCGGCGGAAAAGAAGTGATTAAACTTGATCAAGATAAAAATAAACAATATGAGATTTGGAAAAAGAATTTAGGAAAATCTGCTGCCGATAAAAAAATGGAAGAATACCAGCACATATATAATGCCAAACAAAAAAATATTGACATTCTCACCGAGCAAGAAAACGAAATCGCAGGAGAAATAGAAGCTCTCCAAAAACAAGGAGGAACAGCAACTCCCGTTCCTACCAACACCATCGCTCCCAGCGAGAGTAAAAACCGACCTGCCAAAAACAAAAAAGCAGAACAAGACAGAAAAAATGCAAATGATGTAGAGAAAGCAAAAAGCACCTACGATAAAGCCCTCTCCGCTCAACATGAAGCAGGGCGAAAAATGGTAGAACTCCAAAGAGAACTGGAAGATGAAAAATACAAAATCATTCAAGAATCTGAGGAGAAGGAAAAGAAATTGCAAAACATTCGCCACAAGCGAGAAGTAGAAGATATTCAGCATAAAAACCAGCAAATCCTTTTAGAAATACAAAAAAATAAAACCGAAATAGAGAAACTTCAAAGAGATGCCAAAGAAACCCAGTCCCCAGAAGCCAAAGCCACCTATCAAAATGCTATCTCTGAAATAGAAAAAAGCAATGCCCAAAAACTTGAACTTATCAAGAAAAATAATGAAATCATCTCTCAAACAGAAGAAACTCACCAAAAAGAAATTTACAAAATAGAAGAAAAATACCTCCTGAAAAGGCAAGATGAAAAAATCAAAGCCAAACAAAAAGAGATAGAAGATAAAATCCACGAAAAAGAAGAAAAAATCCAAGCCATCACCACTTTGGAGGAGGCAAAAGAAGTTCTTGCCAATAGAAAACATCTTAAACTTACAGAGACTGAATTGAAAAACATTCGCACTCTTGAAGATGCTAAAAAAGCCCTGAGAGAAGAAGCCCAAAGAGCTATTTTGGAGGAACAAAAAGAGGCAATTACTGCACAAATGGAAGAGCTTAACAAGCTCATCAACGATCCTTCCTTATCCGAAGAAGCACGAGAAAAACTCCGAAAGGATTTAGAGGAATTTAAAAAGCAACTCCAAGGCATCAAAGCCGTGATTCAAGGGAAAGAAGAAGGCGATAAAGCCGCTCAATCCGATGAAGAAAAAAAGAGCAAAGATGCGGTGGATATTTTAGGGTTTTCTGCCAGTCAGTGGGAAGAGATGTTTAATAATCTCAAAACCACAGAAGGGAAAATCCAAGGGATTATCATGGCTACCCAAGCCCTCTCTAATGCGTTTAGACAGTTTTCTAAACTCCAACAAGCCCTCAATGAGAGAGAACTCCGCCGTTTTACCCAAAATCAAGATAAGAAAAAACAAGCCCTTTTGAGACAGCTCAACCAAGGGCTTATCACCCAAGAGCAATACCAAAAAGGCATTCAAAATGTAGAAGAAGAAACCGCCGAGAAGAAAAGAAAACTCCAAGAAAGAGCCGCCAAAGCTGAAAAAGCTGCCAATCTCATGAGTGCCATCGCAGGGACGGCATCGGCAGTAGTCGGTGCTTTGGGAATGAAACCATGGACTCCTGCCAACTTCGTTACAGCAGGAATTGTCGGAGCATTGGGATTGGCACAAGTTGCCACCATTGCCGCTACTCCTATCCCAGAGTTTGCAGAAGGTGGTTTTACAGGTCTTGGTTCTGGGAAAGCAGATAGGACAGGCTTCAAACCTGCTGGAATCGTCCATGAGCAGGAATATGTAACCCCAAAATGGATGCTAGAAAACCCCGTAGTCGCTGATGTGGTGGATTGGATGGAGAGCATCAGAACGGGTCGCACCGCCCTACCCCAAGCCTATGCCGAAGGTGGTTTTACAGAAGCAAAAAATACTGCTCCAATAGAGAAACAAATCCCTCTGTCTTCTCAAAATGAAAATCTTTCAGAGCTGAATCACACGCTTTATCAATTAAATGAAACACTCAATGAATTACAAGACAAGGGGCTACAGGCTTTCATCGTAGAAAATGCCGAAAATGGCAAAAAAATGCAAGAGATGATTTCTCTTTATGAAAAAATAAAACAGAAAAATGCAAGAAAATAAAAATATAAAAATCAATTATTTCCAAAGATTAAAAATTTTTGAAAATGAAAATATTAACAAAACTTGTGATGAACTCTCGCAGTGGGTCAAGGAAGAAACAGGCTGTGAGCTGATGATTATCGGTTCTGTGGCAAAAATCTTCGCTGGGGAATTTTCGGAAGATTATCAGCCAAAAGATATAGATTTTGCAGTCGTTCGTGGGGCTTTTTCTCATTTAGAAAGATATCTAACGCAAATGAAAAATGTCGAAATGATAGAACACCGCCCCCGCCGAATGATTCTCTACTCACAGGAAAAAATCTGCATTGAGATTTGGAGAATCCCCTCCCTTGACATTGAAAAAGAACAAAAAAAGTATTATAAAAATTTAATCCCTTATTTATATGGCAGTAAGATTTAAAGAAAGAAAAGAGAGCGTTTGGGTTCCTACAGGACAGGAATCTGCCGATGGACATAATGAATATTATACTGTAACGGTGCCTATCAGAGAGTGGCAAATCACCCCTGAAAACATCAGCAGTAACTATACCCCTGGGGGCAATGTCCCACATATTAAAATGAGTATCACTTTCCCTGAACTCTCGGAGTGGAGTGCTAGAGATTACGATAATGTCATCTATGAAGTAGATGTTTTATATCAAGGAACGGCGAACAATTGGTTAGATTTCAAGTCTCCAAATTTAATCATGAACCGCTTCTCGGGGATCAATCCTATCAATTATCCTATGGAGGTTTCTTATAGAAACCTTTCTCTACTCCCAAAAGGTATACACACTGCCTCCATCATCATTAAAGCCTATGAACAGAAAGGAAACGAAAAAATATTCATAGAAAACTCACCGCCCGTGAGAGTTAATCTCAATGTCAAAGAAAGCACCACCACGGTGGATATTGACCTCGTTCCTCGTAATATTATTTTCAATAAATCTACTTGGAAATTTTCAGGAGATCTCCCTATTGAGATTTCTGATATTTCTTTTAATGATGTGAAAGGCTGGGGACTGTTTAACATCTCTCTTGACCAAAGCTCTGGCAAATCCATCATCAATTTCAAACCATCTCCTGACACTACGGAGCTTGTTCCTTATATGGCTGATGGAATTTATAACTGGGAACTTGAACTTCTCAAAGAAGGCAAATATTACAAAGGTATTCCTATCATTTTTAATCTTATTGATGGCACTCAAAAGCCTGATTTTTCACTTACTTCTACCGAATTTGATTTTGTCATCTCCAAAACCTTAGGAGAGCAAAAAATGGGAAGTGTGAGCATTCTCAATCCTCTCTCTTTACCGATTACTTTGGGAGCTACGCCCTCTTTCCTAGAAAATATTCAGATTAAAGGAAATGAACTTACTTTCCAGACTAAATCTGCCGAAGTTTTAGACTTGGGGAAATATTCAGGGGAAATCGTCCTGCATTCTGGTTCGGTAGAAAAAAGAGTGAAAATCAACCTAAAAGTCATCCGAAACATTGAAAGTGATTTTAAAGATAAAGCCTATTATTTTGCCCTTGATCCGAATCAAGTAAAAATTACCAAAACCAATCCCAAAGCCTCTTATGTAACCATGATTTTGGAGATGTATTATCGTGGATATGACAAGGAATATCGAGAGAGACAAGAATACGCTCAGCATTATTTCGGAGAAGAAATCATTTTCTACCCTGGGGAAGAAATTCAAGATTTTTTCATTCATGCCCAAGAAATAAAATTCCAAGAACTCATGCAATACCAATTCTCCATGGCTTCTGTGAATATCATCATCAAAGAATTTGATGCCGAAGATCATGAGCTCTCCGAGGCTCGGCTGAGTAATCTTTTCTTCGTGCCTGGGAAGAAACCCAAATGCTTCCCCTTTTTCACTGATTTTGCCAAAAGGAGAACTTTCCCCGAGAGTAAAATCAGAATTAACACCGATGCTCTCACTTCTAAAAGAGCCTTTGATGAGATTTTCAGTGCTTATTCTTTACCAAAGCCTACGCTCTCTCATCAGTTTGAAATCTGCTCTCTGGATTTTGAGCGAAAGCTTTTTAATGCCAATCATCAGGAAACTATTTCTGCTGGGGAAATAAGCTTCATTCCTTTCCCTAACCCACCTGGTGGAAGGCTCATTCATCTCTTTTTTGAGAATCAAAATTTGGTCTTGGACTGGCTCACCTGCACAGGAGATTATCATAGAAAATTTGATTTTACGCATATCACCAATGAAACCAATGGGGAGAAATTTGGAGCTTTAGAAACGGAAACTCTGGTGCTAAACACGGGCTGGATTTTAAGAGAAGAAATAGAGCTCATCAACGCACTTATAAAAAGTAGTTTTTGCTTCATTATCATTGAAAATAAAATTATTAAAGCCCGACCTATGAACAAGAAAAATGAAATTTTTAACACAGCCGAACAGCTCTACTCCACAGATTTAGAATTTAACATCAAACAAAATGAAAGATAATGCCTCGTAATTTATTACTTTTTTACCATATAAACAATAGATGTGGATAATCTTTTTTTATTAATTTTGCACAGTAGAAATCATGGGAGTATTTAGAGATAAGTCAGATAAAACTTTTTCTTCAGGGGAGTTGCTTTTAAGTAATACTCACTATAATTCTAGCGTTCATTGTTTTTATTATTCTTGTTTTCAGTTGATTATAGATTTATTAAGAGAAGAGTATAGGTATACTGATGAACAAATAAGTTCTGGCACTAACAATTCTTCTTCTCATGATAAAATTATAAATCAACTTAAAATTTGTTTATCAGAAGAATCAAGAATTGATTATAATATTATTAATCTTTTTAGTTTAATTAAAAAGGCAAGAAAAAAAGCTGATTATGAAGAACAAAATATAGGAAAAAAGGAGGCGGAAAAAACAAAGGACAGAGCGACAGAAATTCGTAAAGAACTAAATAAAATATATAGAAATGGAATCTAAAGAGTTTGTAAAAGTGCAAGTTGAAAAACTTTCTAAAAAGTATCCTTTTACTACAATTAAATATTATTTTGATAGTTTTGATAATGACCATTTTATATGTATAAATTCAAAAATAGATTTAAACAATATCTTTTCCGAACAAGCGATGAGGGATATAGATAGAGAGTTTATTAGTAAATTTCCAAATGAATTGTTATCCTTCGTTCTATTAGATGATTATTTAGAGTTTGGAGAAGATGGAGAACTTGTATATGAAAAGAATTATAAATTCTCTAGATTGAAAAATAATAATAAAAATTTAAATCTATTTTCTGTTAAAGATAAAAATGATTATAGATTTTTAGCTAATTTTGAGCTTACTTTAAGGCAACAAAAACATGAAGATAAAGAATGTGCTTCAATAGAAGATGATTATGCTCTCGCTGCTTAAAACTAATATAAATTATGAATTTAAATATAAAAATTGGAAGTATTTCTCTTTTAGCTAATAACTTCATTAGAAGTTTTAACATGCAAGATGATGTCCAATATAATATTAATGCGGATATAGAAATCAACTATGATTTGATAGATGGCAAGGAAATGTTGGGGGTTATGTTTACTTATAAAATGGAAATACCTGCAGAGAAGGAAGATGATGAGCCTCAATTTACATACACTTCTTTACATTTTGCTGAATTAGAAGTTACAGATTATCAAGATACACCAGAATATAAAAAAAAGATAGATAGATTTATCAATATAAATGTAGCAGCGATGATATTTCCTTTTGTGAGAGAACATTTAGCTACTACAACAATGAAAGCTGGGATGGCTCCTATATTTATTCCATCTATCAATTTTATAGAAAGATATAAGGAAATTAATAGTTTATAAGACAAAGCTCTACATATTGTAGAGCTTTTTTATTGTCCTTTTCTTCCAAAAAACATCTTTCTACTTTTGCCCTATGAAAGATAAATTTATCACCAATGAAGGCATAGAAATCCCTCTCCACGAGTCCGCCTTCACTTATGTAGAAGAAAATCCTCGTTTTAAGGATAGTTTTTGGACAAACTACACCTTACCCATTGACTATCATTATACTCGTGATTTTTTGAGTAAATTTGGGCAATATTCTTCCCTAAATAATAAAAATTTAAAACGATACCATGAGGGCATTCATATCTTTGAAGGCTCTCCTAGGAAAGCCAAATTAGAGATTATGGAATTTAATAAAAATTCTATTAAAATACAGATTGACAGTGGTTTTGAAACACTCCCTAATTTTGAAACCAAACTGGAAGATTTGCCTCTATTAGACCTTAAAGTCAATGATATTTATGACCATGCCAATGAAATCGTCTCCAAAAAATATCCTGAAACCAACTATAATTTCCCAAAACTCTACACCGATAAATACAACCTAGAAGATGAAGCCTATCAGTATTTTGATTCTATGATCAATAACAGAACGGATCTAGAAAACACCACAGGGAAAGCCTTCCCAAGAAATAGAATTGAGAATGATTTAGATGTTTATAATAAGAATATCATCCACCCTTTACCCTATCTTCTTTATGTCCTAAAAGTAGGCTTCAAAGATGCGGGGTTTATCCTTGATGGAGAAATTTTAGAGGATAAACATCTCAAACAAAGGCTCATTTGGAGCAGTAAAGAATACCATAACACAGGCGAACAAAAAGAGCATAAACTCATCGTTTATCATCAAGAATACACCGATATGGATGGCAATACAGGGCGGTGGGAAAAATTTATCAAAATCACTGCCCCTGGAAAGTATCGTCTCCTTGTGAATGGAATTGATAACTCCGCACAACTCCTCGTGAAAGCGAAAAACATCGCCGATATTCCCATAGAGCAAAGCCATAAAGCCATCAGCACTTTTTCCATCTCCGAAAATGAAGCCGAAAGAGGTGCTGTGCTTACCTTCAACTATTCTGGTATTTTCAAAAGAAATCAAAACGATAGCCAAGGCAAGAGCATAGGCGTGGCACAAATCTACATCACACCAATAAGACAGCACACCAAAGCAGGAACCCCCATTCCCTATATCTTCAATGAAAATAGGGTTAATCTCAAAAAAGCCGTCCCTGAGATGACCTTTGGCGAACTGGTAACGACCATTAAAAATTTAAGAAATTATGACCTTGAATTTAAGGGAAATAGAGCTATCATGAATACCATCAAAGTGATTCAAAATGATGGAACTCAGCTGGAAGATTTCAGACAATTTGAAGTAGAAAACCCAACTCGGTTATTTAACGATAAAGTGAATTTTAACATTACCTTCCCTGAAAATGATGCCGTGGAGATTAAAAACATCTTCTTTGATGAAAATGGCTATCATATCAATGAAAAAAATACCCCAAAAGAAACCACCGAAATCAATATCAATATCTTCACCCTTCCCATGGTGCTATTCCGTGGGGCTTGGACGGCAAAAGCTTGTGATGATACCGCTCTGATGCTGGTTCATTACGATGGACTTAATGATTATGGGGACAATCATGCTAGTAATCCGCCAGGGCTTATTGATGAGAATCTCGCCAAACATCTCAACCCTTGGTTTCAAAACAGGCTGACCAATTATGTCTATAAATGGACTTTCATCACCGAGAAAAATAAAATACGAAAGTATAACATTCGCTCCGAAATTTTCTGCTATGGAAAACGCCACCAAATCAAATCTTGGACAAAAAAATCCCTCTCCGAAAGCCTTTATTCCATAGAAATTGAAACTGAGACTTATTGATTTTTTCTACAAAATACAAATTGACACCAATTAAATAAAAATTGGTGTCAATTGTTTTAATCATCCATTAGATACATGCTCTGCATACTCTCTGCTTTTACGATGTGAACATAGACCATGGTAGTCTGAATATCGCTATGATCCATAATAGTTTGTAAGTCTTCTATTTTACCTCCTTTGCGGAGAAAATTAGTCGCAAAAGAATGCCTCGCAACATGAAAATGTACTTTTTTCTTTATGCTACAAATACTCGCTATTTCTTTCAACGCCTGATTTATTTTCTGATCACTTACCCATTTTATAAATAAATCCTCATTTTCATTAAGAATTTTTTTCGCTGTTTTATTGATGATAAGGGTATGATTATGATTGGTTTTAGTACTTAAATAAGTGATGGTATTGCCTCCCAAATCCTCTCTTTTCAATTTCTTAATATCTGAAATCCGCAAAGATGTATAACAAGAAAATAAAAAATATCCTAATGCTAAGCGATGATGTGGCTTTATAAATCCGCTATCATAATAAGATTTTAACCGATCTACTTCCTCTATCGTGAGATTGATTCTATTGCCTTTGGTACTTCCAGGTTTAATATCCGATAGATCTACATTTAGAAATACTCCATACTTTTTTGCCATCTTCAAAAATTTCAAAATAATTTTTATTGATGAGGCTATGGTTGTCGGAGCATTCTTTTTAGTTTTAGATAAATACCCTCTATAATTATTTATAAATTCCAATGTTATTTCTGAAAAAGGAATAAACTTCTTATACTCCGATAATTTTCCTATCTCGCATTGATGTTTTCTATAAGAATTAGGTTTTAATATTAAATTATCAGTATGATATTTCATAAAAGAAATAAAATCATAATTGGGAGTTTTATTCTGAAATTCCTCTATCAATTTTTCTCTTGAAAGATGTATTTTGGATAAGCGATAATGCACTCGGATATCAGAAATCTTAGCAAATGCTTGATCTAAAATAAGATTAATCGTATCGCTATTCTCGGTCTTTACTTTTGCTCTTTGTTTCGTTTTATCCCAGTTTTCTGGTCGCACAAAAATATCCAATGGAAGTCTATCTCTCTTACCTTCAGAAGATATACTAAGGTAAACTTGGGATTTTCCCTCTTTGTTGAGATAATTTTTTAAATAAAATCTTACATTCAGCACATATATCTTTTTAGAGAGTGCCTGTAAATTTTCTACGGAATGAAATTGCTCTAACATGCTTCAATTCAATATTTTGAAGATGCCTTTTGCAAAATATGACACTAAAAAAATAGCTCTGTGTCTTTTTCGGTGTCATATAAAACAAAAAACAACTTAATTAAACTTCTATAAATCGTTTAAAATAAGCTGTTTGTTAATTTCTTGTGCCTTAATTGGCTATTTTGTAGCCCGTAGGGGAATCGAACCCCTCTTGCAAGAATGAAAATCTTGAGTCCTAACCGATAGACGAACGGGCCAACTATATTTCTTATGCTAATTTATTAACATGCTTTGTTAACTTACTCTTTAAATTAGCAGCTTTATTTCTATGAATAATATTTCTTTTCACTAATTTATCCAATAAAGAAACTACTTTTGGCAACTGCTCCAATGCAACAGCCTTATTCTCTTCATTTCTTAATACTTTCAAAGCCGTTCTTGCAGTCTTATGATAGTATCTATTTCTCAATCTTCTTTTTTCAGATTGTCTGATTCTCTTAAGTGCAGATTTATGATTTGCCATAATATTTTAAAATCTTTTACAAAGGTATATTTAATCTCTAAAACCACAAAACTTTTATTAAAAAAGTTTCTATTTAGTAGCCCGTAGGGGAATCGAACCCCTCTTGCAAGAATGAAAATCTTGAGTCCTAACCGATAGACGAACGGGCCATTTGCTAATTGCGATTGCAAATATACGAACTTTTTTTTTTCTCGCAAATTTTTATTGAAATATTTTTTATTTTTTTTGAATCACTGCATTTTTAATTCCTTTCTTCTCTAAACTTTTCCTAAGTTCTACTGCTTCTTCTAAAGTCTTGACCATTCCATAAGTATAATAATAATTTCCATCCATTTTTTCTCTTTCTACACCTTCTAAAAGTACAATGGGGTCATTTTTAGGTAATCTACTTTGCGACACCATAATCTCTATAGTATAGTGTCCTCTGCTTAACGACTGATGAGGAATAAAAGTTTTTACCGAAGCACTCTTAAATCCCGCCTCTTTTGCAGTTTTTAAGTTCTGATTTTTTACCGATTCTAGATTTGTGGTGCTATAATAGTAGTGATACATCCCTCCCTCCTTTATTGTCAAAATATACTTCACCCCTCTAAAAGCAGGATCTCCCTCATTGTATTTCGTCTGTGAACTCATTAACAAAATACGATAATCATTTTTAGATGGTTTTTCTACTTCTTTGACAGGTTGAGGAGCAGCTATCTTTCCTACATTTCTGTCCAACCTCTGTTTATAACTTACAATCGCCTGATAAATAGACTCTGCAATCTCTTCCTGCCCCTTCGTACTTGCCATATAAACAGCATCATCATAATTGCTAATAAATCCCATTTCTATCAAAACAGAAGGCATTGCATTTCTACGAAGAACATGGAGATTTTGTTGTTTCACACCACGAGAAAACCTCTTGTCCTTTTTTACAAAATTATCTTCAATGAAACTTCCTATTAAAAGGCTACTTTCTAAATACTTACTCTGCTGAATTTTTAAGGCAATTAAAGATTCTGGGGAGTTAGGGTCATAAGAAGCAAAAGTTTCTCTATCTTGCTCATCTAAATAAATCACATCATTTTCAGCCTTTGCTACCTCTAAATTTTCTTTATTCTGATTAGGTCCCTGCACAAAAGTCTCTGTACCATAAGCCGTTCCACCTTTAGCTTGAGAATTACAATGCATTGAAACAAATAAATCGGCTTTACTTCTATTGGCCAAATTTGTTCGCTCTGTCAATGTAGGATAAATGTCTGTTTTACGAGTATAAATCACCTTAAAATCTTTATTTTTCTCTAACTTTTTCCCAATTAACAATGTAATAGAAAGAGTAATATCCTTTTCATTTAGCCTTCCATAACCTTCATAATATCTATTCGCCCCAATATCAGACCCGCCATGTCCAGCATCTAATACAATAACGAACTTTTTCTGTCCTGAAATTTGAACAAAAAACAGTGTTAAAAGTGTTAAAGTTAATCTTATTAACGATTTATTTATTCTCATCTTATATTAAAAATTATTATTTTTGGGGCGTTAAATTATAGAAATTCACGACTTTGATAAATACAAAATTCAAAATTACCTTACATATTTTAATTTTCCTAATTTTTAACACTTTTTTAGCACAAAGTAAAAATGAACTTCGGGAAGGGGTAAACACCGACACTATAAAAACTATAAAAAGAGAAGAACAATTGTCAGACATACTATTTTCTAAAGCAGAAAGTAGCAGTTTTGATATTAAAAAAAACATCACTTATCTACGAAGAAAAGCTCAAGTAAAATACCAAGATATGCAAATAGAAGCAGACTACATCAGCATAGATTGGGAAACAGGAACGCTTTTTGCTAGGGGTAAAATGGATTCTTTAGGAAGAATTTTTGAACCAGCTATTGCTACACAAGGAGGAAAAAACTATGAATATAACGAAGTAAGTTATAATTATAAAACTCGCCAAGCAATTGCCTACAACGCAAGAACAGAGGAAAGCGAAGGACTTATCGTAGCAAGAAAAACTAAAAAAGTAAATGACTCTGTTTTTTTCATGAGAGGTGGTATTTATACTACCGATGAATTATTTCGAGCAAAAAAAGACTCTCTTCCTGACTACCATCTCTCTGCATCTCTTATTAAATTGATAAAAGGAAATACCGAAAAAGGGAAAGTAGTTACAGGTCCTATTCAAATGTATATTGAGCAAATCCCTACCCCTTTAGTATTGCCATTTGCAATCTTACCTTTTACCGAAACCAGATCTTCTGGAATACTTATACCTAGTTTTGGAGAAAGGCAAGATATGGGATTTTATTTGAACGGACTTGGTTATTATCAGCCACTCGGCAAACATTTTGATCTTAAAATATTGACCGATTATTATACTAAAGGAAGCTGGAATCTCCGCCCAGAAGTAAATTACAAAAAGAATTATAGATATTCTGGATTTTTCCGTGCCGATGTAGGAACGACTGTGAGAGGAATCAAAGGACTGAATAATTACCAAAAATCTAGCACCTATCGTTTCACTTGGACACATCAGCAAGATATCAAAGCAAACCCGTTCTTACAACTATCCGCTTCTGTGGATATTGTGAGCAATAGATTCTATTACAATACAATAAACAATAATTATATCCTTAATGAAAATGTATTAAACGCTCAGCAAAACTCTTCTATTAGTTTAACTAAAAGATTTCTCAACCTTCCTATAACTATCACAGGAAGTGCTTATTATTCTCAAAACTTCTCTACTAGACTTACAGATATGAGACTTCCTTCATTATCTGTAGGAATTAATCAGTTTTACCTTTTTAACCCTAAAAATGGAATTAGATCTGGATTTTTGGAGAATATTATTATCAATACTAAATTTGATTTTAGAAATCAAGTAACCGCTCAGTATAACGAAATATTTACTAAAGAAATGTGGAAAAAAATGCAAACTGCAGGACGAAATACAACGAGTATCAGTTCCACAACTACCCTTCTAAAATATTTTAATCTATCAGTAAACTCTACTTTTAATAATGTTTTAACTAATAAAACGATTGAAAGATTTTACAATCCTATCTCTGGAAACATTGAAACCGATACTAAAAACCACATTGCTGGCTATACTACTTTTAATACTTCAGCCTCCATACAAACTACTCTATATGGTATGCTGAAATTTGGAAAAAACAGCAAAATTCAAGCAATAAGACATGTTTTCACCCCAAGCATAGGATTTTCTTACACCCCTGATTTCAGTAGTAACATGTGGGGCTATTATAAAGATTATTACGATACCAATGGTATCGCTGTGCCTTATTCCATTTTTGAAGGGAGTATTTATGGCTCTCCAAGTTCTGGACTTTCTAAATCTATCAACTTTAACCTAAGTAATAATTTAGAAATAAAAGTCAAATCTAAAAAAGATTCTACTGGAGTTCAAAAAATCAAAATTTTTGAAAATATTGGGGTCAACTTTAGTTATAATGCTGCCGCCGAGAACTTCAAGTGGTCTCACATCACTATCAATGCACAAAATTCATTTTTTAAAAATAAATTAAACCTAAATTACAACGCCTCTTTTGACCCTTATAAAATTCATTTTGAACCTAATAACGATATAGGAACGAGAATTGATAAATTAGGAAATTTCCGACTGCAATATTTTAATTTAACAGCAAGTTTCTCACTTCACGATATTCTAAAATCCAGCAATAAAAATAAAAAAACACCCGAAAATATTTATAAAACTCGCGGAACAGGAATGAATGAAGTTTATCATTTTGATGAGGACAACTACGCTCGCTTCAACCAAGATTGGACACTTGATGTGAATACCAGTTATTCCTATAATAATTCCGTAAGAAGATTCGGTGAATCTGCTGCTTCCATAGGATTAAACGGAAGTATCAAACTCACACCATATTGGAATATTACTGGAAGTGCTCATTATGACCTTGTTAATAAATCTTTTGCCTATTCTAGATTAGGTTTTTCAAGAGACCAAAGAAGTTTTAGCATTAATTTTAATTGGGTTCCGACAGGGCAATACAAAGTTTATGATTTCTATATTGGCATTAAAGCTACAATCCTAAAAGATGCCGTAAAATATGAGGCAAGAAGTTTTAATCAATCTACTAATTCTTTATAAAAAATCATTTTTTGTATCTTTGCAGAAACTTCATTTTTCACAAAACAATAACCTTTAAAAGTGCAATAATAGTGAAACAATATATTTCCACCCCCAATGCCCCTTTAGCTATAGGCTCTTACTCTCAAGCTGTTTTAGCAAATGGTATTTTATACATTTCAGGTCAAATTCCAATAAATCCTGAAACTAATGAAGTCATATCAGGAATAGCTGAAGAAACTCATCAAGTAATGAAAAATTTAAAAGCAATTTTAGGTGAAGCTAAAATGAATTTTTCTCATGTTGTAAAAACAAGTATTTTCTTAAAAAATATGGAAGATTTTTCCATCGTAAATCAAATTTACACTTCCTACTTATCAACCGAAAAATACCCTGCGAGGGAAACCATACAAGTGGCCAATTTGCCAAAAAATGTTGGTATAGAAATTTCTATGATTGCTCATCAAGATTAAGAATCATGAACTTTTTACGAAATACTTTTGCTGTATTGATAGGTCTTTTCATAGCGATGATTATCATTACTATTGGATTAAGAATTAATTCAGAATGGATCACCTATTCTGGACTAACTCCTTTTGACAAATGGAGCCAACTCCTCCATGATATGAAAAAAAATGATGGGTTCTTCATCGCTCTGCTCATCTCATCAGGTTTAGCCTCCACCATTGGGGGGATAACCACCGCTCTCCTCGTAAAATATGCCAAAGTAGCCTACGCCATGCTGATTGGCTTTATTCTCTTATTTTTAGCGGTTTTAGACATCATTTTCTTTGCTTCCCACCCTATCTTTTACCAAATTGGAATTTTCTTAACCTTTTTCCCTTTTTCTTGGGTTGGAGGTAAAATTATAGAGGTCATTTATCATCGGAAAAAATAGGATAATTTTCATCTATTTTATCCTATTTTCAATTTAGACTCTTCCCAAAGATTATCCATTTCATCAAGGGACATCTCTGAAAGATTTAAATTTCTTTCTTTAGCTAAATGTTCCATTTTTTTGAAACGAGAAATAAACTTAAGATTCGTTCGCTCTAATGCTGTATCCGCATTAATTCCCAAAATACGAGCATAATTAACAAGCGAGAAAAATACATCACCCAATTCAGATTCCTGTTTCTCTCTACTCCCTATTTCAATCTCTGCTTGAAATTCTTTTAATTCTTCCTCCACCTTTTTCCATGCCTCCTCTGGATTTGGAAAGTCAAACCCTAATCCTTTCACCTTATCTTGAATCCGAAATGCTTTAACCATAGATGGAAGACTATTAGGAACTCCTTCCAAAACAGACTGATTTCCTTCCTTTAATTTTAATTTTTCCCAATTCTGTTTTACAGCTTCTTCATCTTCGGCAATAACATCTCCATAAATATGCGGATGACGAAAGATTAGTTTTTCACAAAGAGCATTTAAAACATCTGCAATATCAAAAACACCCTTTTCAGAAGCTATTTTAGCATAAAATATAAGATGTAAAAAAACATCCCCAATCTCCTTTTTAATCTCTTCCATATTTTCTTCTAACAAAGAATCCGAAAGCTCATAAACCTCTTCTAAAGTCAAATGCCTTAAACTTTGTAAAGTCTGTTTTCTATCCCAAGGACATTTTTCCCGAAGCTCATCTAATATGTCCAAAATTCGCTCAAATGCTCTTAACTTTTCCTCTTTAGTATTCATTATTATATTTTTAATTAAAAAAACTTTGACAAAAAATTGCCAAAGTTTCCATTTATATTCAGATTAATTCTCTTCTTTTTTCTCAAAATTACTCGGAGTAATATACCCCGCTTTTTGAAGCAAATTATACCATTGTGCTAATTTCTTAATATCAGAATCATAAACACGCTCCACATCATAATTAGGTAAAACCTCAGCCATGAAATCTCTCAACACTTCTGAGGTTGATTTATGAGAAATCGTCTTTTTATAATCTTCTTTTTTCGCAATATTTCCAAACACTTCAAAAAGTGGCACTTCACTATCAAAAGTGAACATAGAAATATTATCCAATAAACTCACTTGGCTAGTATTGGAAATACTTATTTTTTTCTTAGTAATTACATCTTCTATAATAAATCCATTTCTCAACTGAGAGACCAATCTGAATAAACCTGGCTTCCCTGAAATTGAAATAATCTTTTCTAATTGCATATCAATCGTTATTTATATTTTTAATTTATTATTTAGGAAATCTCATTTTATACCCTACATTAATGTCTCCATGAGTAATTTTATTCAACTTTCCTTTAATTATTTTCTTCTTTAAAGCACTAATTTTATCAGTAAACAAAACTCCCTCTATGTGGTCATACTCATGCTGAATCACCCTTGCTCTAATATCAGAAAAAGTTTCCGTATGTTTTATAAAATTTTCATCTAAATATTCTATTACTATGGTCTCTTTTCGGCTAACATCTTCTCTAACATCTGGAATACTTAGACATCCTTCATTGAATTTCCACTCCTCTCCTTTCTCCTCTAAAATTTTAGCATTGATGAATACTTTCTTGAAGTCCTTCAACTCATTTGCAATATCAAAATAATCTTCATCTTCCGCCAACGGTCTAATATCTATCACAAAAAGCCGAATATCTAATCCTATTTGAGGTGCAGCAAGACCTATCCCATGAGCATCATACATGGTCTCAAACATATTATCTATCAATGTTTTTAGTTCGGGATAATCTGGCGTTATCTCTTTGGCTACCTTCCTAAGAACAGGATCACCATAGGCACGAATGGGTAAAATCATATCTTTTGTTCTAAATATTGCTGTAAAATAAGTGTGGCACTTACTTTATCTATTAAACCTTTTTCTTGTCTATGCTTTTTATTTTTTCCACTTTGGCTAATAAAATAAGAAGCAATTTTTGAAGTAAAACGCTCATCAAACCGCTCTACTCCTATCTTTGGGAATACATTTTGAAACTCTTCCATAAACTTCAAAATATCACTTTCTACCTCTGAAATATTTCCTCGTAAATCGATTGGAAATCCTATCACTATTTTATCTACTTGGTTTTGAATAAAATATTTTTTCAAATATTCTAAAAGCACTGAGGTGTCCACGGTATCCAAACCACTAGCAATTATCTGTAAATCATCTGTAACCGCCAAGCCACAGCGTTTTTTTCCGTAATCAATTGCTAATATCTGTCCCATTGGGCAAATTTAAGGATTTTTTATTTTATTGCTCTAAAAAACATTCTTAAAATTATCTTAATATCAAAAAAAAGATTGTCCTGTATGCAAGACAATCTTTATTATAATCATAACCAAAAAGAACTACTTTCAGGATTTACATCGGATTTTAGAATATAATCTTCAACTTCCTTCTTGGTGATTCCATAATAATCAGCAACATCTTGCAAATACACCTCTATTTCCTCATCAGTAAGACCTGTATTCCCTATAACTACGAATGGTATTTCTTGCCAAAAATCCGTTACAGATTGTAATCTTGCTCGTCTGCTTGGATTATTCGCTGGTTCTACCTGTCCGTTATTAAATTTAGAAAACTTAAAATGGCTTAACTTCACCACCATATTAAATCTTGTATGTTTGGCTTCTGGAGTAAAATGAAAATAACCTTTCAGCCCTACTGGATTATTTTTTATTAGTTCTGATCCATCTTGTCCTATCATCTTATCTTCTGGCATCGTATCACGATAGACATAAGAATGCAAGTGCGTGAAAAACTCTGCTGTAGGTGCTGAAAAAACCTCCTTTGTCTTATAGTTAGAATAAGAATTTATAGTAAAGAAATGCTGATGAATAGGCAACTGCTCTGGTGTCAGATATTGATAATTGATTCTCTGTCCAGAAGTATTATAATAGATAATCTCCATCGAATACCGTCCTCCTTCTTTTGGTGAGGCTAAAACTTCTATTACATCTTCATTCTTTTTCAAAGAATTCCCTTTATCAATGGTTCTTCTAATCCCTGATGGAGTTTGCTCAAAGATAATTTTTTGAACGGCGGGTAATATGGGTCTATTGGTCTCAGGATTTCCATGAAAGTTAACTCCATGCAAATGTCCTTCTCTAATGATAATTTCTACCTTTGCCCAGTTATCATGTCCTTTTTCTATGACATCTTCCGTCTTATTATCTCCTAATTCATTCACCGCATTCACACTATCTCTACTGCAAGAGATTGATACTAAATTCAGTACTGCTAAAAATAAAAAAGATATTATTGTTTTTAAATTCTTCATAATAATGATATTAAATTCTTGTTTTGTTAAAAATTTTATTGAATTTTAATGTGAGTTAATATTAACTCACACAAATTATTTGAGTTTAAATGCAATCTTATTTTAATCTTATTGATTAAAAATTATAATTGATTCTGAATTGAAAATTTCTTCCCATACCATGAGCAAAATACCTAAACCTGTCGGTATAATCTTTATACAAATGATTAAAAACATTACTTATCATGAAGGAAAAATTTACTATTCTATCCTTATAGATAGGAACATTCGTCCCCATGGCAAGGTTAAATAAATGATATGCTGATGGCGTAAAAGGGATTAAATCAGTCTCTGGACTAAACCTCTTCTGCTTATTAGCCCAAGAATGCTCTACCCCCACATAACTATCTCTCAATGGCTTCAAAAAAGCTAACCTAAAATTAAATTTTTGGCTCAAATTTTCTGGAGAAATATGAGGAAAATAATAATTTTCTGTAAGATTAGAAGCATGAACCACAGAGGCTTTCAATTCATAATCCAGCCAAGATAACACACTATATTTCACAGATAAATCCACTCCACGAAATAGGGCGTCAGATTGTTTATACACAAAAATAGGAAACGCTCCTGCCCAAGTATTGATATAATTTCGAGTAGGCATTTCATAGATATAGCCTTTTATCTTTTGCAAAAAAACATCGGCTGACAACCAAAGTCTCTCATTAGAAAACTGAATTTTAGAGCTCCATTTCAAACCTCTCTCTAAATCTAAATGCTCATCTCCTTGCACATAAAAAGCACTTCCATGATGTACCCCATTACTATATAATTCTATCGCTTCTGGAGCTCTCCATGCCATTCCTATATTAGAGACGAGAGAGACATACTTTCCAATTTTTTTATAAATCCCAAGATTATAACTCAAATTTCCAAATGCTCTTTGCCCTGAATAATACTGACCCAAACGGTTATACCCTGCTGCATCAAAAAGCTTGTAATCATAACGAAGCCCAGCACTCAATGTCCATGAATTTCTCTGAAACTCCTCCGAAAGATATACCCCTACATTATCCGAAATAAAATTAGGCAATACGGGATTGATACCATTCCCTATCACATTTTGATTTTCTTGATGTGCGTAATTTGCTCCAACAAAAAACTTAAAATAATGATGATGAGCCTTCTCTAAATCTAATAAAAACGAATGCGTAGTAAGTTCCATATCAAAGGTTGGCTTATTAGCAAAAGTCCCTCTTCTTCTGTCATACTCCTGCCGATGATTTCTCTGAAATGCATACTGCACATTAAGTTTTCCAAATGCCCTTTGACTTTCTATATTGATTTTTGCCAAATGATGATTAACCTCCTGTCTCGGTAGATTGATTTCATAGGAAAAATAACCTCTATCCAAAGGACGACCTTCTAAAATCCTCAATTGCCAATCCTCTTGGCTACCAATTCTTGAACCTGTATAAACGCCCAATTCAGTGGAAAAATAACTATAAAAAAGCTCTACTTTTTCCTTGGGCATTTTATAGCCTACATTTGCGGAATAGTTTAACTCCCTCGCTCCTGTATTATCTACATAATAGTCTGCTGTCCGGTAATTTCCTGCTTTTTTAGCACTACTCTGGATTCTCCATGCAAAAGCATTTTCTCGGCTTATATTCCCCTGTAGCATTATGTTTCCTGCCCATTTTTCGGTATTAGATTCTCCTACCAACTGAGCTTTTCCTCCCACAACCCTTCCGAAATAAGGTAATTTCTCACTTTTTAACAGTACTACACCTCCCATTGCATTTGCTCCATATTTTACTGCTTCTGAACCTTTTACTATTTCTATACTTTGAGCTAAAAAAGGATCAATTTCAGGAGCGTGATCATTCCCCCATTGCTGACTTTCTATTTTTATCCCATTATTAAGCATCAATATTCGCTGGTTTGTTACTCCTTGAATCACGGGCTTAGAAATATTTGCACCACTTTGTAAAAGCGTAACCCCAGAAATGTTCTTTAACACATTTGCTAAATTATCTCCAAAAGATTTCTCTAAATCCTTTTTACCAAGCTCTGATTTTACTTTATATTGATGTTCAATTACAGATTTTTTAATATTTACAGTATCTATTCGCTTCACTTCTTGCCCTGAAAAAAAACCAACACAAAACAATGAAGCCCATAGAAAACCTCTATTTTTCTTCATTTAATTAAATTTAATAAAAATTAAAGATTTGATTGCCTTAAAAGATTAAAGCAAAATGATTAAGATTTTGCACATCCCAACCATTTGTTATTATTTTTTAACAACAAATAGAGATAACAACAAAAACTAAATTTATATAAAAAGAAATGGAGGTCCTCTTTGAAATATAGAAAACGAATATTCTAATAAATAAAATCCACGATAAAAGGACTTTATCAGCTTATGTATCTCTTGAAAAACTTGCTCAAACTCAAAATATTTTTGAGACAAAGGCTCATACAATAAACTCTGAAAATTACATAGTACACAACTAATGCTCTTTCCTTTTTCTGTGGTTTTTATAATGGAGTGCTCATATTTTTCATGGTCATGCCCTATAAGATTCACCCCATAATTAGACAATAAAAATAGAACCAATAACCATGAAGTCATCAGTTTCTTATACTGCTCAATATATTGTCTCAAAAATATCACTCCACAAAAGAGATTCTATTTCAATTTTATCCTATTATCAAAAATTTCTATAATTTTATCCTTATATAGCCCTCCTATAGCCTTTTTAAAATTCTTTTTACTCATTTGGAGTTCAGCTCTTATTTCTTCTGGAGAAGATTGATCCGATAAATAAAGCAGTCCGTTTCTGTCCTCCAGCTTCTCTAAAATTTTTTGCTTAAATTCATCAATGTTTTCAAACCCTTCTGGTTGCAAAGAAACATCTATTTTTCCATCTTCACGAATATTTTTAATATATCCTATTTCCTCCGAAAGGGGATAAAGTTTTTTATAAACATCTGAAAAGTAAACTAATCCTAAATATTTTTTGTTAATTACTACATTCCAGCCAAGTTCTGTTTCATTGGATATAATCAACGATACCTTCTCACCTTTTTTTAGCGAAAAATCTTCATATTGGGGATTTCTTTTATATTTCGTAGTTCCTGTTAATCTTTGAGAAACCTCATCTACATAGACATAAACCAAATATCTCTTTCCCTCCATCATCTTAGTTTTCTGCTGCTTATATGGAATAAAAAGATCCTTTATAATTCCTAAATCTACAAAAGCTCCACTAGGCAGAGACTGCACACAAGTCATCACAGCAAATTCCCCAACCTCACAAAATGGAGTTTCTATTGTTGCCATAAACTGCTCATTATCCTGATATACAAAAACCTCCACTTCATCTCCTTTTTTCCAATCTTGTTCGGCAAAAATCTTGGGCAAAAAACATCTTTCACTCAATTTATCTTCTAAAAAAAATCCCGAATTTTGCTCCGCTGCTATGGTTAAAACTTGTGTTTTCCCTATTTCCATTATATTTTTTATTATTTATATTTTTCAAATTCCACCCATACAGGGAAATGATCACTATATCCACCTAAATACCGAGTTCCCGCATAAGTTCGGAATGGCTTTCCTTGATATTTTCCATCTCTTATTTTAATATTTTCATGAGCAAAAACACCTGCTTTAGTAAATTTCAATTTAGAATTTTGTACATAAAAGTATTCGGAGAGAATAATTTGGTCAAATAACAGACCTTGTTTCTGATAAAAAGTAGAAAATTTCTTTTGACCATATAAATTGATAAATGGATTTTCTAAAAGCTTATCTAATCCATCATGATAAAGTAAAAAATTAATATTTTCAGCATAAGGATTTTCATTAAAATCTCCCAAAATCATCACTGGCTCTTTCTGTTTTTTCGTAAGTTCTAGCACTCTTTCTTTTACTGAATGCAAAATATAATCTCTCTTGGATTGATTTATATCTTGCTCTCTTTTAGATGGCAAATGTAAAACGAAAATGGTTATTTCTACTCCCTCATATTCCACTCTGCATTGCAAAATATCTCGTGTGGTGTCCATTTCCTCTTTCCCTCCTTCTTCAAACTCAAAAATAAAACTTATCGTATCCGAATCCAAATATTTAATTTTCGTTTTATCATAAAGCAAAGCCGTATCTACCCCCCTTTCATCTAAAGAATCATAATGTACAAACGCATACTTTCCCTCAAAAACAGGATGCGACAATAAGTCTTCTAACACCTCATTATTTGCAATTTCTGCTAAACCTATAAGCATAGGCAAACTTCCATTTTCTTCACAAAAACACTCAAAAACAGACCCTATTCGATGAATTTTATGCCTATACCTCCATTCATTCCACTTCTTTAATCCCGATAGTTTTTTGCTCTCCCCTTTACTAAATCTCTCATCTGGCAGAAAAAAATTTTCCACATTATAAAACATAATCCATTCTTTCCCATTTTTCTCCATTTGAGATTTATTTTAATTAAATTACTTAAGTAAATCAGGTCTCTTTCTCTCCGTTATCTCCAACGCTTTTTCATATCGCCAATCTTCTATTGCTCCAAAATTTCCACTCAAGAGAATTTTTGGAACCTCCAACCCCTTATAAACCTCTGGGCGAGTATAAATAGGTGGTGACAGCAAATTATCCTGAAAACTATCCGTGAGAGCAGACTGCTCATCATTCAAAACTCCTGGCAATAAACGAATTACAGAATCTGCCAAAACACATGCAGCCAATTCCCCTCCTGTCAAAACAAAGTCCCCAATAGAAATTTCTTTAGTTACATGTAAATCTCTGACTCTCTGGTCTACCCCTTTATAATGCCCACAAAGAAATATCAAATTCTGTGTCAAAGAAAGACTATTTGCCATCTTTTGGTTAAGCGTTTCTCCATCAGGAGTTAAAAAAATAACCTCATCATATTCCCTTTCTGATTTTAGTTGAGAAATACATTTATCCAATGGCTCTACCATCATCACCATTCCTGCTCCTCCACCATATTGAGTATCATCTATTTGCTTGTAATTATTCGTAGAATAATCTCTAACATTATGAAAATGAACCTCTACCAACCCTTTTTCTATGGCTCTCTTCAAAATAGATGCCTTAAAAGGACTCTCCATCAGCTCTGGAACTACAGTTATAATATCTATTCTCATCTAAATTTCCACTAAATCTATTCTACAAAATTAAAATTTTTTATTCAATTATCCCAAAGATTGTTTTAATATTGCATTAGATTAACTTTATTCTTATACTCCGATGAATTATCTTGACATCAAAAAACATATTCATTTAGCTTCAAGCAGAAAGGAAGATTTTAACATTATTTTCAATACTGAAAAAGAAGACCACCAGCTCCCAATCTGCATTATCAACGGCAAAGAAAAAGGAGCAGTTTTTACCATTATAGCAGGGATTCACGGCTATGAATATCCTCCTATCATTGCTCTTCAGGAAATACTCAATGAAATCAACCCACAAAAACTAAACGGGACTCTAATCATTCTCCCTATCGCTAATATTGGAGCCTTCTATCAACGAATGCCATTCTTTCACCCCGAAGATAAAAAAAACCTCAATAAAACCTTCCCTGGCTCTCCATCAGGCAGTATTTCTGAACAAATTGCCAACTATATTACCCAAAACATCATTCCCAATACTGATATTTTTATTGATCTACACGGAGGAGATGCCAATGAAGATTTGGTACCTTTTGTTTGTTTTTATGACAATCCTAAAAATTTAGAAAATACCCAAAAAGCACGACAACTTTCAGAAATATCTGGACTTCCTATGATTGTATCTTATCCTTACACTATTTCTAATGAAGAACCTGCCCTTTATGCATTCAAACAAGCCGTTCAACTTGGAAAAGTATCCATCAGTATAGAAGCTGGAAAATTAGGAAATTTACAATCTGACAATGTTACAATTCTAAAAAATGCCATATACAATATTTTAGATTTTTCTAAAGTATACTTCACCGAACAAAAAACCAAACAAAAAGAACAAAAATTATTTACTCAACAAATATATATTTCTTCCCCTAAAAAGGGAATTTTTTACAGCAAATTAAAAGCAGGTGATTTTGTAAGAAAAGGAGAAAATTTAGGCTATATTACTGATATATTTGGGAGACAACTTTCTAATATTACAACTCCTACTCAAGGAATTATTCTCTATAAAGTAAGCACTCCTCCTATCAATGAAGGAGAAACCTTATTTTGTATCGTTTCTTAATTTTAATTAATATGAAAAATATATACGAATATTATGATTTTGTACTCATAGGAGGAGGCATCATGAGTGCCACCTTGGCTATGCTTTTACATGAATTAGAACCTCAGGCTAAAATAATTATCCTTGAAAAACTTAATAAAGTAGCAGAAGAAAGTTCCGCCGCATGGAATAACGCAGGAACAGGACATTCTGCTTTTTGTGAACTCAACTACACTCCTGAAGACCAAAATAAAAACATCAATATCTCCAAAGCTGAAAAAATCATTGAACAGTTTGAAATTTCCAAGCAGTTTTGGGCTTATTTAGTAGATAAAAACTACATCTCAAACCCTTCAGAATTCATCAATTCTTGTCCTCATATGAGTCTAGTTTTTGGGGAGAAAGACACAGATTTTCTACGGAGAAGACATCAAAAATTAGTTCAATCTCATCTTTTTTCAGAAATGGAATTTTCCGAAGATTTTGAAAAGCTCAAAGAATGGATGCCCCTAATTATGGAAAATAGGAATCCAAAAGAAAAAATTGCTGCTACAAGAAGTAATTTAGGCACTGATGTAAATTTTGGAGCATTGACTCAAAAAATATTCAATTTCTTAGAAGAGAAAAATGCCATTACCATAAAAACAGGCTGTAAGGTTCTCAATATAAAAAAACAGCAAAAACAATGGGATATTATTTTGAAAGGAAAGAAACAAGCCATTCGCACGAACTTTGTATTCATAGGTGCTGGCGGACAATCATTAACATTACTAAACAGTAGTAAAATAAAAGAATCTGAAGGATATGCAGGATTTCCTGTAAGTGGCAGTTGGCTGGTTTCCAAAAATCCCGAACTTATACAAAAACATCAAGCAAAAGTATACAGCCTCGCTCAAGTAGATGCTCCTCCAATGTCTGTTCCTCATTTGGATTTAAGAATAATCAATGGAGAAAAAGCCTTACTTTTTGGACCTTTTGCTGGTTTTTCTACTAAATTCTTAAAGAACGGTAGTTATTGGGATTTCTTTGAAAGCATTAACCTTAAAAATATCCCATCACTCATTGGTGCAGGTCTTAATAATATTCCACTAACGAAATATCTCATTAAGCAAGTAGCAATGACCAAATATAATAGAATACAGCACCTTAAAGAATTTATAAAAGAAGCAAAAAGTGAAGATTGGGAAACTTTAGTTGCAGGACAAAGAGTTCAAATCATTAAAAGAGATAAAAAACATGGTGGAAAACTAGAATTTGGCACTGAAATTCTCTTTAATAAAGAACACAACTTAGCAACTTTATTAGGTGCATCTCCTGGAGCTAGCACCTGTGTCTCAGCCATGTTGGAAGTTTTAGAAACATGCTTTAGAGAAAAAATTGAAAATCAATGGCAAGAAAAAATACTTCAAATCATACCTAGTTATGGCAGAAAATTAGCTCATCATCCAGAACTCACAAAAAAAATTAGAATTTTCTGTAAAGAAAAACTAGAATTAAAATAAGAAGCTGCCTTTAAAGGCAGCTTCTTATTTTAAAACCATGCATTTAATGTCGTTGTAATAAAGAAATTATTATCTACTTTTGGGTGAAATTCATTAATTTTTGTAAAAATAGGATCTTTTGAATTTAAATTTCTAAATTCTAATCTCCACATTAAATTTTTATAAATGAGATAATCAAAATTTACTGACGCTCCTAAAATTTGATATTTTTGACCTTCTCCTACCCAACCCATTGCATTTTTTGCATCATGATAATATTCTATTCTGCCTGCTGTAGAAAATTTTGGTGTAAAATAATATTTTGCCATCAAATTGGGCGACCAATATACATTATATTGTCTTGATTTTTTTTCTCTTTGGTCAGCTCCTACATCAAAAATAAAATTAAACTCTAACTTATCCGATGCCTTGAAAATCGCATAAAAATCGTGAAAATAACGCATTTTTTCTTCGGTAATCGGATCCTTTCCTACATAAGTAGAAGAATTAAAAAACCATTTTTCATTAGGCTGATAAGTTACCTTCGTCCCAAAAGATGGTAGTTTTGTCGCCGAAGATGCTGTTACAGAACCATCTTTATCAAATACCGCTCTTCTTATTTTTTGCCAACCATTGTAAACTCCGCCCGATAGCACCCACTTATTATTATCAGTGGTGTAAGTTATCTGTGCTCCTGTCATGAAAAAAGGCGAATTTGCTACTGCTACAGTTCTTGTCAATGTCATATCATCTTTACTAATTTCTCCT
This sequence comes from uncultured Flavobacteriaceae bacterium, assembly GCA_963530615.1. Classification (GTDB taxonomy): domain Bacteria; phylum Bacteroidota; class Bacteroidia; order Flavobacteriales; family Weeksellaceae; genus JABCPE02. Next base: position 138,668 of record CAUSDX010000001.1, read on the forward strand.
TCTAATCCTATGTAAGAAGGTAATACTCCCGCATCTACCCAAATATTTTTATTTTTAGAAATCTTAAACCCAATATTTGCTTCTTGAATATATTTGGTCGTTTCGCTTTCCAGCACCATATTGTCTTGCGGATAAGTCCCTACCATCAAGGCGATATTCGCTCTCATATTTTCCGTTTCATAATTTGCTTTAATCCTCGCAATATTTACATTCACTTCATTATGGCGATTGAAAGTATAAAAAAACAGCTGTTTAATATGATCCTCTCGTTGATTAAAATCATAGGAATAGAAAATTTCAGTATAACCTGTAATTTTTAATTTAGACTCTCTCTTTTCTTCTTGAGCAAAAGCATTTTGCCCTAAAAAAAATACTCCCAAAAATACAATTGCCTTTTTCATAAAAATCAATTTTATAAAATTTTTATTACAATTTTTCACATGTTTATAATGACTAATCCTTGCAAATTTAGGATTATTATTCAAATTAAACTTTTTTATTTTACTGTTTTTTGTCATAAAAATATCCCGCTTTTATATGTATATTTGCAAAAAATCAAAAATTATGTCGGATAAAAAGATGATTACCGCTGCCTTACCTTATGCAAATGGTCCTGTACATATTGGACATTTGGCAGGAGTTTATATCCCCGCTGATGTGTATGCTAGGTTTCAGAGAAGAATGGGGAAAGATGTAGCATTTATTTGTGGCTCTGATGAACACGGAATCCCTATCACTATTAGGGCTAAAAAAGAAAATATAACACCACAAGATGTAGTAGATAAATACCACAAAATCATCAAAAAATCTTTTGAAGATTTGGGAATTTCTTTCGATGAATATTCCCGAACTACTTCTAAAAAACATTATGAAGTAAGCCAAAATTTCTTCCTTAAAATGTACGAAAATGGAAATTTTACCGAAGAAATTTCCGAACAATATTTTGATGAACAAGCAGGAGAATTTTTAGCCGACAGATATATTGTAGGGACTTGCCCTCATTGTAGTAATGATGGTGCCTATGGCGATCAATGCGAAAAATGTGGCTCTACATTATCACCAACAGAATTACTTAACCCTAAATCTGCATTAAGCGGAAATGCTCCTATTTTAAAAGAAACTAAAAATTGGTATCTTCCTCTGAATGAATATGAAAATTTCTTAAAAGAATGGATTATTGAAGGACATAAAGATGATTGGAAACCCAATGTTTATGGACAAGTAAAATCTTGGCTCAACGATGGTTTAAAACCAAGAGCAATGACCCGAGACCTCAATTGGGGAGTCCCCGTTCCTCTACCAAATGCGGAAGGCAAAGTTCTTTATGTCTGGTTTGATGCACCAATTGGATATATCTCTTTCACTCAAGAATGGGCTGAAAAAAAAGGAAAAAATTGGAAAGATTATTGGCAAAATGAAAACTGTGATTTAGTGCATTTTATTGGGAAAGATAACATCGTTTTCCACTGTATTATTTTTCCAGCAATGATGAAGGCTCATGGAGATTACATAATGCCAAAAAATGTCCCTGCATTTGAATTTCTAAATCTTGAAAATGATAAAATCTCTACTTCTAGAAATTGGGCTGTTTGGGCTCACGAATATGTAGAAGATTTCCCTAATCAACAAGATGTATTGCGTTACGCCCTACTTTCTTCTGCTCCTGAAACCAAGGATAATAATTTTACTTGGAAGGATTTTCAAACTAAAAACAATTCTGAATTAGTAGGTATTTTTGGAAATTTCATCAATAGGGTTGCTGTGCTAATTCATAAGTATTATAATGGTAAAATTCCGCAAGGAAGACCATCAAATGAGATAAAAGAAATCACAAAAACAGCCGTAGAAATTAGAGAATTTTTAGAAAAATATGAATTTAGAAATGCTCTCTCTTCACTAATGAATTTAGCAAGATTTGGGAATCAATATCTTCAAACCGAAGAACCTTGGAAAACTATCAAAGACGCTCCTGAAAAAACCGCTCAATCACTTTATATTGGGGCTCAAATCGCGGTGGCATTAGCTCAATTATGCGAACCATTCATGCCGTTTAGTTCTGATAAACTTCTCAGAATGTTTAATATAGAAAAAACTTTATGGTCTGATTTAGAAAATAAAACCGAGCTTATTTCTGCTGAGCATAAAATTAATGAGATCTCTCTTCTTTTCTCTAAAATAGAGGATGATGTTATTGAAGCTCAAATTCAAAAATTGGAAAATACAAAACAAAATAATAAAAAAACAAACCCTAACGCTAATCCGATGAAAGAACAAATAAACTTTGATGATTTTGCAAAAATAGATTTAAGAACAGCTACTATTTTAGAGGCTGAAAAAGTTGAAAAAGCCGATAAATTATTAAAATTTAAAGTGGATACTGGCGTGGATGTTCGCACGGTGGTTTCGGGTATTGCTGAGAGCTTTACACCGGAAGAATGCATCGGAAAACAAGTGATGATTTTGCTCAACCTCGCTCCAAGAAAAATTAGAGGTATAGAATCACAAGGAATGCTTTTACTTACCACAAAACCAGACGGAAAATTATCCTTCGTAACACCAGATGACAAAATAGAAAATGGCGTAGAAATAGGTTAATCTTTCTCAAACAAATAACAAAAAAAACACTTTGAAAAAATCAAAGTGTTTTTTTTATTCAAAAATTACTCATTAGTATCTCCAAGCATCGGCACAAATTTATACAATCCAAATTCTTCTTTTTCTACTTGGTTTTCAGAAATTTTTATAAAACGCGTTAAAACCTGTTCTTCTGTTTTATTCCCCAAAGGAATGACCATTATCCCTCCTACTTTGAGCTGTCTCAATAGTTGCACGGGCAATTCTCCTGCTCCACAAGTAACCAAAATTTTATCAAACGGAGCAAAATCAGCAAGTCCTTCAAATCCGTCTCCAAAAACCTGAATAGAGGGCATAAAACCTATATTTTTTAATATTTTACGAGAAAAATCATATAATTCTTTCTGTCTCTCTATAGTATAAACTTCCGCCTTCATTGCTACCAAAATGGATGTTTGATAACCACTTCCCGTCCCTATTTCCAAAACTTTTTCACCTTTTTCCACTTGTAATAATTCTGTCTGCTCTGCTACCGTAGAAGGATGAGAAATAGTTTGTCCAGAAGCTATTGTAAAAGCTCTATCTTCATACGCAAAGTCTTCAAAAATACTTTCCAGAAAAAAATGTCTCGGCACCGAATTTATCGCCGATAACACTTGCTCATCCCTTATCCCTACTTTCTCCCGAAGATATTCCACCAAAATTCTCCTCTTTCCCTTATTTAAATATGTATCCTCCATTCTTTTCCTAAAAAATCATTTTAATTACTTTCTATCAAAAAATCAGTATATATAGGATAATGATCAGAAATATTGACTCCTCTATCAACCTTATAATTTAATGCTTTTATCCCTGGTGAAGCAAAAACATAATCTATCCTCAATGGAAATTTATAATCGTGAAAACTCGTGGCACTGCCTCTCCCCACCTTTGCAAAAACATCATCAAGATTTTTGCCTAAATGATAATATTCATAAGAATTTGGTACAGCATTAAAATCTCCTGCCAAAATCACAGGATACGGCGAAGAATTGACATACTCCCTTATCTCTTCTATTTGTGTCTGATGAACTTTAAATACTGGCAATAAACGAGAGAGTAAGGACTTCGCTTTTATCTCATTAATTTCTGTACTCATAGAAGGTTTCACCATATCTTTTTCTAACTTAAAAGGCTCTAAATACACATTGATAAACCTAAAAATCTCACCTTTAATTCTAATATCCGCAAATATAGCATAACCGTTATCCGACAAAGGAATTTTATTTTTTCTCTGTATCGGAAATTTAGAATAAATGCTCACCACTTCACTATGTGCCTGATACCTAAAATTACTCAATTCCATCTTATCACTCATTTCAAAACCACATTCTTGAAGCATCAAAACATCTACTTCTTGACCATTCAAAAATTCTGTTTTTTCATCTTTTTCCGATGTACCTTTAATGTTAAAACTCATTACTTTAAGGTTAGGATTTCCTTTCTCTAATGAAGAATAATTTACCCACCGCCGAATCATTGGCATTAAAAATATCCCTATCAATAAAAAAACTAAACCTCTTTTTCGAAGAGAAACCAACCAATATATTGTCAATGAAAAATGAAAAAATAATAAAAATGGGAATACCAAAGACAGAAGATTAATTCCTGCAAACCATTTTGGTGGAAGATACTCATTGAGTCTAGTCCCTAAAAGCAAAAAAACTACCCCAAGATGTACCACTAATAAAACCGTTCTAACAACAAACATTTTTTAATATATACTATTCCTATTTTTATTCCAGTTTTTAACTAAAGTCCAACCCACTAACGCTCCTCCAATATGTGCAAAATGAGCTACATTATCCCATTCAAACTGATTGATTCCCAAATATACAGAAACCACCACTACAACTGGAACAAGATATTTAGCCTTAATCGGGAAAGGAATAAACATCATAAACATCTGTGCATTAGGAAATAATGTCGCAAAACCTGCAATCACCCCAAAAACTGCTCCAGAAGCCCCTACCATTCTTGTATTAAGATAACTTCTCAAAGTATTTTCAGCTTCCGTTTCTTGAAATGCTTCCCTCATTCCTTTTGCAGAATTGAGATATACTTCACGAATGTCCGAACCTTCATTTATCAAAACTTGATGCAACTCATAAACTTGATAATAGTTCCAAAAATTAAATAAAATAAAAGCTCCAATCCCAGAAATAAAATAGAGAATAATATATTTTTTTTGTCCCAAAGTACTCTCCAAAATATTCCCAAAATTCCACAATGTAAACATATTAAAAACCAAATGCATTACACTCCCATGCATGAACATATGAGTTATTAATTGCCAAAAATGAAAATGTGGCGAAGTAGGCAAATATCCTGCAAAATCTTCTTGTAATGATGGTACTAAATACTCTGATAATATAAATATAATCACATTTAGGACAATCAAATTTTTAGTAATGGGTAAAGTATTATTCATCTCTTTTCAAAATATCAAGCAAATGTATAAAAAAGATATTTGAATCAAAAATTATTGCTTTTAACATAAGATTAACACCTAATTTTTACAAATTTTTGTACAATTTTATCATTTTTGCAAAATTCAATATTTGATGATATGAAAATAAAATTTGGTATTAAAATTCTTTCTATTTTTCTAATATTTTCTTGTTCTAAAACAGAAAAAAAGCAAGCAGATTTGCCTAATTTTGGAAATGTTGATTTGGAAAATATTTTTGATAAAAATAAAAAAGAATTACCAAATAAAAACCATATCAAAATGCTACTTCATCAGTATGAAGAAAAATTTTGGGGAGACTCTAACATAAGTGGCGGAATTTTAGTAGCTCATGAAGATGAAATTCTACTAGAAAAATATCAGGGATTTGGGCGAGAAAACCAACAAATGCCCATCAATAAAAATACAGCTCTACACATTGCCTCTATCAGTAAGCCCATTACCGCTATGGCTATTCTAAAATTGGTAGAAGATAACAAATTAGACCTAAACAAAAAAATCACTGATATTTTCCCTAAATTCCCTTACGAAAAAGTAAGTGTTTTTCATTTGCTTTCTCACCGAAGCGGACTTCCAAAATATGAATATTTTTTAGAACAAGCTAAATTTATTCCTCAACAAAATTACATTACCAACCAAGAGATTTTAGATTTTATGATAACACATAAACCTGCCTTGGTAAAAGAAACCAACACGGAGTTTATGTATTGCAATACCAACTATGCACTTCTTGCTCTCATTATTGAAAAAGTTACGAAGAAGCCATTCCCTCAAGCCATTCAAGAAATGATTTTTGAACCCCTCAACATGAAAAATTCTTTTGTTTTTCAAGAAAAAGACATCAATATAGCATCTCAATCTTTCTATCAAAATGGTAATATTTATCCATTAAATAACCTTGACCTCATATATGGAGACAAAAATATTTACACCACTCCAAGGGATTTATTTAACTTTTCAAAAGCCTTATTTTCTAAAGATTTCTTATCTCAAGAGCTTATAGATAAAATTTTCACACCATACAGCAATGAAAAGAAAGGTATCAATAATTATGGTTTAGGATTCAGAATGAAAATTTTTGACGATGGTAAAAAATTAACATTTCACAACGGCTGGTGGCATGGTTCCAATACGGTTTTTGTACATATGAGAAACTCTAAAACAACCATCATTGCCATTGGAAATAGATATTCTCGCAAGATTTATTCTGCAATGAGTTTATCAAGCCTCTTTGAGCCATTTCCCTTTGAGATAGAAAAGACACTCAGCACAAAAAATACCAAATTAGAAAATTTTTCGGAATAAAAATATTATTTTTGTTATATGAAAAAATATATTTACCTCTTCGGTTTTTTATCTATAATTTTAGGTTCATGTGCAAGAGTAGGAAGTCCTAACGGAGGTAGTAAAGACACCATCCCACCTATATTTTTGGGAGCAAATATAGATACCACACGCACCAATGTTTCTACAAAATTGAGAGAACTTCGCTTAGATTTTAATGAATATATTATCCTTAAAGATATTAGTAAAAATCTCATCATTTCACCATCTATTAGAAAAATCAAGAAAATTTTGCCATCTACTTTGGCTAATAAATACATTCTCATACAATGGGATGAAGATTTGAAAGAAAATACTACTTATAATTTTAATTTTGGTAATTCCATAGCAGATAACAACGAGGGCAACATTTTACCCTACTTCAATTTTGCATTTTCTACAGGCAATAAAATTGATAATCTATACATCAGCGGTACTGTCTCCGATGCTCTTCTCCCTCCAAACAAAAAAACAAAACATGGCATCGTAGTAGGATTATACAAGGAAAATGCCGATTTTAGACAAAAACCTTACTACATCACTCAAGCCGATGATGATGGATATTTTGAACTCAATTATCTATCCGATGGCATCTATACCGTTATCGCATTTGAAGATGAAAATCAAAATTCTATATATGATGCTGGAAAGGAAAAAGTTGCTTTTCTAAAAGATAAAATTAATCTAACACAAAATATTTCAGGATTAAAATTAAAACTATATCCTTCCAAAAAATTACTAAAATATATTGAAACTAAAAACATTTCAGGAGGAATGCTCATGCTCTTTGAGGGAAATCCCCAAAATGTAGAAGTATCCTCTATTAGTGAAGAACTTAAAAATTATAAAATAAGCCATAACCCCAAATCTGATTCTGTAAAAATATGGATTAGCAAAGAAAATAATCATTTCAAAAAAGAAAGTGCTACCCAACTAAAATTAAGTTATACAATTAATGCAAAAAAGGATAGCATCACTACATTTTACAGACCTAATCCAAAAGATGAACTGAATTTATCCAACGACAGAGGGCATTTACTACCTCCCAAAAAAGACTTTACCATTACTGCAAATATGGATTTGAAACATATCAATCCAAAGGATTGGACTTTGAAAAGCGATAGTATTTCTCAAAATTTTAAAGCAAAAATTTCAAAAACCAACTCCAATGAGATTATAATTTCTTCAGATTTCAAAACTGGGAAAAATTACTCTTTTCAAATTCCTAAAAAAAGTATTTCCAGCGAATATTATGATTTGGAAAAGACTTATATTTTCAATTTTGAAATTGACAAACCCGAAAACTACGGAAGTCTTATTTTAAAGATACAAAACCCTCCCGCTTCTTATTTTTGGGTTCAACTTATCAATAATGATGGTAAAGTTCAATACAGCCAATACACTAATCTTTCCGAAATCCACTTTACAGAAATTGAGCCAGCTTCTTACTATGCGAGAATTCTATTAGACAACAATAATAATGGCTACTGGGATAAAGCTAATTTCACTGAACAAATTCTTCCAGAACAAGCCTTCATATTCCCCAAAGAAATCAATATCAGAAAACTTTGGACAATTATAGAAGATTGGGAACTAAAATAAATATTCTAATTAACTCGAATAGTTAAAAAAAGCAACTTTTTCAAGTTGCTTTTTTTTAATTTTCTAAAACATAAGAGAATACCAGAGGAGCCACAATAGTCGCATCAGATTCTATAATATACTTCGGTGTATTAATATCTAATTTACCCCAAGTAATCTTTTCGTTTGGTACTGCCCCTGAATAAGAACCATAAGAAGTCGTAGAGTCCGAAATCTGACAGAAATAAGACCAGAACGGGACATCATGCATTTCCAAATCTTGGTAAAGCATCGGCACCACACAAATAGGGAAATCCCCTGCGATTCCTCCTCCAATTTGGAAAAACCCTACTCCTTTTCCAGCACTATTATTTCTATACCAATCTGCCAAGAAAGTCATATATTCTATCCCTGACTTCATTGTAGAAGGTTTCAGCTCACCTTTAATACAATAACTCGCAAAAATATTCCCCATTGTAGAATCTTCCCAACCTGGCACTACGATAGGCAAATTCTTTTCCGCTGCTGCAAGCATCCAAGAGTTCTTAGGATCTATTTCATAATACTGCTCTAAAACACCTGACAACAACATTTTATACATATACTCATGTGGAAAATATCTTTCCCCTTTTTGCTCCGCATCCTTCCAAATTTCATAAATATGCTTCTGCAATCTTCTGAAAGCCTCCTCTTCAGGGATACAAGTATCAGTCACTCTATTTAGCCCTTTTTCTAACAATTCCCACTCATCTTGTGGAGTCAAATCACGATAGTGAGGCACTCTTTTATAATGAGAATGAGCCACTAAATTCATCAAATCTTCTTCCAAATTAGCTCCCGTACAAGAAATAATATCGACTTTATCTTGACGAATCATTTCTGCTAAAATTTTTCCCAATTCTGCTGTAGACATTGCCCCTGCTAAAGTAATCATCATCTTTCCGCCATCTTTAAGATGAGCGACATAGCCCTTAGAAGCATCTACCAAAGATGCCGCATTGAAATGCAAATAATATTTTTCAATAAATTCGGTAATCGGTTTATTACTCATTTTATACTAATTTTTTAGCAAAGATAGATATTTGAAAACGAAAAGCAAAATTTTAATTTTACTCATTAAATCATAAATTAATTTCATTAAAAGATTTATTCACACTACTTATCATTATTGCCAAAGTTTTATAAATTTTTTCCTCTTTATTTTGAAAATAAACTTTCAATAAATCTAAAGTCTCTCCTGTTGGAAAAATAATAGGAAATATCTGCTGTATAACATCTTTGTTATTAAATATTTTACGAAAAACAATAGGGGGGGGGGGGTAAATTCTTTATTTCATTAAAAACCACATCTGATTTTAAGTCAAAATTAATCTCAGGCATATCAGGAAAAGTGTATTTTTCCAGTTTTCTAAATAATACAGCATTTCTGTCCAAATTTCAAGATTAAAATCTGAAATCCCTCCTCTTTTACCAAAAATTTCATCTCCATAAAACAGATAATTTTCACAACCATAATCAGTTGCCATTTTCTGCATTTCGGAAAGATAATATTTTCGGTTTTTACGAAGAGAATTATCTATAAACCACATTATAGGAATAATTTCATAATTTGGATATTTTTTAGTTAATTCATAATATTTGTTTTCAAAATTATTAAATTGCCCTACTTTTTTAGTACTATCATGGTCATCTCACACCTTCTGTTCAATCATAAAAATTGTATTTCCCTTAGCAAAAAGCTGATCAATATTATACTCTTTTTCCTCTATATTTCTAAACCTTTTTGGCAAGAGATTAAAACCTTCTGCTTCAAAATATTTTTCAAATAAATATTCTAATGCATCTCCAAAACGGATTTCATGTGATTGTGTAATATTTTGAATCAATTTTGTTTTAGGTTTAGTCGGACGAAATATTCCAACATATCTATCTGGACTTTCTGCAATTTTCTGAAGCAAATGACTGTAACTATCTTCAAATAATTTTTTATTAAGAAGATTTTTGAAATATTCGTAATCTAAAATCATAACTCATTATTTTGATTAGCCAAATATCTCAACGAATTAATACTTACAAAATTTCCATTATATTCTGTCCAAAAATAATCCCAGCCGTTATTATTAGTTCTTCCTAAAATTTTAGCAGACATTTTATGTATAGAGAGTTTCTCTTCATGATCAGAAACATTTCCATCTTCACAGAGCGTAACAAAATATTTTCTATCCTTGCTAAATACTTGTTGTCCAACAGTTAAAAATCCTTTTATAATAAGTTCTCTTATAGAAATTCTCGGAGGCTTAATTTCTAAATCCATATTAGAAAACAAATCTAATTCTGGAATTATATCGTTGATTCTTTTTTGGGCATGTTTTATATAAAATTCTTCTCGTTCAATACCAATAAAATGCCTCCCTACTTTTTTCGCTATTGCTCCTGTAGTGCCTGTTCCAAAGAAAGGATCTAAAACCACATCATTTGGCTCTGTTGAAGAAATAATAATATTATAAAGTAATTTTTCTGGTTTTTGGGTAGAATGAATTTTTTGTCCATTTTCATCTTTTAACCTCTCATTTCCTATACAAATTCCAATATCCCAAACACTTTTCATTTGTTTATCTCCATTTAGGCTTTTCATCGTTTTGTAATTGAATTGATATTTTGCTTTTTTAGATTTAGCACACCAAATCAATGTTTCATGAGAATTTTGAAACCGTGTTCCTGCAAAATTAGGTACGGCATTAGGCTTTGACCATATCACATCGTTTAAAATCCAAAAACCTAAATCCTGCATGATATATCCTAATCGATAAATATTTTGAAACGAACCAATTACCCAAATAGAACCATCACTTTTCAAAATCCGTTTGCATTCCGAAAGCCAAAGTTTACAAAATCCATCATAAGCTTCTATGCTATCAAATTTATCCCATTTATCAATTACTCCTCTAAACATAGAGCCATCTGTCCTTAAAAGATTACCCTCTGTTTGCATATTATACGGTGGATCTGCAAAAATTAAATCTATAGAATTGGTGGGGAGTTCTTTAAGAATTTCTATACAATCCCCTTGTATGATAGTATCATACGGAAGTTTTGTTTGTTCAGTCATTTTTGGCGAAATTTCTGTTACTTAAAATTAGTTATAAAACAAGCGTGAGCTAACTTATCCGTAACAGAGGTATCGCCAAACACCCACACAGAAAAAAATAAGCAAGCCCACGCTAAACGCAGGTTACTTTTAACTTTTCTGTGCTTTTTCTAAAAAAATTTTGGCGAAATTTCTGTTACTAAGAAAAAAGCTAACGCAAAATGTCTTTTATTTTTATATTATTCTATTATAACACTAAATTTTTAGCAAAGATAATAATTTATAATCATTAAATTTAATCTAAAATTTAATTTTAATCACTTTCTATTTGATTTTCAATAAAAATAATTACATTTGGTAAAATAAAAGTTTTTTATGAGAAAGATTATTTTAAAATTGGCTTTTGTAGGACTTTTAACACCTACAATATCTTATGCCCAAAATACCAAGATTTCTACCAGTGAAGAAAAACAAAAATTCTCTAAACCTTACAACGAAAACGAAGATGGATATGCTGAAATTAGCAAACTTATCCTAAAAGCCCAAAAAGAAAGAAAAAACATAATGATACAAGCAGGTGGCAATTGGTGCATTTGGTGTTTAAGATTTGATAATTTTGTTAATAACACCCCTGAATTAAAACAGTTAGTAGAAGAGAATTTTATTTATTATCATCTCAATTTTTCTCCAAAAAATAAAAACGAAAGAGCTTTTGCTAAATATGGAACTGACCAAAAAATAGGCTATCCATATTTTGTTATTTTAGATAAAGATGGAAAAAAACTACACATACAAGAAAGCGGAATTTTAGAAGAAGGAGAAGGATATAGTGTAGAAAAAGTAAAAGCTTTTTTTGAAAAATGGACACCAAATAAATAACATTCTTTCCACTAAAACATAAAATCTCCCTATAGTGGGAGATTTTTTATAATATTTCACTTGTTAATCCTTTACTCAATAACTTTTCATGCATAGGTTTTAAAATATCTAAACTTCCTGTTTTCACCGTACATTGTCCTTTATAATGGACGAGCATTGTACATTGTGTCGCTTGATCCATCGTGTGTCCACAAATATCAATCAAACATTCTATTACAAAATCAAAAGTATTAAAATCATCATTATATAAAACTAATTTATTCTCTTGCTGATTTCCTTCTAAAAGTAATACATTTTCTTGATCTTCTCGCAAAGGATTTTCTTGATTGATATTATTTATTCTCTGCTTCATCTTCATTTGTTTCTTCAAAAAACTCCTTAGAAGGTTCATATCTTAACTCTACTAATTCTACACTTTTATTCTGCATTTTTAGGATTTTAAAGTTATAATTACATAACTTAAACTCTTGATTTACTTCAGGTATATCCGCCAATTGATGCAAAATATACCCTGCTAAAGTATTATATTCGGAATCTTCTGGTAACATTTTTGGCAAATATTCATTAATTTCATCCAACGGTTGAGTTGCTTGAATCCAAAATACCCCTTCCTTTACCTCATCTACTATTTTTTCTTCCTCATCTTCTTCGTCTTGAATTTCACCCACTAGCTCTTCTAAAATATCCTCCAAAGTTACAATCCCTTCTGTCCCTCCAAACTCATCAATCACAATAGCAATATGCTGCTTTTTTAATTGGAATAAATTCAATAAATCCGAAATCTTCTTACTTCCTACTACAAATGACACCTCACGCAAGGATTTTCTTAAATCTACATCTTTATTTTTGATGTATTCTCTCATTATTTCCTTAGTATAAAAAATACCTATGATATTATCGATAGAGTCTTCATACACTGGAATTCTTGAATATCCACAATCTATAATTTTCTTAATAATTCTCTCCTTATCATCACCAATATCTATCGTAATAATATTTTGGCGAGGCACCATAATTTGTTTTGCTGTATGGTCTGTAAAATCAAAAGCATTTTTAATAATTTCATAATTTTCCTCCTCTATCTCTCCTCCAGCAGCACTTTGTTTAACCAACAATTGAAGTTCCTCTGTAGAGTGAATTTCATGTCCCGAAGCAGGATGAATATTAATCATTCTCAAAAAACCATTAGAAATAGTATTCATCAACCAAATAAATGGTTTCAAAATATTATAAAACAAACTTAAAGGCCATGCTACCCAAAGAGTTGTAGATTCTGGTTTTCTAATCGCAATAGATTTTGGTACCAATTCCCCAAAAACGATATGCATCACTGTTACAATCAAAAAACTCCCCACCAAAGCCATTGTTGAAAGAGTCTCAGGAGCAATACGAACATGCAAACTTTCAAATACCCCTTCTAATATGTGGTGCATTGTGCTTTCTCCAATAAAACCTAGTGCTAAACTCGCGATAGTAATCCCCAATTGTGTAGCAGAAAGATAAGCATCTAAATTTTTAAGGATTCTTTCCGCTTGTTTTGCCGCTACACTTCCCTCCGCGGCTTTAATCTGAATTTGAGAATAACGAACTTTAACTATGGAAAATTCTGCTGCTACAAAGAAACCATTCAATAATACGAAGAACAAAGCAGCTAAAAGTTTGAGAAAACTATCGGGGTCCATTTATTTTATCAATTATACAAAATATTTAGTGCAAATATATAAAATTTATTTAATCTCCTACTTATTTTGAGACTATGTCAAAATAACACGGCCTATCCAAATGCCCTTTTCAACAAACTCTCCACCTTTGGCTCACTTCCTCGGAATGTTTTATAAAGCTCCATAGGGTCTTTAGTCCCCCCACTAGAAAGCAAAATTTTATATTTTCCTGCTATTTTAGGATTAAAAATACCATTTTCCTTAAAGTACTGAAATGCATCTGCATCTAAAACCTCTGCCCATTTATAAGAATAATATCCAGCCGAATATCCTCCCTGAAAAATATGCGAGAAACTCGTGCTAATTGCCGTTTCTGGATTTTTAGGATATAGATTTGTCTTTTCCAAAATACTATCTTCAAAATTCTTAACATCAATTTTTTCATCTTTCAAATCAGTATGATAAGCCATGTCTAACAGACCAAATCCCAACTGACGGAGAGTCTGATAACCTTCCATAAAATTTTTAGACTGAGCTAATTTCTCTATTTTCTCATCAGAAAGTACTTCTCCCGTTTGATAATGTTTAGCAAAAGACTTTAAAAACTCTGGTTCATAGCAATAATTTTCCAAAAACTGCGATGGCAACTCTACAAAATCCCATTTTACAGATGTTCCTGAAAGATTCGGATATTGAGTATTTGCCAAAATCCCATGCAAGGCGTGACCAAATTCATGAAACAGCGTTGTAACTTCCTGAAATGTCAATAAACTTGGAATATCTCCCATGGGTTTTGTAAAATTACACACTACAGAGATATGTGGACGATAATTTTCCCCATCTTTTTTATACTGATTCCTAAAACTTGTCATCCATGCTCCTGCTCGTTTTCCCTTTCTTGGGTAATAATCTACATACAATAGAGCCTTATAATTTTTCTTATCTTCCGAGTTTTGCTCTAAAACTTTATACATTAAAACATCTTCATGATACTTTTGCACTGCTTCTTGACCCTGAACTTCCTCAAATTTCAAACCGAATAATTTCTCTGCCAAACCAAAAACAGCTCCTTGAACTTTATCCAATGAAAAATATGGTTTTAACTCTTCATCATTGAGATTAAATTTTATTTTTCTCAATTTTTCTGCATAAAAAGCATGGTCATAAGATTGCAAATCTTCAATTCCATCTTCTTTCGCAAGATTTCTCAACTCTTCAATCTCCTTATTTGCAAAAGGTCTTGCTTTCTCCAATAGTTCATTTAAAAAACCAAAAACATGTGTGGGAGTTTTTGCCATTCTCTCCTCTAACACAAAAGAAGCAAAATCAGAATACCCTAATAAATGAGCTTTTTCTTGGCGAAGTTTTATCAATTCTTTGATTATTTGTTGGTTATCAAACTCTCCATTATCAAAAGCTTTTCTCCCATTAGCTAGAGCCAATTCTTTTCTCAAATCACGATTTTCTGCATAAGTCATCAAAGGAATATAACTCGGATATTGCAAAGTAATAACATAGCCTTCTACCCCTCTTTCCTTTGCTTCATTTTGGTATTGCAGCAAAACAGACTCAGGAATACCTTTTAACTCTTCCTTATCAATAATATGTTTGAAATATGCATTAGTTGCTGATAATACATTCTGTCCAAATTGGAGTGATTTTATTGACAAATCCATATTAATTCTCTCCAATTCTTTTTTATCTTCATTGCTTAATAATGCTCCATTTCTTACAAAATCCTTATAAGTTTTATCAAGTAATGTTTCTTGTTCTTCATTAATATTTAGCTGATTTTTTGACTCATAAACTTGCTTAATTCTATTAAAAAGTTTTTCATTTTGAGAAATTTTAGATGAAAACTCTGTCAATAACGGAGAAACTTCCTGTGCTATTTTTTGAATTTCATCATTCGTTTCTGCGGAGTTTAGATTGAAAAAAATATTGGAAACTACATCCAACTGCTCTCCAGAGTATGCCAACGCCTCAACAGTATTTTCAAATGTAGGATTTTCAGGGTTTTCTGAAATTTGTTTTATCTCTTCTTCTGTATTTTTTATCAACTCCTTAAAAGCTGGCAAATAATGCTCCTCTTTTATCTCTTGAAAAGGAGCCGACTGATATGCTGTATCAAATGGTTTTAATAACGGATTCATAATTTTAATCTCTTTATTTTTTTAGTATTTAATTGTATCTTTTTCATTTCAAATTTTAAGCGAAGATAACTAAAGCTCTTTGCCCCTCAAAACTTCTAACTCATCTCTTAGTTTCGCAGCCGTAATAAAGTCTAAATTTTTCGCAGCTGCTTCCATAGATTTTTGTTTTTCTTCAATGAGTTTTTCTAAATCTTCGCTACTCATTTCTATTTTTTCTTGGGCTACTTTTTTCAAAATCTCTTTTTGAGTATATTTTGCATCTGGAAAATCCTTACTCCTTCCTACAAGAGCTTCAGAGATTTTCTTATTAAGAGGTTTTGGTTTTAACCCTTTACTTTCATTATATTGAATTTGTTTTTCCCTACGATATTTCGTTTCCGAAATTGTTGCCTCCATTGACTTTGTTATTTTATCAGCATAAAGAATTGCTTTACCATTAACATTTCTTGCTGCTCGTCCCACAGTTTGAATCATTGAACGACGAGAACGCAACATCCCCTCCTTATCAGCATCCAAAATAGCTACAAGAGAAACTTCTGGCAAATCTAATCCCTCTCGGAGAAGATTAACACCAATCAATACATCAAACAGCCCTAATCTCAAATCCTGCATAATCTGAATTCTTTCTAATGTCTCTACATCTGAATGAATATAACGGCAACGAATCCCAAATTTCGTAAAGTATTTCGTAAGTTCTTCCGTCATTTTCTTCGTTAAGGTTGTTACCAAAACTCTTTCATCTTCCTCTACTCTCTTCTGAATTTCTTCCATTAAATCATCCATCTGATTTTCAGTAGGTCTTACTTCTATAATGGGATCTAAAAGCCCTGTAGGACGGATAATCTGCTCTATATACTCTCCGTTTGTTTTTTCAAGTTCATAATCAGCAGGCGTCGCAGAGACATAAATCACTTGATTCTGAATTTCTTCAAACTCATTAAACTTCAATGGTCTGTTATCTAACGCCGCAGGAAGTCTAAAGCCATACTCTACCAAAGACTCTTTACGACTTCTATCACCACCATACATGGCATGAATTTGAGGAATAGTTACATGACTTTCATCAATCACCATCAGATAATCTTTAGGGAAATAATCTAAAAGACAAAAAGGTCTCGTGCCTGGCTCTCTCTTGTCAAAATACCTTGAATAATTCTCAATACCAGAACAATATCCCAACTCTTTAATCATCTCTAAATCAAACTCCGTCCGCTCCCTTAATCTCTTCGCTTCAAAAGGTTTTCCGATAGAATTGAAAAAATCTACCTGCTTAACCAAATCATCTTGAATATCCCGAACGGCCCCTTGTATGGTTTCTGGCGAGGAAACAAATAAATTGGCTGGATAAATATTAATTTCATCAAAATTAAATATAACACTCCCTGAAATAGGGTCAAAACTCTGAATTTTTTCTATCTCATCACCAAAAAATTGAACACGAATCCCCGTATCCGCATACGCAGGGAAAATATCTATCACATCACCTTTTACTCGGAACTGCCCTCGTCCAAACTCATTCAACGCACGAGAATATAAAGCATTAACCAAAGAATGCAATAGTTGAGTTCTAGAAACTTTACTACCAATTTTCACATGGATAAGAGAGTTATGAAATTCCGTAGGGTTACCAATCCCATAAATACACGAAACAGATGCCACAATCAGCACATCTCTTCGTCCTGATAACAAACTCGCCGTTGCCGAAAGTCTCAATTTTTCCACCTCATCGTTAATGCTCAAATCTTTCTCTATATAAGTCCCCGTAGTCACTATATATGCCTCTGGCTGGTAATAATCATAATAGCTCACGAAATACTCCACTGCATTTTCTGGAAAAAACTCTTTAAACTCCATAAAAAGCTGAGCAGCGAGAGTCTTGTTGTGTGCGAGAACTAAAGTAGGTCTTTGGATTTTTTGAACTACATTGGCAATAGTAAAGGTCTTCCCCGAACCTGTAACTCCGAGAAGGGTCTGATATTTTTCACCATTTTCAATGCCTGAAACCAATTTTTCTACTGCCTGTGGCTGGTCACCCGTAGGTGCATATTCTGCCTGAAGGTTAAAATCCATGAGAAACTACTTTTGACAAAGATACTATTTCTATCTTAAATAAAGATAAACTCTGCAAACCCAAAAACCCAAAATAGCCCTTCAAAACCTTTGATTTTCTCCCTATTTTTGTCTTTTTATTCCTAAAAAATTGTTCTTTTTTCAAAGATATAGAAAAAGCTCTATTCATAGACTTTAGAAAAACTCTCTTGTGATTTCTAAAAATCTCTCGTGAGATTTCATAACTTCATCAGTATCTTTTTCAAGAATCTCCTTGAATAATTTTTACAACCTTCCTTATTATTAAAAACATAACCACTCACAAACTTCTAATCTTATCAAATTTTAATATTAGAAAATCTCTGATAAACTCTAAATTTTTCACTCAATGAACATTCATATTTCCCAAAAGTTTAAACCATATTTTTTCATTAAAAATAAAAAAACATTACTTTTGCCTTATGATTTTACAAGGAGAAAATTTAGTAAAAGAATACGGCCCTAAAAAAGTAGTCAAAGGTGTTTCCTTGGAAGTAAAGAAAGGAGAAATCGTAGGTCTCTTAGGTCCAAATGGAGCAGGTAAAACCACTACTTTTTACATGATAGTAGGATTAGTAAAACCCACCTCAGGACATATTACTTTGGACGGAAAAGACATTACCCAAGATGCAATGTACAAAAGAGCTCAAAAGGGTGTAGGATACTTAGCTCAAGAGGCTTCTATATTCCGCAAACTATCCGTAGAAGATAATATTCTCGGAGTTTTGCAAATGACAAAGAAGTCGCCCTCAGAACAAAAAAGAAGACTGGAAGAATTGATAGAAGAATTTTCTTTGGGACATGTGAGAACCAATCGTGGAGATTTGCTATCAGGCGGAGAAAGAAGAAGAACGGAAATCGCA
The DNA here is from genome assembly GCA_963530615.1 of uncultured Flavobacteriaceae bacterium. Classification (GTDB taxonomy): domain Bacteria; phylum Bacteroidota; class Bacteroidia; order Flavobacteriales; family Weeksellaceae; genus JABCPE02. The sequence goes on from CAUSDX010000001.1 coordinate 157,387, forward strand.
AGATGTCTTGCCACTGACCCAGACTTCATTCTTTTAGATGAACCTTTTGCAGGAGTAGACCCTATCGCGGTAGAAGATATTCAAAAAATCATTCGTTCACTCGTAAAAAAAGATATAGGAGTTTTAATCACCGACCATAATGTTCAGCAGACTTTGGCCATTACCAATAAAACTTATATCATGTTTGAAGGGAAAATCTTGAAAGCAGGAGAACCAGAAGAACTCGCGAACGACCCACAAGTAAGACAAGCATATCTCGGAGAACATTTCCGTTTTGAAAAATATTAACACTATTTTCATTTCTAAATAAAATACCAGTAAAAATATTTACTGGTATCTTTTATGCTCTTGTTTCTTAGAAAATCTTTTGACAATTGGCATTACCAAAGCTTTATATTTTTCTATATCAAATAGCTGTGAGTCTCGCAAAGCATTAACAGTAAGCCAAATACTGACAGGCATGAAAACAATATTGGGGAGCCATGCAGCCAAGTAAGCATTCATCTCTCCTTTCCAAGCTAAATTTTCAGCCGTGAGATTGATAATAAAAAATATCACAAAGATAATTATGGCTAACACTACAGGAAGTCCTACACCACCTTTTCTGACAATAGAACCTAGACTAGCACCTACTAAAAAAAAGATTATACTCATAACAGAGTATGCAATAATTTGCTGCTGATACATAACCGCCTTCGCGTAAACTTTCGTAGAATTCAATATCGCATCATTACGCTCATTCTTTAGTGTTTGGAGTTGCTCTATCTTTTCATAGGCATTTTTCAGTACCATGGATTTTTTTTCTTTCTCCAACTTATCCAAATCAAAAGGCTCTTTTATAGTTTTATTATCTTGTGGAACTTTATCTAAATGATTAATATAATTACTACTATGATTAATCAACTCACCTACTATATTACGGTGATTTTCTTGCTGATTTTTTGCAATTTCATCAATGGTAGAAAATAGTTTCAAAAAAGTGTGAAATTCATAACTATCTACTATTTTTTCACTCTCTATCGCTTGATCTAAAATCTCACTAATATCAATATGAGACACCAAAGTATCAAATTTAATGGTTTGGTTCTCTTGTTTCTGTCGTTCTTGGATATTTGTTTTCCCTATTTTATCTTCTATGACATAGCCATTATAAAGAATAAGTTTCAAATAATTGCTATTTTTTTCAGAAATAAATTTACCTTTTCGTGCAACAATTGTTCTCTGATCCTCAAAGAAATTAGCCGTTTTATGAATGAAAACACCTTCTATAAACTCATCATTTTCTCCATAAATTTTATCAAACTTAATTGCCATTCCAGGGATTGATTCTATAAACTGCCCAGGAGTAAAATTCAGTGCTGGTTTAGAAGAAATAATGTTAAATAACATATTTTTAGACTTCCGCTGAAAATCAGGAATCACATAATTAGAAAAAACAAAAAGAATAATTGCAAAAAAGATACTCGTAAAAAATAGAGGTCTCATTACTCGCCAAAGCGACATTCCCGCAGATTTCATCGCTGCCAATTCATACCTCTCACCAAAACCTCCAAATGTCATAATAGAAGCCAATAAAATGGTGAGAGGAAGTACCATTTTCACCACTCCTACGCTAATATAATAGAAAAATTTTATTAACTCCCAAGTACTCAATCCCTTACCTCCCAAATTGGATATTTGAATCCAAACAACATTAACTATAAAGATGAAAAATAAAATACTAAAAATAAAGAAAAATGGACCTAAAAAAGTTTTAATAATATATAAATCTAATTTCTTTGGCATTTTTTACAACTCTGTAATGAGATAATTTTTATACTGATTTTTATTAAAAGAAAATACTGATGAACTCACAGCTATATTCTCCTTATATTGGCTAATAATAATACTTGTTTTTGCATTATTTACCGTATATTGTTCTACTTTTTCTATTTGTTTTTTTGCAAAGTTAATGTAAAGCAAAACTTGTTTTATTTTATTACTTTTTATCGGTGTAAGCTTAATAATATCTTGATTATTCTTTTTACTTACATAGATAATATTATAATTTTTTTTATATAATTCCAAATAATTCATCGGAGACAGCATATTCTCTCCATTATTAGTCTTTGAAATGGTAACTTCTTGCTCTTCATCATTAATACTATAAATTTTATTCCCATCAAATATTTGCTCACCTCCCATTATTTTTAATCTATATTTATCCTTGGATACATAGAAATCTCCTATTTCATTTTTACCTGCCGTAGCGTAAATAAATTTGAAATAAATAGCATTTTTAGATTTATAATGAGCCGAAACTGCATCTAAAATATTTTTAGCATTACCATCTACTCTCTGTGCAAAAACCATTGTAAACACTCCAGTTACAAATACAGATAATATTTTTTTTATAATACTCATAATGTTAATTTTAATTCAAATTTTCTAAAAATTGTTCCAAAGAATGTAAATCAGAAATCAGAACTTCTCGTGGCTTCGCTCCGTTAAATCCTCCTACTATTCCTATAGCTTCTAACTGATCCATTATTCTCCCCGCTCTATTGTAGCCTATTTTTAATTGTCTTTGTAGCATAGAAGTGGACCCCTGCTGTGTCCCTACAATAACCCTCGCCGCTTCTTCAAAAAGTGCATCTCTTTCATTAGGGTTAAAATCAGCTATAGCACTGCTCTCTTCTCCCACAAATTCTGGCAATAAATAAGCTTCAGGATAACCTTTCTGCTCTCCTATAAATTCTGCTATTCTTTCTACCTCAGGAGTGTCAATAAATGCACATTGTACTCGTATCAAATCATTTCCATTGGAATACAGCATATCCCCCTTACCTATCAGCTGGTCAGCCCCTGTCGCATCTAAAATAGTTCTGGAATCCACACTTGCGTTCACTCTAAATGACACACGAGCAGGAAAGTTTGCTTTAATCATTCCCGTAATTACATTTACCGAAGGCCTTTGTGTTGCAATAATAAGGTGTATTCCTACCGCTCTTGCCAACTGAGCCAAACGAGCGATTGGGTGTTCTACTTCTTTTCCTGCGGTCATTATTAAATCCGCAAATTCATCTACCACCAACACAATATACGGCAAATAACGATGTCCATTTTCAGGATTCAATTTTCTTTCTGTAAATTTTTGATTGTATTCTTTTAAATTTCTACAAAAAGCATTTTTTAGCAATTCATAACGAGTATCCATCTCAACACAAAGAGAGTTTAAAGTATTGATTACCTTTGAATTATCTGTTAATATCGCTTCTTCTGTATCTGGTAATTTTGCTAAATAATGTCTTTCTATTTTAGAATACAACGAAAGTTCTACCTTTTTAGGGTCTACCATTACAAATTTCAATTCACTAGGATGTTTTTTATAAAGTAATGATGCTAAAATCGCATTAATACCCACCGATTTACCTTGCCCTGTAGCCCCTGCCATAAGTAGATGAGGCATCTTAGCAAGATCTGCCATAAAAATATCATTTGAAATAGTTTTCCCAAAAACTACTGGTAAATCCATCGTCGTATTCTGAAACTTTGGTGACGATAATACAGAACGCATAGACACCATTGTAGGTACTTGATTAGGGACTTCTATCCCTATCGTTCCTTTTCCTGGCATTGGAGCAATAATCCTAATTCCCAATGCAGCAAGATTTAGAGCAATATCATCTTGTAATCTTTTAATTGCTGCTACACGAATACCTGCTTCTGGGACAATCTCATAAAGAGTAACCGTAGGACCGATAGTCGCTTTAATTTGAGCTATTCCGATATTGAAATTTCTCAACAATCCCACGATTTTATTTTTATTAGCTTCTAATTCTTCTTTGTTAATGATAATTTCCTCACTTCCATAATCTTTAAGTAAATCAAGATTTGGGAGCTGAAAATTTGCCAAGTCTAACTTATGATCATATACTCCATGCTTTGCAACCAAATCCTCGGCAGTCGTTGGTTTCTGCTCTATTTCCTCAACTTTAGGTTTTTCTATCACAACTTCTATCCTATTTTCTTCGTTAGATTCTTCTATAATAGGCTCTGAAATTGGTTCTTCAACCGATTTTTTTTCCGTTTCATCATCTTCAAAAGAAATACTGATAGCTTCTGGCTCTTTTCCAATAACAGGAATCGTAGGCTCTGACCTTTGGAAAGTCTTCGGCTCTTCAGATTTTTCAGGAATAGACTCTTCCTCTATTTCCATCTCAGCTTCAGTTTCTTTTTCCCCTTCCTTTCTCAAAGATGAAACTCTATCTTTGATATCTTGAATATTCCCTGAAATACTTTCGGAACTTAAATTAAATTCTAAAATAAAATAGATAAAAATACTCAATATAATACATACCCATAACCCAAAACTACCAATAATTGTAACTCCGTAATCATAGACTTGATAGCCATAAACTCCGCTCATCACTCCATTACCTTTGGTAATTGCACCAATAAAAACAGGTAACCAACAAGCAAAAAACAAACTATGAGAAATAGATTTCCATAGCTTAAAATATTTAATTCCTAACAAAATACTTCCTAAAACAACCAGCAAAAAAGGAATAACAAATGCTGTAATGCCAAAACTTGCGAAAATAAAAATATTTCCCAACCAGTCTCCTAATTTTCCTAAAAAATTAGAAGATTTCACACTCTTATCTAACATGGAACCTAACTGACTTTGATCCTCCTGCCAATTATTAAGATAAGATACAAAAGAAATGCATAACATTAGTGCTATTGCCATAAAAATGATGCCAAAAACCAATTTTATGGTGGAAAATTTGACATTTTTCGGAGTAGTATTTTTCGGAGTTTCTATATTTTTCATAAGGATGCAAATTTAGAAATAAAAAGTAAAAAAATAAAAGGATTTTTTTAAATCTATAAATTCAAAAATAAAAGATAAATTCATTGGTTTTATTATTAAAATTAAGGTAACTTTGTAAGAAATTAAATTTATGGAAAATAAAAAAGATTTTTTCTTAGAAGCTTATAATTTAGAAATCATCAAGTTTGGAAAATTCACTCTCAAAAGTGGTATAGAAAGTCCTTTCTATGTAGATTTACGCCCTTTAGCATCAGATCCTAAAATCTTAAAAAACTTAGCAACCCATTTGTTAAAAATACTACCATCAAATGATTTTGATTTATTATGTGGAGTCCCCTATGCTGCTTTACCTATGGCAACAGCTATGTCCCTAGAAAGCAATATACCTTTAATTATTAAAAGAAAAGAAGCGAAGAGCTATGGCACTAAAAAATTGATAGAAGGCATTTACAAGAAAAATCAAAATTGTCTCTTGATAGAAGATGTTATCACTTCTGGAAAATCACTTTTAGAAACCATAGATGAAGTAGAAAGCGAAGGATTGAAAGTATCTGACATCGTGGTAGTACTAGATAGAGAACAAGGAGGGAAGGAACTTTTAGAAAGAAAAGGATACCGAGTACATAGCCTTTTTACTATTACGGAAACTATCAATATCTTAAAAGAAGTAGGAAAAATCACCGATGAAGAAATTCTCAGAATCAAAGATTTCTTAGCGGGAAATGTAGTAAAGTTTGAAGAAAAAAAGAAAACTCCTTACGAGAAAAAGATTGAAAAAATAGAGCACCCAACAGGAAGAAAAATCCTAAAATTAGCTTTAGAAAAAAAATCCAACCTCATCGCTTCTGCCGATGTTACTTCTACTGCAGAATTATTAGCTCTTGCCGATGCCGTGGGACCTCATATCGTCGCACTGAAAACCCATATTGATATTATCAAAGATTTTAATACTGATAAAACCATTTTACCGCTCGTTAATTTAGCAAAAAAACATAACTTCCTCTTAATGGAAGATAGAAAATTCGCAGATATTGGTAATACTCAAGAATTGCAATTCACTGAAGGTATCTATAAAATTTCTAATTGGGCAGATATGATTACCTCCCATCTTATTGCTGGTAGTCAAGCATTAGATTGTTTTAGTAACATAGGAATTATTGGAATTCTAGGAATGTCTTGTAAAGGAACCTTAACTGATGCTAATTACCAAAATGAAGCACTCAAAATAATAGAAACCCATCCTAATATAATGGGATGTGTAGCACAAAATCAAGTAAGTGATAACATTCTCCTTTTTACCCCAGGTGTAAATTTAGACACAATTAATGATAATAAAGGACAACAATACAACACCCCTAAATATGTCTTTAATAACTTACATGCAGATTTTATCATCGTGGGTAGAGGTATATATCAATCTGAAAACCCTGAAATAGCTGCAATAACCTATAAAAATGCAGGATGGGAAGCTTATGAAAAATCATTATAAATAACAAAGACCGAGAAATTCTCGGTCTTTTATTTTTCCATGAATTAAGAAACTTTCACTACAAAATAAGATTTTTTACCTTTTTGAAGAAGTAAAAATTTATTCCCTATAAGATTTTCTTTCTCTACCACAAAACTCTCATCTACTTTATTCTTATTAACAGAAATAGCGTTCCCTGCTAATTCTCTTTTAGCCTCTCCCTTGGAAGATAGAAAACCTGATTTTTCAGAAAGTAAATCAACGATTCCCACTCCGATAACTTCAGATTCACTCAATTCTTTTTGAGGTACTCCTTCAAAAATCTCTAAAAATAAATCTTCATTTAAAGACTTCAATTCATCTGCGACAGCATTACCAAACAAAATATTTGAAGCCTTAATAGCATTATCCAACTCTTCTTTAGAGTGAACCGTGATAGTAATTTCTTCCGCCAATTTCTTCTGTAAAATTCTCAAATGTGGTGCTTCATAGTGCTGTACCGTAAGATTTTCTATTTCTTCCTTACTAAGCATAGTGAAAATTTTAATATATCTTTCAGCATCAGCATCCGAAATATTTAGCCAATATTGATAAAATTTATATGGTGATGTTCTTTTCGGATCAAGCCAAATATTCCCCCCTTCTGATTTTCCAAACTTTGTTCCATCGGCTTTGGTGATGAGCGGGCAAGTCATCGCATAAGCTTTCCCTCCATCTATTCGGCGAATCATCTCCGTACCAGTCGTAATATTTCCCCATTGGTCAGAACCTCCCATCTGCAGTGTTACTCCTTTTTCCCTAAAGAGATGTAAAAAATCATATCCCTGAATCAATTGGTAAGAAAACTCCGTAAAGGACATCCCTTCTGTATTTTCATTCGGGTCAAATCTCTTTTTCACAGAATCTTTTGCCATCATATAATTTACCGTAATATGCTTTCCTATATCTCTGATGAAATCCAAGAAAGAGAATTTGCTCATCCAATCATAATTATTCACCATTTCGGCTGCATTTTCTGCATTACTGGTAAAATCTAAAAATTTGGACAACTGCCCTTGTATCCCTGCAATATTTTTCGCTAAATCCTCTGCCGTTAAAAGATTTCTCTCTACCGATTTTCCTGAAGGATCACCTATCATTCCCGTTGCTCCTCCTACCAAAGCATAAGGTTTATGCCCACAGTTTTGGAAATGTCTTAAAATCATCACCCCTACCAAATGACCGATATGCAGTGAATCTGCCGTAGGATCTATCCCTACATACGCCTTTTTCACACCTTCCATTAAATGCTGCTCGGTTTCAGGCATAATATCTTGTATCATTCCTCTCCATCTTAATTCTTGTACAAAATTTTTCATATATTTATTTTATTCAATTAACAAATTTCATGCATCTTTTTTTTCAAATCTAAAAATCACTCAACATCTACATTAATACGATTTTATCTTACTTTTTCATAATCAAGTTTAAACTAAAATCAAAGCATATTTTTTCATCATGATTATTTTTAGTTACACAAAAATAAAAAATAAATCTTACTTTTGTAAGTTAAAATAAAATTTAATGGAAAGAATTGCCAGTTTCACAATAGACCATTTAAAATTACAAAGAGGAATTTTTGTTTCTCGTAAAGATTTTATAGGGAATGAAGTACTAACTTCCTTTGATATTAGAATGAAAATGCCTTACAGAGAGCCCGTTTTAGGCATTGCCGAAATTCATACTATGGAGCATTTGGCTGCCACTTGGTTGAGAAATAGCAATTGGAAAGAAAAAATCATTTACTGGGGGCCTATGGGCTGCATGACAGGAAACTATCTCATCTTGGCTGGTAATTATAAGTCAGAAGACATTATAGAATTAATGACAAAAATGTTTGAATTCATAAGAGATTTTGAAGGAGATATCCCTGGTGCTTCCGAAGTAGAATGCGGAAATGTCTATTGCAATAACCTTCTTATGGCAAAGTTTGAAGCAAAAAAATATTTAGAAGAAGTTCTCTACAATCTAAAAGAAGAAAATCTCAACTACCCATAATAAAATTGATTAAACTAAAAAATAATATTAAAGTTGTCCCAATAATAACGGACAACTTTTTGTTTGAAAAACTATTTATAAAGTTGAAAAAAAATCTTAAATTTGCTCACTATATAAAACAAAATTTATGTCAGCTCCAAGTTTAGCAAAAGGAACTCGTGATTTCACTGCACAAGAAATTTATAAACGAAAAATTATCATCAATATTCTTCAAAAAAACTTTGAACTTTTTGGTTTTCAACCTTTAGAAACACCAAGTTTTGAAAATCTCTCTACTCTTACAGGGAAATACGGAGAAGAAGGCGATAGGTTGATTTTTAAGATATTAAATTCGGGAGATTTCACCTCAAAAGTGAATGAAGAGGATTGGCTCACCAAAAACGCTAAAAAACTCACAACTCAAATTTCTGATAAAGCATTGAGATACGACCTCACTGTGCCTTTTGCGAGGTTTGTAGCGATGAATCATGGTAAAATGACTTTCCCTTTCAAGCGTTATCAAATTCAACCAGTATGGAGAGCTGATCGCCCACAGAAAGGGAGATTTAGAGAATTTTATCAATGTGATGCTGATGTTGTGGGTTCTTATAGCCTTTGGCAAGAAGTAGAATTGGTACAACTTTATTTGAAAAGTTTTCAAGAATTAGGAATTCCTGTAAAAATCTGCATCAATAACCGAAAAATTCTTTCAGGATTGGCGGAATATGCTCAAATTTCGGAACAATTGATAGATTTCACCGTAGCTTTAGATAAATTAGACAAAATCGGGAAAGAAGGCGTTGTTAAAGAAATGCAGGAAAAGGGCATCTCTGATACCGCTATACAAAAATTAGATTTTTTATTTGAAAACCTTTCAACAAAAGAAGTTTTAGCATTGCTTAAAAAACATTTCCAAAATATAGAAATCGGTAAAAAAGGAATTGAAGAATTAGAATTTGTCTTAAATAATAGCACAGAATTAGGAATAAAATCTGAAAATTTAGTTTTTGATATTACTTTGGCTCGTGGATTAGATTATTATACTGGGGCAATTTTTGAGGTAAAAGCACAAGGAGTTCAAATGGGTTCTATAGGAGGAGGCGGAAGATATGATAATCTTACCGAAGTTTTCGGAGTGAAAGATATGCCTGGTATAGGAATTTCTTTTGGATTAGATAGAATATATTTGGTTATGGAAGAATTAGGGCTTTTTGCTCAAAACACAAACTCAGAAATTAAATATCTTTTTGCTAATTATGGAGAAAAAGAAGCTCTATCCTCTATGAAAATCATCAATTTATTAAGAAATAAAGGAATTTCTGCGGAGCTTTACCCCGAAAGTGTAAAACTGAAAAAACAATTTACCTACGCTGAGAAAAAACAAATCCCATTCATCGTTTTCTATGGTGAAGAAGAAATTAAATCCCAACAAATTACCATCAAAAACTTAGGAAACGGCGAACAAGAAACGATAAATTTAGAAGATTTTCTAAATAAATCATAGTATAATTAAAATCAATAATTTAGAACAAATGTCAATATACATAGACACAGAACAAGTTTCATTTCAAGACTTTAAGAATCAAATTTTAGAAGACTATCGTTTAGGGAGAATTTCTCGTGAGGCAAGTTATTTAACACGAAAAGAAGTCTTAACAGGAAAAGCCAAATTTGGTATTGTAGGAGATGGGAAAGAACTTCCACAATTGGCCATGGCAAAGGTTTTTCGTAATGGAGATTGGCGTTCTGGCTACTACCGAGACCAAACTTTCGCATTAGCAACAGGCGTTTTGACGATTGAAGCATTTTTTGCCCAACTTTACGCAGATACAAGCGTTGAAAGGGAACCAGCATCAGCAGGAAGACAAATGCCTTGTCATTTTGCCACCCGCTCTCTAAATTCAGATGGCAGTTGGAAAGATTTAACCAAAATGAAAAATATTTCCTCTGACATTTCCCCTACGGCAGGACAAATGCCAAGACTGTTAGGTTTGGCTTTAGCTTCTAAAGTTTTCAAGGAAGTAACTTTTGAAGGCTCCGAAAAATTCTCACAGCAAGGAAAGGAAATCGCTTTTGGAACTATCGGTGATGCCTCTACCGCAGAAGGGCATTTTTGGGAAACGATGAATGCTGCTTGTGCCTTGCAAGTACCGATGATTATGTCTATTTGGAATGATGGCTACGGCATTTCCGTACCTACTCACAACCAAAGAGCTAAAGCAAACCTCTCTGAAGCATTATCAGGATTTCAAAGAAAAGCAGGAGAAAACCAAGGGTGTGAAATTATAGAAGCAAAAGCATGGGATTACCCTTCATTAATAGACGCCTACGCAAAAGCTGAACATTTCGCAAGAGAAGAAGGAATACCAGTATTAGTACATATCACAGAAGTTACTCAACCTCAAGGACATTCTACTTCGGGGTCACATGAAAGATACAAAAACGAAGAAAGGCTTAATTTTGAGACAGAATTTGATTGCTTAAACAAGTTCAAAGAATGGATTTTGAACTACTCTATAGAAATAGATGGAGAAACTCAGACATTGGCTACTTTGGAAGAATTGGAAAACATTGACAGAGAAGCCAAAAGCTATGTGAGAGAAAAACAAAAAAAGGCTTGGACAGATTACAGAAATTCTATCCAAAATATTCAAGAGCAGGTTTTACCTCTGGTAGAAAATTTAAAATCTCAAAAAGAAGTCGCTGATTTATTAGAAAATTTTTCTAAATTGGTGAGTGTCGGTAAAAAAGAGATTTTTGCTCTGGCGAGAAAAACCCTTTGGGCAACGAAAACTCAACATTCAGAGAAGAGACAAAAACTTCAAGAAATTTATCAAAAACTTCTCATTACGGAGACTAATAATTATTCTTCCCATTTGTATAGCGAATCTGAATGGAGTGCTACCAAAGTCCAAGAAATAAAACCAATATTCAGTGAACAATCAGAGTTAGTAGACGGAAGGGTAATCATCAGAAATAATTTTGATAAAATTTTTGAAAAATATCCTGAAACTTTGATTTTTGGTGAAGATACAGGGAATATCGGTGATGTCAATCAAGGTTTAGAAGGACTTCAAAAAAAATATGGTTCTACAAGAATTGCCGATACAGGTATCCGAGAGGCTACTATTTTGGGGCAAGGTATTGGATTAGCAATGAGGGGTCTTCGTCCTATCGCTGAAATTCAATATTTAGATTATATCTTATATTGTTTACAAGGGATGAGTGATGATTTAGCCACTCTTCAATACAGAACAAAAGGAGGTCAAAAAGCCCCTGTAATTGTAAGAACAAGAGGGCATCGTTTGGAAGGCGTATGGCATTCTGGCTCTCCGATGGCTGGTATCTTAAATTTAGTAAAGGGAATAATGGTCTTAGTACCAAGAAATCTTACCCAAGCTGCAGGATTTTATAATACTATGCTAAAATCTGATGATACAGCTCTAATCATCGAGCCACTGAATGGATATCGCTTAAAAGAAAAACAGCCCGATAACATTGGCGAATTTACTCTTCCTGTAGGAAAAATAGAAATCACTAAGGCTGGAAAAGATATTACACTAGTAACTTATGGCTCTACTTGGAAAATAGTAATGGAAGCAGCTAATGAATTAGAGAAACTTGGAATAAATACTGAGATTATTGATATACAATCACTTATTCCATTTGATATTACAGCAGAAATTTTAGAAAGTGTAAAAAAAACCAATCGTCTCATGGTCATAGACGAAGATGTAGAAGGTGGAGCTTCAGCGTATATTATGCAACAAATTTTAGAAAAGCAAGGTGCTTTCAGATATTTGGATAGCTTACCGACGACACTTACAGCCAAAAACCATAGACCAGCATATGCTTCAGATGGCGATTATTTCTCAAAACCATCCGTGGAAGATATTGTGGAAAAAGTTTATGAAATTTTCCATGAAAGTAACCCCGCAAAATTTCCTAAAATAATATAATTCTAAAAAAATCCTATGAAAATTCATAGGATTTTTATTTTTAAGAAAAACAAATCATGACAGAAGAAAGATTAAAAAACATCATTGAAAAAGAAATTATTCTTAACCAAACAGAAATATTCTTAAAAGAAGCCAATAGTTTTTTAACCCAATGGAAAAAACAACAAAAAGAATATAAATTACTATTAGATTACTATTATAGTGAACAAATGGCAAAAAGATTTTTTTGCGAGTAACGAAGAGGAAATTCCAAAAAACATTCCCCATGGAGTTTTAAGTGAAGACAGCATTTATAACACCTTGATAAAACAAAAAAACCTAGCCATAAAATACCTAAAATTCATCACAAAAATTTTAGAAGAATAAAACTTAAGATATTATGTTATTTCTGTACTTATTTTCAAAAATCTTACAGCTAACAAAACCGCTGAAATAGTAAGCCCTACTCCGAAAGCAATCCACATCCCATAAGCTCCCATATTCATCGTTACGCAAAGGAAAAAACCCAAAGGAAGAGTAACCAACCAATATGCTACAAAAGTAATAATACTCGGCACCCTCACATCTTGAAGCCCTCGAAGACAAGCCAAAGAAACCAACTGCATTCCATCTGACAATTGAAATAATGATGCTATAATCAATAATTGTGATGCTAAAGCAACTACAGCCATTTCGCCTTCTTTAGTGAAATATGTTGGCAATATATCTTTAAAAAGGGTAAAAGTAATACAACTTAACAGCATGAATAAGAATACCATTTTCATATTATTCACCCCTACTTCTTTTACACCTATAAAATCTTTTTCGCCTCGCTTTTTTCCTATCATAATAGTAGAAGCTACCCCAAATCCTGCACAAAGATTAAAAGTAAACGAAACCATACTCATACTCACCTGATGAGCTGCAATATCCGTTGTGCTAACCAAACCACAAATAAAAGATGCCAAAGCGAAGGCCGTCACTTCAAAAAATAATTGTAAAGCAGTAGGAAAACCTAATTTGACCAAAGTTCGGAACATTTCTTTTTTAAAAAAGGATAATTTAAAACTTAAATCATTAATATATCTCCTCGTGATTGGATGATTTTTCATTACTAAATAGATAAAAATCAATGAAAAAACTCTGGCTATTAATGTCGCATAAGCAGCTCCTGCTACCCCCATTGGTGCAATGCCAAATAATCCCTTCATAAAAACATAGTTCAACGCAACATTGATGATATTAGCAGCAACCGTTGCTATTGTAACTCCCAAAGTATAAGACAACCCCTCAGAAACCTCCCTAAAAGTCTGAAAACCCATTACAGGAACCACACTTAAAGAAATAATAGACAAATATAAAATAGCATCAGGAATAATCTCATCTGGTTGCTTCGCATGATAAAGCAATGGAGATACCATAAATAATACCAGTGTCAAAACTCCCCCTATCAAAAGATTTACCACCATTCCATGGCGAAAAACACTATTGATTCTATCATGATTGTTCTGGCTTTGTGCCTCCGAAACCAACGGAGGAATCGCAAATGAAAACCCCACCGCAAAAATAAAAAATGAAAAAAAAACAGAATTTGCCAAAGCCGTAGATGCTAACGCATTAGCTCCAAGCATATTTCCTACCATCATGTTATCAAATAGATTCACAGAAACTTGTCCCAATTGAGTAAGCATTACAGGTAAAGCAAGTTTCAAACACTCTCTAGTGTATTTAAGATTAAGAGATAAAAACATTCTATTATTTTTTAACAAAATTGGCTACATCTTCAGCCGTTATAGGATTTCCTCCTAAAATTATCAATCGTTCTACTATATTTCTAAGCTCTCGGATATTTCCTGTCCAAGAAAAATTTTGCAAAGCTTTAATCGCATCTGAGTCAAAATCCTTTACATAACAGCCTTGCTCCTCCGAAATTTGTTTCACAAAATAATCTACCAAAAATGGTATATCTTCTTTTCTCTCATCTAAAGATGGCACACATATTTCTATCACCGATAAGCGGTGGTAAAGGTCTTCACGAAATTTTCCTGCTTCTATTTCTTTTTTAAGGTCTTTGTTCGTTGCAGCCAAAACTCGGACATCTACTTTTATTTCTTTATCACTTCCTACTGGAGAAATTCTACTTTCTTGTAAAGCACGAAGCACTTTGGCTTGTGCTACCAAACTCATATCTCCTATCTCATCTAAAAAAATAGTACCCCCATTTGCTTGTTCAAACTTCCCTTGCTTATTCTTAATCGCTCCAGTAAACGAACCTTTAGTATGTCCAAAAAGTTCACTTTCTATCAATTCTGAAGGAATTGCAGCACAATTAACCTCTACAATTGGAGCTTTACTTCTTGCACTCAAAGAATGAATAGCATGTGCCACCAATTCTTTTCCTGAACCATTAGGACCTGTTATTAGCACACGAGCATCAGTAACCGCCACTTTCTGAATAATATCTTGAATCTTTTTCAATGCAGGAGAATCTCCTATCATCTGATACTTCTTATTGATTTTTTTCTTCAGTTGCGTATTTTCTTTTACTAAAGTCTTATTTTGACTTTGTAGATTTTTTTTATCCAAAGCATTCTTAACGCTCGTTATCAATCGGTTAATATCAATTGGTTTAGAGATAAAATCATACGCACCTTTTTTTAGGCAACCTACTGCAATATCAATATCTGCATGCCCAGAAATCATAATAAAAACAGATTCTGGTCTCAATTGAAGGCTCTGATGAAGAAGCTCTGTTCCTAATAATTTTGGCATTTTTATATCCGAAATTATTAAATCAAAATCATTTTTTTCAATTAACTTAAATGCATCAAAACCATTCTCCGTAACTATAATTTCAGAATTCTCTATTTCATCACTAAGTATGCTTTCAAGAATATTTGAGATACTTTTCTCATCTTCTACTATTAGAATTTTCTGCATAATGGCACAAAGATAATAAAAATATTTAACGCTTATAATTTATAGAATATTGCCTAAAGTAGATTAAAAATCTATCTTTGCTTAAAAATATTATCGTGCGTTGGATTAAATATATATTTTTATTTTTCGTTTTATTAGGAGGGATTGGATTAAACTTACTCAATACCCATGATGAAAAGAAAAACTTCATTGTAAAAAAAGAGATTTTCTATAATGTAAATAAAGTTTTTTCTCAATTTACTAATTTCCAAAATTTTACAAGGTGGAATCACCAATTTTCCTCTGGGCAAAAATATTCCTTCTCCTACTTTTCACCTTACGAAGGAAAAGGTAGTTCAATGAAATATATCAACACTCACAATCCTACAGATTTTGGAGAAATATTTATCCGAAATAGCAAACCAAATAAAACAATAAAATATGAAATCTACGAAAACGGAATCTCTACCCCTTATAAGATAGAAATAAAATTCATCCCCAAAGGAGAGAAAACACAATTAATTTGGCTCATAGAAACTCCTAAAATCCCTTTATTCAAAAGATTTTTGGATTTAATCAGTCAAGAAAAAATTGATACCCAAATAGAACAAAGCATGAAAAACCTAAATAGAATTCTTTCCAAAAAAGTAGAGCGGGAAATCATGTTTGGACAAATAAAATATGATAGCATAATGATAGAGGAGCAAGAGGAAAAATTGCTAATAGGCATTAATACTAACAATCAGAAAGGAAATTTATTTAAAAACATTAACATCAACCATAACAAACTAATATCCCTAGTAACCAAAGATTTAGCAAAAAGAGAGGATGAATTTGGTCTACCCATTCTCATCACGGAAGCTAATAACTTGAAAGATAAAGAAATTTCTTATTTCTATGGCATACCTTTATCTCAACAAGAAAAAATATCAGATAACAATTTTATTTTCAAAAAAGTAGAAAAAACCAAAGTCTATAGTGTTTATTACAGAGGTAAATATGAACAGAGAGTATATGCTATAAATCAACTCTTGAATCAAATCAAAAAAGACAGTTTAAAAAATGGAATGCTAGAAGAGATATTTTTAGAGGCTCCTTCTGAAAACAAAGATGTGGTCCTAAAAATATCTTTCCCTGTAACAAAAAAATAAAAATTCAACAATAAAAAAGCACACTATATTTCAGTGTGCTTTTCTTGTTTTTATACCCTTCTTGGCTTTTTTGTTTTTAAGTAAATAACCTGCCCTTCTCTTGGTTCTCTTCCTTCCTCCATTCTGTTTTTAGTGTATAGTTTACGGAGTTTTATCCCAAATTTCTGTGAAATTTCATACATTTTATCCCCTTTTTGAGCGGTGTAAAAATCTTGATTCCCTTCCGAGTTTTTGTATTCTAAAAATATAATTTGATTTTTCTTTAATTTTTTAGATCTCAACTCGTTATAAGTCATCAATCTACTTTCGTTAATTTTATATTTTTCAGATAATAATGTTAAATCTAAATCTCCTCCTAAAACTACATATTTTAAGCCTCCGTTAGGATGGGTTTGAATTGTAAGAGCATCTAAAATTTCTTGTTTTGTCAATATCTTTACATGCTCTTCTTTTTTCGGCTCTACTACTGCTACTATTGTTTTTTCTTCTACTACCGAAGGCACTTTGGCTTTTACCAAAAATTCATCAGAAGTAGTACGATACCCTGGATAAAGTTCCCTTAATTTATCTTCTACTTCATGCGGTTTTAGGTGGTCAAATTCATGCAATCTATATCTCTCTATTCTATCTATCAATATATAAGCGTATCTAGGGTTTGTTGCATACCCTGCTTTTTTTAAGCCATGAGCCCAAGCTTTATAATCTTTGATATCTAACTTAAAAAGACCCACATAATATTTTCTATTTGCTAAAAACAATGAATGATCACGATAAGACTCCCACGGATTATCATACACACGGAAGCACTCATTAGGAGCATCATCAGTGTGTTTCATCGTTTTCCCTGTCCATTCCTCTTTACATTTAATTCCAAAATGATTTTTACCCTCTCTCGCCAGACGACTCTGCCCTCCTCCTGTCTCTAAAATACCTTGAGCCAACTTGATACTTGCTGGGATTTTATACTTTTCCATTTCTTCCACGGCATATTTCGCGAAATTCTGAATATATTGATCATCCGTTTTCCATTCTTGAGCAAAAGACCATGGCATAACTCCCATGAACAAAGCCATTACTATTTTTTTCATTTTTATTTAATCTAAATATTTACAAAAACTTATTGAAATTTACTTTTAGTTAAATCCGAATTTTATCAGTTCTTTTTTTTGCTTTTTCAAAAACTCATTAGCTCCTAAAATCCCTTGCACTCCCCCCGTATGAAATGCCAAAATTTTAGCATTTTCAGGGAAATAATTTTCTTCTATGAGTTGGAATAACATTCTCATCATTTTTCCTGTATATATTGGATCTAACGGGATTTCATATTTATCATAAAAATCATTGATAAAAGTTATTGTTTCCCCTGTAATTTTACCATATCTTCCTTCATGAGCATCAAAAAGAATATGGTTATTCTTTCCACTTAATTGAAAAATTCTCTCATCTACAGAAGTATCATTTACCACCTTAAATCCTAAAACTTTTTGATGATTTTCTGCATACTTCATCAAACCTGAGAGCGTTCCTCCTGTTCCCACCGCACTGCATAAATAATCAAATCCTTGAGTCCTCTCATCTAACATATATTGAATACCTTTTACCGCCCACTCATTCGTTCCTCCTTCTGGCACTATTAGAGCTTCAGGATATTGTTTTTGAAGGCTTTCGCTTATTTTTTCCTTATCCCGATATGCCTCTCTACTCACAAATAAAAACTCCATACCTCTACGAGAAGCATCCATCAATGTAGGATTATCTTTCCAATTTCCTTCTAATTCCTCTCCTCTAATAACTCCTAAAGTTTTTACACCAAACTTCTCACCTACGGCTGCAGTTGCAGCAATATGATTAGAAAAAGCTCCCCCAAAAGTGATTATCAATCTATTCTCTATTTGCGGTTTGGGTTTGGCAAGGTAATTTTTAACATTATAAAACATCTTCCAATACTTATTCCCCGAAATCTCTCGATGCACCAAATCCTCCCTCTTTATAAATAATTTTACTCCTTGGATAGGAATTTCTACCATGGGAATTTTCACTATACTCTCTTCCATTATACAAAAATAAGAATTTAATTAACAATTAAATGTCTTTTTGGCGTAAAAAATCTATTGGCATAAGAATTGTCGTATACTAAAACAAGTTTTCTTTTTCAAGAGTATTAAGTATTCTTGGAAAATTTATTATTATCAATAATGACAAAATGTCATTTTATTTATACGATTTTTAAGAAATTATGATAGAATTTAAAGAAATACCTCTTGATAATTTGATAGATGATGGTTTTAGCATTGTAACGGAAGAAATCTCCGATAATCTCAATGAACAACCAAAAGAACAAGAAACATACCCTATTCTTCCCGTAAAGAATACCGTAGTATTTCCTAAAGTAATTCTTCCCATCACAGCTGGAAGAAATAAATCTATAAAACTACTTCAAGAGGCTTATCAAAACAAAGAATATATTGGTATTGTAAGCCAAAAAAATCCAAATATTGAGAGTTTAAATGTTAAGGATTTAAACCTTATCGGTACCATTTCCAAAATTATTAAAATAATAGAACTTCCTAATGGAAACATAACGGCAATTACTCGTGGTATTCATCGTTTTAAGATTAAAAATTACACTACTGTAGAGCCTTATTTCCGTGCAGAGATTAACAAATTAAGAGATTCTTCACCCAAAAACAAAGAAGTGTTTCAGGCTTTGATAGATAACATCAAGGATTTAACAATTAAAATCATTGAACTTAATCCAAGCATTCCTAATGCAGCAAATTTTGCCTTAAAAAATATCAATAAAGAAGAAGATTTACTTAATTTTATCTGTGTAAACGCCAATTTTTCTACCCACAATAAACAAAAACTTTTGGAAGAAAAAAGTCTATTTACTCGTGCTGAAAAATGCTACGAATTATTGGTAGAAGAATTCAATAAACTGGAATTAAGAAATAATATTCATAAAAAAACAAGTAAAGAATTAGATAAACAGCAACGAGAGTTTTTCTTAAATCAACAAATTAGAACAATACAAGAGGAGTTAGGGGGTGGCAGTGAAAATGATGCCGAAGAACTAAAATTAAAAGCATCAAAAATAAAATGGAACGAAGAAGTTGAAAAACATTTTCAAAAAGAAATTCTTCGTCTTCAAAGACACAATCCCAACTCACCAGACTATAATGTACAAAGAAATTATTTAGATTTCTTTACAGAACTCCCTTGGGAAAAATATTCCAAAGATATTTTTGATATCCCAAAAGCCGAAAAAATTCTAAACAAAGACCATTTTGGTATGGAGGGTATCAAAAAAAGAGTTTTGGAATACATGGCTGTGTTAAAATTAAAAAACAACATGAAATCTCCCATACTATGTTTAGCAGGGCCTCCTGGAGTGGGAAAAACCTCATTAGGAAAGTCCATCGCTGATGCTTTGGGGAGAAAATATGTTCGGCTATCTCTCGGAGGACTACATGATGAAAGTGAAATCCGTGGGCATAGAAAAACCTATATCGGTGCAATGGCAGGACGAATCTTGCAATCTATCAAAAAGGCAGGGACCTCTAATCCCGTAATCATTTTAGATGAAATAGATAAACTTGATACAGGAACTCATGGCGACCCTTCTTCTGCTTTGTTAGAAGTCCTTGACCCAGAACAAAATAATAGTTTCTATGACAACTATTTAGAAATAGGATATGACTTATCTAAGGTCATGTTTATCGCTACAGCAAATAGTCTTGCCCCTATCCAGAGAGCTTTATTAGATAGAATGGAAATCATCAATCTATCTGGATATACATTGGAAGAAAAAGTTGAAATTGCAAAGAAACATTTAGTTAAAAAACAAATAGAAAATCACGGATTAAAATCCGACCAAATAAAACTTGGCAATAAAGAATTACAACACATTGTAGAAGCACATACTCGTGAAAGTGGAGTGAGAAGATTAGAGAAAAACATTGCTGCAATCACAAGATGGGTGGCATTACAAATTGCCATGGAAAAAGAATATAATCCTAAAATATCCATTGAACAAATTGATGAAATTTTAGGAGTTCCGATGTCCCAATCAAATTCTTCGGAGATAGCTGATATCCCTGGGGTTGTAACTGGTCTAGCTTGGACAAGCGTGGGTGGAGATATTCTCTTCATTGAAAGTATTCTATCAGAAGGTAAAGGCTCCCTAACCATGACTGGCAACCTTGGAAATGTAATGAAAGAAAGCGCTACACTCTCTTTGGAATACATTAAAGCAAAGCATGATGAATTAGGCATCTCTCTTGAAGATATTACCAAGAAAAACATTCATATCCATGTACCAGAAGGAGCAACTCCTAAAGATGGTCCCTCTGCTGGAATTGCTATGCTCACTTCTATGGTGTCGAGCTTTACCAAAAAAAAAGTAAAACCTAACCTTGCAATGACAGGAGAAATTACCCTACGAGGAAAGGTATTACCCGTCGGAGGTATCAAAGAGAAGCTCTTAGCAGCAATAAGATCTGGGGTAAAAGAAGTTATCCTTTGTAAGGATAATAAAAAAGATGTAGAAGATATCAAAGGTGATTATTTCAAAAATCTAAAAATTCATTATGTTTCTACGATGAATGAAGTAATCCAATTAGCATTAAAATGAAATATTTAACTTATAATGAAAATACTCATCATTAACGGTCCTAATCTCAATATTTTAGGAAATCGCGAACCCGAAATCTATGGGAAAACTTCCATGGAAGATTTCTTAAATATCTTAGAAGAGGAATTCCCTAACGATGAAATCTCTTTCTATCAATCTAATATAGAAGGCGAAATTATTAATAGACTACAAAAAAATGATTTTGATGCTGTTATAATTAATCCTGCTGCTTATACTCATTACTCATACGCTATTGCCGATTGCCTTAAAAATATTCAAAAACCTAAAATAGAAGTGCATATTAGCAACATTTATAAGCGAGAAGAATTTCGCCAAAAATCCGTAACAGCCCCTTATACAGATGCTGTACTCTCTGGATTTGGACTAAACGGATATCGATTAGCCATTTTAAGTTTGAAATAAACATCATAAAAAAGGTTTCATTACTAAAAAATAATGAAACCTTTTTATCATTTAAATTCTTGGTAAAAATATCTCCGCCAGCATACATCTTGCACTTCCTCCTCCATTGGTTTCTATAACATTCAAATCTGAATAAATAATTTCATTATATTTTTCTATTCTTTGAATTTGCTCTTCTGATAGAGAGCGATAAGCCGTTTCGCTCATTACCAAAAATTTTTCACCTTTTGAATTACTTACTTGAAGCATATTTCCTGCAAAATTCTGCATTTGATTTTCGGTAATTTCTATAATTTCTTTCCCTGAATTTTGGATTTGCTCCACTACATTTTGCCGTTCAAAAGTATCATCTATTGAGTCCAAACATATAATAACAAATTTATCTCCCACGCTCATCATCACATTTGTGTGATAAATCGACAATCTTTGATTATTCACCGTTTGGAAAGCATGAAAAACAACTGGCGTAAAATCCATTTTTTGACAGAAATCTCTAAACAAATCTTCATCTAATCTCAATGAAACGGAACCGTAAGCTAATCTATTTTTGTGGTCAAAAATCATACTGCCCGTCCCTTCTAAAAACCGATTTTCTTTTTCTCCAAAAGTAAAATCCACCACTTCCGAAATCTCAAAACCTTGATTTTTAAGCTCTTCTAAAACATCCATTCGGCGTTCATCTCTTCTATTATGAGCGAACATAGGATAAAGCACCACTTTACCATCTCTACCAAAACTCACCCAATTATTAGGAAAAATAGAATCAGGCGTATGAGGCTCCAGAGTATCCTTTATTACTACCACATTTACCCCTCTTTGTCGAAGTTTTTCCACCAACCCATTAAACTCTTCCAAAGCTCTAATTTGAGTTCTTTCATTTTCTGAATTTACTTGAAAATAATTATTTTCGGCTGTTTGCTCATTATATCCAAAAGCCACAGGCTCTATCATTAACACTGAATCTGTTGTCTGCATTTTTATTATTTTTTTATTCTCTAATTAATGGCATTGTAGAACATCTTAAAAGTCCGCCCATTTTAGAAATTTCACGATATGGAATTTCTTCTACTACCATGCTCCATTTCTCTCTCATAAAATTATTCATTCTTGCAAAAGCTTTATCAGAAACTACTATTTCAGGAGAAATTGAAAAAATATTAGGAAACATTTCAAACATCTCTTGGTCATTGACATGAAAACAATTTTCTTCCCCAAAAATATCCAAAATCAGTCTATAATCACTCTCATTAACGAAGCCATTTTTATAAATAATACACTTATCCTCCCCCACTGGATTAAAAGTACAATCCAAATGCAAAACCCCTTGATAAGGAATTTTATCATTTTTTTTCAAATCCAAATCTATTATTCTTTTTTTAGGAAAAAATTCCTTGAGAATTTCTATCGCATACTCATTAGTTCTAGCAGTCTTATAATTTCTATAATCTTCACTAAAACAAGTTCCTATAAATAGAAAATCATTCCATACTATCACATCTCCCCCTTCTATATGAGCCGTATCTGGGAGATTGATTATCTTTCGCCATTCTACTTGCTCAAAAATTTTAGAATAAGCCCCCTGTTCATCAGCTCTATCTGGAATAAGGTTGGACAATATCATCTTATCTTCTATGACAAATGCCACATCTCGGGCAAATACTTGATTGTAATCTTTGATAATATCTGGACGAATAACCTCTACATCATATTTCCTAAGAACTTTCTCAAATTCCGTCATTTCAAAAATGATATCCTCTTCCATTGGGTAAATATTATGCTGTATCGTATAATAAGACTTTGCATCATAACTCTCCTCCAAAGTAGGATTTACCCCCATAGATACTGGCTGACCAAGAACTACTTTTCTTAGTCTTCCCGTTTCGTTGCTAATATTTAGTTTCATAATTTTTTGCTATAATGTAAGAAAAGACCTATCATTTTTTCCTTCCTTAAATGTTATTTTATTTTAGGAACTTCTATTTGGATTACTTTATTTACTAAATCAAGTTTTTTATTTTTCAAGACAGAAAACATATTATCCATCTCTTTTTTAGTATATGCTCTGTCACTAACGCCAAAAAGCAAAACACCCTTTCTCTTCGGTGTATTTATTCTAAAATATCGATAAACATTTCTTTCTAAAATAAGAATTTCCTTTCCATCCTGAGAGTTTTTACTTATTATAAAATCAAGCATATACTCACCCTCTCTTTCATACATTTGATAATTTATGATAGGATTTTGCTTTTTACTATTCTCCAAATTATTGATATTATTGCTTATGGCATCCTTTGGAGTTAAATCTCCTTCCAAGAAATCAATCATAATCATCCTCGTGTATTTTTCTACATTTTCATTTGGCAAAATATACTCTTGTTTGTAGAAATTATCCATCGGATGAGAACTCCATACTAGCTTATAATCCTTATTATCAAATCTATATTTATCTCCTAAATGCAGATAATCTTCCACTTTTTTCTGTGCCATGAAAAACTGAACCATGAGCATCAGCAATAATACTAATCTTCTTTTCATTATCTCTTATTTTTTTAAAGGTATCCAATCCACAAAGAAATCCTTTATATATTTTGGATTATCATCTTAAAACCAAGGTCTTCTTCCTACTTGATAAATTTGGTAAAATTCCTCATCAGATTTTGTAAGATAAATTATCCCTTCTACAAAAGGAATAACACTCGCTAATCCACACGAGAAAAAACTCATTAATATTTGAAGAACTCCCTCTTTGGTGTATCCTAAAATAAATTTATGAATACCAAAACCTCCTAACATGATAGCTAAAACTCCTGCTAAGACCTTTTTATTATCTCGATAGATAGGCGAAGGATTTTGAAAGTTCTGATTTTCCATTTTATTCATTAATTTTATTACTATCTCTTGATTTTAAAGGCATCCATCCCAGGGAAAATCGCCGTTTCACCAAGAGCTTCTTCTATCCTTAAAAGTTGGTTGTATTTCGCCATTCTGTCTGAACGAGAAGCCGAACCTGTTTTGATTTGTCCGCAGTTCATCGCTACAGCAAGGTCTGCTATAGTAGAATCTTCCGTTTCTCCTGAACGGTGGGACATTACC
Source organism: uncultured Flavobacteriaceae bacterium (assembly GCA_963530615.1). GTDB lineage: Bacteria > Bacteroidota > Bacteroidia > Flavobacteriales > Weeksellaceae > JABCPE02. Next base: position 181,844 of record CAUSDX010000001.1, read on the forward strand.
GAAGTATATTTATTATGCTGAGCCATCTGCACGGCAGCCATCGTTTCAGAAAGTGAACCGATTTGGTTTACTTTTACCAAAATAGAGTTAGCCACTCCTTGCTCTATCCCTTGAGAAAGGCGATTTACATTTGTTACAAAAAGGTCATCTCCTACCAGCTGCACTCTATCTCCAATCTTCTCCGTTAGAAGTTTCCACCCTTCCCAATCATCTTCCTGCATTCCATCTTCAATGGAGATAATAGGATATTTCTGTGTCAATTCTGCCAAATAAAATACTTGCTCTTCACGAGTTCTAAATGCTCCGCCTTCTCCCTCAAATTTTCTATAATCATAAATTCCATCTTTATAGAACTCCGAAGATGCACAATCTAATGCCAACATAATATCATCTCCTGGTTTGTATCCTGCTTTTTCTATCGCTTGTAAAAGTGTATCCAAGGCATCTTCTGTTCCCTTAAAAGTTGGGGCAAAACCTCCCTCATCTCCCACTGCGGTGGATAATCCGCGAGATTTCAAAATAGATTTCAAATGATGAAAAATCTCCGTTCCTTTTCTCAAAGAATGAGAAAAAGAATCTGCTTTTACTGGCATTATCATAAATTCTTGAAAAGCTATCGGTGCATCTGAATGAGAACCTCCATTGATGACATTCATCATCGGAACGGGAAGAGTATTCGCATTCACACCACCTACATATTTGTAAAGAGGCATTCTCAAATGAGCCGCTGCTGCTTTTGCCACCGCCAACGAAACTCCAAGAATTGCATTTGCTCCCAAATTCCCTTTATTACTCGTGCTATCTGCCTCTATCATGATTTGGTCAATCAAATTTTGTTGAGTAACAGGCAAACCTATCAAGTCTGGAGCAATAATCTCTCGCACATTTTCCACCGCTTTTGTTACCCCTTTCCCTAAAAATTCAGTACCACCATCACGAAGTTCCACTGCTTCATGCTCTCCTGTAGAAGCACCAGAAGGCACAGCCGCTCTCCCCATTGCTCCACTTTCTGTAAAAACTTCTACTTCCACCGTTGGATTTCCACGAGAATCCAACACTTGTCTCGCATTGATAAAAGAAATAAATCCCATGAATATTCTATTTTATTGTTAATCTTAGCACAAATCTAATTAAAATCTTTGAAAAATTTTATAATTTCTTATCTTAATAAATACTTAAATTTGTCTTTTAAAAAAGAAAGTTCCTTAACAAAAATAAAATGAAGTCAAACTACACTGTAATTAATGCCTCCGCAGGGTCAGGAAAAACCTATACTTTGGTACAAAAACTACTGATGATTTGTTTAGATTCACCCTATCAAAGAGATGTCATCAAGCATATTTTAGCCTTAACTTTCACCAATAAGGCTGCCAATGAAATGAAGGAACGAATCCTACAGTGGCTTGGAAAGTTTGTCTCCGAAGATTATCAAAACTGCCCTGAACTTTTAGGGATTTATGAAAAATTCAAAACCAATGGTAAAAACATTCCTTTGGAGGAGCTTCATCGCCGTGCTAAAAACACTCTAGATTATATTCTGCATCATTATTCTACTCTAAACATCGGCACAATTGATAAATTTAACTCTAAACTCGTTCGTTCTTTTTCGTACGAACTAGGATTGGCACAAAACTTTAATTTGGAAATTCAACCAGAACCATATTTGATAGAAGCAGTAGACCAAATGCTAAATCAAATTGGTAATAATCCTAAAATTTCCGATACTTTTATGGATTTCGTAGAGTATAATTTGGATAATGAAAAAAGAATTAATCTCAGCCAAGAACTTTATAATTCTGCTAAAAAGTTCATCAGTGATATCCATTATAAAAGACTTTTAGACAATCAAGGTTTTGATTGGAAAGCTTATGAAAGGCTAAAAAACAAAATCCGAAAAGATATAAAACTCCTCCGAGAAGACTCTATCAACATTGCAAAAAAAACAATAAATCTCATCAAGGAAAAAGATTTAGCCATAGAAGATTTTGCAGGAGGAAAACAAAATGGAATTGCAAAGTTTTTCTTTGAGGTCATTAGATTTTTCAATGAGGAAAGGGCTGATTTCCCTCTTCCAAATAATGAAACGAAAGCCATTGAAAACTTCCAAAAAGGAGCTTCTGGAAAAGCGAAACATAAAGAAAATGAGATTTTTGACATTCTTAATTTCTTGATTGAAAATAGAAAATCCATCATCACCAATAGAATTTTGACTCACAAGAAGGAGAAAATATTACACTCCCTTCTTCCTTTACGAGTAAATAAAGAAATTCAAGATGAACTAGTGAAAATAGAGGAAGAAAAAGACCTTGTTTTACTTTCTAAATTTAATATTCTCATCAATGAAAATCTCAGTAACGAGCCCTCCTCCTTTATTTATGAAAAAGTAGGAACAAGATATTCTCACTATTTTTTTGATGAATTTCAAGATACCTCCTCTCTACAATGGCAAAACTTTTTGCCTTTAAGAGATCATACCATTACTTCAGAAGGAACAAGTTTTACTCTTGTAGGAGATCCTAAGCAGAGTATTTATCGTTTCCGCGGAGGTGATAGCCAACTAATGTTAGACATCATCAATCATAAAGAGCATTCCCCCATTCCTGCACGAAAAGAAACCTTGGGAGACAATTATAGAAGTGCTAAAAATATTGTAGACTTCAATAATCATTTATATGAGTTTATTTCACAAAAACTTAATAATGAACATCAAATAATTTTTGGAAAAGATGCTCAACAAAATCCAAAATCTAAAATAAATGGACGAGTTTATACCCATCTTATAGAGAATAGTAAGAGAAACGATTTCTATGAAAATGTCGTAGAAAAGATGCACAAAGATATTCAGCAATGTTTAGATAATGGCTTTTCATTCTCTGACATTTGTATCCTATGCCGTGGAAATTCTGACATTGCCAATTATTCCCAACTCCTTGGAAATCAAGAAGTGCTATATAAAAGCAAAAAAGTATTCATCAAAACTATTTCTGAAAAAGGCCTTACTCTCAATCTTTCCAAAACCTTAAAAGCACTCATCTCTTTCCTGCAATGGAGCATTACTCCGAAAAATAAAAGTTCACTCATCATCATGTTTTATTGGCTCAATGAATTAAGACGGATAAAAATCAATGAATTTTCAGCAGAAATATTTGAAATTTTGGCTATAGAATCAGAGAAAGAACTCTTGGAATTTATTCAAAAAAAATACAACCTTTCCCTTCACTTTTGTCATTCACCAAGACTCAATCTCTATAATTTTATAGAACATTTCATCAATGAATTCTCGGTAAAGGAAAAAGAGACTGATTTCATCCTCAATTTCTTGGAAATGCTCTATGCCTTTACCCAACATAATGGTGTTACCCTTAAAGATTTCCTAAAATATTGGGAAGACGAAGGAAAGGAAATCGCTATACAAGCCTCTGACAATATAGATGCAATACAAATCATGACCATACACAAAGCCAAAGGACTAGAATTTCCTGTGGTTTTTCTTCCAATGGAAAACAAAAACCATGATGGAAAATTCACAGAATGGTATGATTTAACTGAAGAAAACACCCAACTACACTCCATAAATATTTCTGGATTTGGAAAAGAATTTGAAGCCTACGATGAAGATATTATGAAGTTTAATCATGTGAACACCTATAAAAACACCATCGACCGCATCTGTGTACAATATGTAGCCACAACTCGTCCTGTAGAACAACTTTTCCTTTATCTTGAAAAGCCAAATAATTCCACGAATCATTTAGAAATCCTTGATTTTGTTAATCAATTTAATCATCATAATACGGATAGTTTTGACCTCTATCCCATCTCTGAAAACGAACTAAAAAAACAAAGTAAAAAACAGAAAATACAACACCAGACCATGTCTGTTCATATCCTACAAAACGACCAAAAGAATATCAATAACATCAAAATCGCTACCCCTTCTAAAAACTATCAGAATCGTAATCAAAAAGTAAGATTAGGGATTCTTATTCATGATATTTTTGCACAAATTTTACATCAAAATGATGTAGAAAAAGTTTTGGAAAACCAACTGATACAAGGAAACATCACCCAAGAAGAAAAAGATACTATCTCAAAAATGATTTTGAAAATCATCAACCACTCAGAATACTCTCATTTTTTCAGCGAAGAAGTCCAAGAAGTTCTCAATGAAAGAGAAATACTCATCACCGAAGAAAACGGAGAGCAAAGCATCTACCGACCAGACCGCATCATCAAAAATCATGAAGGCTATATCATTATAGACTTTAAAACAGGAAAAGAGAAAGAAAAAGAACACCGAAAACAAATACAAACCTACCAAAAAGCACTAGAAAAACTAGAAAAAAAAGTAGTAAGAACAGAAATCATTTATATTGACTAACTTTAATTTTTTTAATGTTATAAATCATATGGACAAACAAATCATTGACATAGAAAATGTACTACAGAATTGGGAACATGATGTACTCTCCACTTTACCTAAAATTATTGATGGAATCACTGTATTTATCCTATTTTTTATTTTAGCCCATCTTACTAAAATACATTTTCAAAAAGAACCATTTTTCAAAATTACTTTCTACATCTATTTATATATTTTTCTTATTCTCCGGAATTTTCCTTGCATCAGAGTTAATAGGGCTACAATCTGCACTCTCTCACTTCTTAGCAGGAGCTGGGATTATAGGAATCATTGCTGGGTTTGCTTTCAAAGATGTGGCATCTAACTTTTTCTCTGGGTTACTCCTCAAAACACATATACCCTATAAAGAAGGGGACTGGATAGAGATAGATGATAAATACGGAGAGGTACAAAATGTTGGTTGGCTCACCACTACGATAAAAAACATCAATGGACAAGAGGTCTCTATTCCTAACCAAATCATCTATACAGGAACTTTTACTAATTATTCTCTCTGGAGTAAAAGAAGAGTCACTATACAAAGCGGTGTTTCTTGTGGTGATGACTTAGATTTTGTGAAACAAGTCACTATCGATGAGATTAAGAGCATGGACTATCTCCTTCCAGAAGAAAATATTGATTTTTATTTTACCAATATTGGTAATTCTTCTTTTAACTTTATTTTAAGATTTTGGATAAAGTTCCAAAAAGATGATGATTTCTTAAAAGCCCAAGATGAAGCCATCATAAAAATCAAAAAACGCTTTGAAAAAGAAAACATATCCATTCCTTACAATGTAATCTCATTAGATTTTGGGGTAAAGGGAGGTATCAATCTCTTTGACAAAAACATCAAAATCAATCCCTAACCATAACAAAAATCCCACACTCTGAAAGGAATATGGGATTTTTATTTGTAACTAACTTATTTTATTTAACCATTAAAATTTTACTTCATGAAGTAAAAATAACTTAGCAGAGTTATCTATTATTCTAATAAACACCAAAAACTATCTTAATTTTTTATTGGTGATAATACTAATCATTAAAAAGCATTGACACAAAGCCTGTAATAACAAAATGAACCCCATTACAGCGAGATTCATTCACTTTCTATTATCTTACATTCAAATACTTATGTGTTTGTACGGAGGCCTGCCACTGCGGATTGGCAAGAATATACTCCACTATTTTAGGGTAATTCTGCTCCCTCTTACTCCATTCTGATTGTAGGTAAAGTCGGCAATTGGGGTTAACTTTCTTCGCTTCCTCCTCCGCAAATTTGAAGTCATGATTGTTAAATATCACCATTTTAAGCTCACTCGCCCTTTCATACACTTCTGGCAAAGGTAGTTTTCTCTTCTTCGGCGAGAGGGTAATCCAATCTATATACCCACTAATTGGTGATGACCCAGAAGTCTCTATGTGTATGGTGCAACCTCTGTCTTTTAGGCTCTTCGTTAAAATTTCCAAATTCCACATCAGCGGCTCCCCCCCCGTAATGATGATGGTTTTACACTGCTCGGAAGCTTCCTCTGCTAGTTTTTCCATATCCATCAAAGGATGAAGTTCTGCATCCCAGCTCTCCTTCACATCACACCAATGACAGCCTACATCACACCCCGCCAAACGAATAAAATACGCTGCCTTGCCTGTATGTGCTCCCTCACCTTGTATAGTATAAAAATGCTCCATGACGGGGAGCATTTTTCCTTGTTTTATTAAAGCATCTTGTTCTCTTGTTACTTCCGTCATTTTGTACCTCTTCTATCTGATTCTATTTTTATATGCTAATAGTGTATTTTTCATGAGCATTGCTCTAGTCATTGGTCCTACTCCTCCTGGAACTGGCGTGATGTAACTCGCTTTTTCCTTACAATTCTCAAAATCTACATCTCCGACTAGTTTATATCCTTTCTCACTATCATCATCTACTCGGGTAATTCCCACATCTATTACCACTGCTCCTTCTTTGAGCATTTCTCCTTTTAGGAAATTTGGTTTTCCTAATGCGGTAATCACAATATCCGCTTGTTTCGTAAGTTCTTCTATATTAGGTGTATAAGAATGAGCCATGGTAATAGTTGCATTCCCAGGGTTGCCTTTTCTCCCCATTAAGATACTCATCGGCTTCCCTACAATTCTACTTCTACCAATCACCACACAATGTTTCCCCTGAGTTTCTATTTTATACCTTTCTAATAATTCTAAAATCCCAAAAGGTGTCGCTGGTAAAAACGCCTCCATCTCTAGTGCCATCTTTCCAAAATTCTCTGGATGGAAACCGTCTACATCTTTACTAGGGTCTATGGCCATAATTACCTTTTCCTGATTCATATGTTTGGGTAATGGCAGCTGCACAATAAATCCATCAATCTCTGGATTTTCATTCAGTTCTTGTATTTTAGCTAAAAGCTCTTCTTCTGTGATAGATTCTGAAAACTTTACTAAAGTAGAAGTAAAACCTACCTCTTTACAATCCTTAACTTTGCTATTCACATAAGCTTTACTCGCTCCATTTTCTCCTACTAAAATCGCAGCTAAATGAGGTGCTTTTCCGCCTTTTGTAATAATGCAATCAACTTCTTCCTTAATCTCTTTTTTTATATCTTGGGATACTTTCAGCCCATCTAAAATCTGTGCCATATTGTTATTTATTTCGCAAAATTATAAAATTCCCTTAAATACCTTTATGCTCTATAAAATAGTTCACCAGCCCATTTGTAGAGGCGTCAAGATGATTAATTTTCTTATTTTGTTGTAATTCTGGGAGAATTTCATTAGCTAAAACCTTTCCTAATTCTACCCCGAACTGGTCAAAACTATATATATTCCAAATCACTCCTTGCACAAAAATTTTATGCTCATAAAGAGCTATCAATTGTCCCAAAGAAAATGGTGTTAATTCTTGGAACAAAAATGAATTTGTCGGCACATTTCCATGAAATATTTTATAATTTAATAGTGCTTGTATTTCCTCTTCGCTCTTTCCTTGATTTGCTAACTCTTCTCTTACTTCTATTTCACTCTTTCCAAATGCTAACGCTTTAGTTTGTGCAAAAAAGTTCGCCAAAAGTTTTTCTTGATGGTCTGCCACTAGATTACAAGACTTCACATAAGCAATAAAATCCGCAGGAACAAGCTCTGTCCCCTGATGAATTAACTGATAAAAAGCATGTTGTCCATTCGTTCCTGGTTCTCCCCAAATAATCGGTCCTGTATTATAATTCACAAATTCTCCATTTCTATCCACACATTTGCCATTACTCTCCATATCTGCTTGTTGTAAATACGCTGGAAATCTATCTAAATACTGAGAATAAGGCAAAACAGCATGACTCGCTACATCATAAAAATCACGATACCAAACTCCTAAAACTGCCATTAAAACTGGAATATTTTCTTCAAAATCTGCAGTTTTAAAATGGATATCAGAATCATATGCCCCTCTGAGTAACTGCTCAAAATTATCATATCCTATCGCCAATACAATACTCAATCCTATCGATGACCACAACGAATAACGACCACCAACCCAATCCCAAAATTCAAAAATATTTTCTTCTGCAATCCCAAATTTTTTCACCTCAGTGATATTCGTAGATAATGCGACAAAATGTTTTGAAATATCTTGCTCTTGTACTTCTTTTAAAAACCAATTTTTTGCTGATATCGCATTTGTCATTGTTTCTTGAGTCGTAAAAGTTTTAGAAGCAATGATAAAAAGCGTAGTATCTGGATTCAAATTTTTCAATACTTCTACAAGATGGTTACCATCTACATTAGAGACAAAATGAATATTCAACCTCGTTTTAAAATGCTTCAAGGCAGAGCAAACCATCACAGGACCAAGGTCAGAACCCCCAATACCTATGTTTACTACATCTGTAATTTCTTTTCCTGAAAACCCTTTATGCTCGCCTGATATTACTCTTTCAGAAAAAACTTTCATCTGATCAAGAACATTCTTGATGGCAATTTTCACATTCTCTCCATTTACATTTATTTCTTCCTCCGAAAAATCCCTTAATGCCACATGCAATACCACTCTATTCTCAGTTTCATTAATTTTCTCTCCCGAAAACATTTTATCTATTGCTTCTTTTAATTGACATTCCTCAGCCAATTGAAGCAAGAGAGCCTTAACTTTCTCGTCTATTAAATTCTTGGAATAATCAAAAAGAAAATTTTCTCTCTTTACGGAAAAGTCAGAAAATCTATTCGGGTTTTCTTGAAACAAAGTCCTCAAATCCAAATCATTATCCGAAAAATATTGATACAATTCTCCCCAAGCCCTTGTTTTTGTAGGATTTATTTTTGGTAACATCATTTAATCTTTTAGCATACAAAGATAAAAAACTCTTTTTTATCACTCATTCATAAAATTAAAACCACTCAAAACTGGTGTAACCAACTTTATCCCTTTATAAGAGGCAGACTCCCATCTTTTGTCTTGATAACCAGCACACCTTCTTATCATTCTCAAAAAATCTCTGTTATCTACATACGGATCAACATGAATGAACTGCATCGCTCCTTGAGTATTAATTTCAAAATAAACTTTCAACTTAAAATCTGAAAAACTAAAATCATTCAAATTCATACAGGACTGAAAGGATTTTGCAACCTTATCCTTTCCATCCTTATAGTCAATCGGTTTATACTGCGTTTTGTCATATTCCACTCCGAGAATCAAATCATTCGGCACAAACAAAAAACGAGCAACCGCCTTCACTTTCTTCCCTCCTACTTCGGCAGGTTTCCAATGCTTCAAATGAGACAATGAAGATTTTGCCATATCATAAGCACACCTATTCTGACTTACCGCCAAGGTATCCTCCTCCACCACATACTGGACTTTCCCCTCTTGAGAAACCAAAACTTTCACCATAAGTGCTTCATCTTTACTACAAATCTTATAGTCTTTTTCCTTCAAAACGCTTGTTAACTCCTTATAAAACTGCTTATTCCCTCCTTCGTAAAACTCTTGCCCTTTTGGATAAAAATACAATGTTTGAGCATTAATCCCTATACCCAATAACATTAAAATCAAATTTCTCATATCGTTATTTTTTCTTTCAAAGGTAATGATTTTCCCAACATTATTGTTTATTGTTAGAATAATTTTTGTCAATTAGAAAAAAAATCCTATTTTTGCAAAATAATTTTAATTAAATACTTATAACAATGTTTGCAATCGTAGAGATAGCAGGGCTTCAATACAAAGTTGAAAAAGACCAAAAGTTATTCGTAAATCGTTTAGCAGGAGAGCAAGGAAACAAAGTTTCTTTTGACAAAGTTCTTCTTACATCAAACGGAGCGGTAGCAGTAGGCGCCCCAGCTGTAAAAGGAGTTTCTGTGGAAGCAGAAATTATTGATCATGTTCAAGCTGATAAAGTAATCGTTTTCAAAAAGAAAAGAAGAAAAGGTTACAAAGTAAAGAATGGACATAGACAACAATTAACTCAAATCAAAATCACATCTATTACAGGATTTTAATTCAAAATAGAAAAAAATAATTGAGTTAATCAGTAAACTAACATTTAAAAGTTAAAAGAAATGGCACACAAGAAAGGAGTAGGTAGTTCCAAAAACGGTAGAGAATCTCATTCTAAAAGATTAGGAGTGAAGATTTTTGGTGGTCAGGAAGCTATTGCTGGGAATATCATCGTAAGACAAAGAGGTACTCAGCACCACCCAGGTGAGAATGTAGGTATTGGTAGAGACCATACTTTATTCGCTTTAGTAGACGGTAAAGTAGTTTTCACGAAGAAGAGAGATAACAGATCTTTTGTATCTGTTGAACCAAATGCTTAATATTTTTCAGCATTGATAAATTTAAAGCCTTAGCGTTAAGTCTAGGGCTTTTTTATTTATTATCATTTCTCTCACATTTCATTATGACAACTTGTCATATTTTTTATATATTTGCATTCATTATCTTTTGAAATTTAAAAGGTAATTGGTGAGACATTAAAATTAAGCTTGATGTTTATACCAAAAATCCTTAATATAAATTTTCAAATCTCAAAATCAAGGAAAGTGGAAGGTAAATACATTGATGAAACCAGACAAGGCGAAGCCTATGCCATCGCCGATAAAGTAGGAAACACTAAAAAATTATTCTTGGAAAGTTATGGCTGTCAGATGAATTTTTCTGATAGTGAGATTGTAGCATCTATCCTACATGACCAAGGATATAACACAACCGTAAACTTAGAAGAAGCAGATCTCATTCTTCTCAACACTTGTTCTATTCGTGAAAAGGCAGAACAGACTGTAAGAATGAGACTCTCACAATTCAAGAGCTTGAAAAAAGAAAAACCAAGTCTCACAGTGGGAGTATTAGGCTGTATGGCTGAGCGACTAAAAACCAAATTTTTAGAAGAAGAAAAATTAGTAGATTTAGTTGTAGGGCCTGATGCTTACCGTGATTTACCCAACCTGCTTAAAGAAACCGAAAACGGAAGAGATGCCATCAATGTCATTCTCTCCAAAGAAGAGACTTATGCGGATATCAATCCTGTGAGGCTTAGCGGTAATGGTGTTACAGCCTTTGTAACAATTACTCGTGGCTGTGATAACATGTGTACTTTCTGTGTCGTACCTTTTACTCGGGGGCGTGAGAGAAGTAGAGACCCTCACTCTATCATCAATGAATGCAAAGAGCTTTGGGAAAATGGCTATAAAGAAATCACGCTATTGGGTCAGAATGTGGATTCTTATCTCTGGTATGGAGGTGGAGCGAAAAAGGACTTTGACAAGGCTTCCGAAATGCAAAAACTTACGGCAATCAACTTTGCTCAGTTATTAGAGATGGTTGCCCAAGCCGTTCCTCAAATGCGTATCCGTTTCGCAACTTCCAATCCACAAGATATGAGCCTTGATGTGTTTAGAATGATGGCAAAGTACGATAATATTTGTAAGTATGTGCATCTCCCTGTACAGAGCGGAAGTAATGCCATACTAAAAGCCATGAATCGACAACATACAAGAGAGGAATACCTAGAACTTATCCGTGAGGCAAAGAAAATTGTGCCTAATATAGCATTCTCACAAGATATGATTGTAGGTTTCTGCAATGAAACCGAGCAAGACCACCAAGACACTCTATCCCTCATGAGAGAGGTAGAGTATGATTACGGCTACATGTTCGCCTACTCCGAGAGACCTGGCACCCCTGCCCATAAGAAAATGGAGGACAACATACCAGCGGATGTAAAACAAAGAAGACTCTCTGAAGTGATTGCCCTACAAGGAGAACTATCCCGAAAAAGAATGCAGTCTTACCTTAACAAAAACCACGAAGTATTGATAGAAGGGACTTCCAAGAAGAACCCTAACCAATGGAGAGGAAGAAACTCTCAAAATGTGGTCTGCGTTTTTGATAAACAAGAGGGACAAAAAATTGGGGACACGGTAAATGTTTTTGTTTATGATAACACTCAGGGAACTTTAATTGGAGAAATAAGATAAATTCATGAGCCAAACTTTTTAGGCTTACCATCCTAAAGTGGGAAAAGGAGAAATAGAACCAAGGCACATTATCCCAAATTGGGAATTTAAGAACTAAGATAAAAGGAGGTCGTCCCGAGTCGGGACAATGAGAATGAAAACTAAATCAAACTTTCCCAACTTGGGACGATAAGAATAGAAACAAAAACAAATCATCCCAAAGCGGGACATTAACCATAAAATTTAATTTTAACTAATATTAATATGAAAAAAGCAAAACTAACTCCTATTTACCTACAAGGTTTGCACCATGCGGAATTTGGACAATTCATTGACCGATTTATCAATGATTTTTCTGAAGCAAATCTTGACCTGAATACCGATACGGATTTTAAAACGATTTTTGAAGGATTGAAGGCGAAAACTCCTGCGTATAACAAGGCTCTCATGCAAATCCGTGAGAATGAAAACACCAAGAAAATCGCAGAATTAGACAAGGAGCGAGACAATGATTTTCAAGCATTAAAAGATAGTATAAAGCCCTATCGCAACGCTAAGAAAACCCCACAGATAAAGGCTTACAATACTCTGAAAATCTTACTTGATGAGTATAAAAATATAGCAACACTATCTTATGAAGAAGAAACCAAGAAGATTAGTTCGCTACTCTCGTCACTCAAAAGTAGCGATTATCAGCCCCACATCACAACCTTGAAAATAGAGGAGTTCACCAGTGAGCTGGAAAAGTCCAACACGGCGTTCAACACCCTTTTCGGGGAGCGTTCGGCTCAAAACATTGGGAAAGAAAGCTATGACACCAAAGCCCTGCGTAAAGAGATTACGGATATTTATAGGAAGTTGACAAACTATATCATCGCTCTAGTAGAAATTAAAACAGACCCATTTTATAGAAAAACTTTAGAGGTGATTAACAATAGTAGAAAATACTACGCTGATACTTTAGCAAAACGAAACGGACAAAAAACAGAGAAAAAAGAAAATGAGTAACCTACAAGACATCAAAGCCCGTTTTGGAATTATAGGAAATTACCCTCTCCTCAATAGAGCATTGGAGAGAGCGGTACAAGTAGCACCTACGGATATCTCCGTTTTAGTCATCGGAGAGAGTGGCGTAGGTAAGGAATCTATTCCCAAGATAATTCACGCCGAAAGCCGTAGAAAACACCAGCCTTATATTGTGGTCAATTGTGGTGCGATACCTGAGGGAACGATAGATTCTGAACTATTTGGTCATGAAAAAGGAGCTTTCACAGGAGCGACCAGTACCCGAAAAGGTTATTTTGAAATGGCTGATGGCGGGACGATATTCCTTGATGAAGTGGGAGAACTTCCCTTACAGACACAAGTCCGCTTACTTCGTGTTTTGGAAAGTGGCGACTTTATGAAGGTAGGTTCATCACAAATTCAGAAGACTAATGTAAGAATCATCGCTGCTACGAATGTCAATATGCTAGAAGCCATTCGTGATGGGAAATTCCGTGAAGACTTATATTATCGTCTCAATACAGTTCAAATAGATATGCCACCTCTTCGGGAGAGAAAAGGTGATATTCATTTACTTTTCAGGAAATTTGCCAGAGACTTCGCTGATAAATACAGAATGCCAGAAATAGAACTCACAGAAGATGCTGTAAAGTATTTGGAAAACTATCTGTTCCCTGGGAATATTAGACAACTCCGCAACCTTGTAGAGCAAATTACAGTAGTAGAGTCTGAGAGAAGAATTTCTGCTCAAAAGTTAGCCGAGTTTATCCCAATGGAACACCAACTTCCGACAATCTCTTCACAATCCAAAACGGGAAGCTCTGATTTTAATTCGGAAAGGGAAATTATGTATAAAATTCTCTTTGATATGAAAAATGACCTTAATGATTTAAAGGCATTAACCTCAGAACTGATTAGAAACCGCGGAAATACAGAGTTTAGCACTTCTGAAAAAAGTCTCATTCAAAGAATTTACCCTTCTGAAAACCAACAAATTCAGAATCCTAATTCTCTACTCTACTTTGAACAGCCACAATATCACACCCCTACCATTATTAGCAATGCAAATGAAGATAACGAAGATGATTTTACCTTAGATATAGATATGGAAGAACCTAAAAAAACTGAATCCTTATCTTTAACTAACAATGAAAAAGAACTTATCATCAAGGCTTTAGAAAAACATAATGGAAGAAGAAACAAGGCTGCAGATGAACTAGGAATCTCACAAAGAACACTCTACCGAAAAATTAAACAATATAATTTAGAAAATTAAAATGAGAGATATTCTAAACTTTTTTAAGATTTATGCTTGGGGAAGTGTGCTTGTGATACTCGGTTCTTGTTATAGTTTTACAGGCTCATCTCTAAGCCCCGAAACTAAAACAATTGTGATTAAAAATTTCCCTAATAATTCGGCATTAGTTAATGCTGAATTAAGTCAAGATTTTACCACCGCTTTACAGAACAGATTTCTTCAAAGAACTTCACTAAAAGGAACTACGGAAAATCCTGATATTACCATAGAAGGACAAATCACCGATTACAACATCACGCCTACTACGATTTCTTCTACCAATATAGGAAATACCATAGCATCACAAAACAAGCTTACCATATCCGTATTGGTAAATTATGAAAATAAGATAGAACCTCAGAAAAGCTTTAACCGAAGTTTTTCAGGAGAAGTTACTTTTAGTAGCGATATGGATATTAACACCATAGAAACAACGCAAGTCAATATAGCCACAGAGAGAATTATCAATCAAATTTTTAACGAAATTGTCGCTAACTGGTAATGAATACAAGAATTTTAGACCTCATCAAAAATCCTGAGTTACTCCAAATAGAGGATTTGAAACTTTTAGAACCTGAAATAGAAAAAATGCCTTATATGCAGAGTTTAAGAGCGATTTATCTTTTAGGTGTTCATCAATTCTACAATGAACAATTTCAAACAGAACTTACCAAAACCGCAGCTTATACTACGGATAAAAAAATCTTATACCATCTCATCAATAAGAATAAAATCCAGCAAAATCCTACTCCTGTTTTAGAAAACACAGAGAAAGAACCTTATCTATCTTATTCTAAACAAGAGGATATTCAAACTGATGAAACAAATACAGAAAATAAGGAGATTGAAAACCCAACAAACACAGAAAATGCTTTACCATCTGTGAAGGGAATTGACTTTTATACCAAAAATTTAGAAATAAAAAATAGCAACTCTACTCCAAAACAAAAAACAAATAGTATTGATTTTTATACTCTGCCTAAACATCGCTCCTCTGAAGGTTACAAACATATCAGTCCAATTAGTTTTTATGAAAGACCTTTAACTCAAAAAGAAGAAACTGAAATTTATGTCCCAAAAACAGAACATGGAGAAAAAGTAACCAAAGAACAAACGATAAATACCGATAATGAATGGAAGCCAATGCAGTTGGATATATTCCCTACTACTCCATCTCAGCCTATCATAGAAGTTTCTGAGAAAGAAATTGAATTTTCTCAACCCGAAGATGCAAAAATACCAGCTAAAACGGAAACTAAAAACGATAATTCTTCAAAAAACAGTAATGTTTCATCATTTATAAACACTTGGCAAAACTGGCTTAAAATTGACAGAACTCCTGCTGTTTCCGAGCAAGAAAAAAAAGCTGCCATTATTGACAAATTTATTGAAAACAATCCTAAAATATCTCCCATTAAGGAAGATGTAGAGTTTGTGGTAAAAGAAAAAAGTGATGATATTTCTCACCTTATGACCGAGACTTTGGCACAACTTTATGTAGAACAAAAACTCTATACAAAAGCCATCAAAGCCTATCAAATTCTCCAAGAAAAATACCCAGAAAAAACCAATGAGTTTGAACAAAAAATAGAGGAAATTAAAAAATCCCGAACTGGGAAATAAAAAACAACAAAAAGCGGTATTCTTTTCGGAACACCGCTTTTTTTATATAAATGAAAATAGATTAAACTACTCCTTGTGCCAACATTGCATCAGCTACTTTCACGAAACCAGCGATGTTTGCTCCTTTCACATAATTCACAAAACCATCAGCCTCTTTTCCATGCTCTCTACATACCTCGTGAATACCTCTCATGATACTTTGTAACTTCTCATCTACTTCTTCCGCAGACCAACCTAAACGGATAGAGTTTTGCGTCATTTCCAAGCCAGAGGTCGCTACCCCACCTGCATTAGATGCTTTACCTGGAGAGAATAACAACTTATTTGACAAGAAATGCTCAATAGCCTCTAATGTAGAAGGCATATTTGCCGCTTCTGTTACACATTGGCAACCATTAGCCACCAAATTCTTCGCATCATCAAGGTTAAGCTCATTTTGTGTAGCAGCAGGAATCGCCACATCACACTTCACTTCCCAAGGTCTCTTACCTGCATGGAATACCGCAGAAGGGAATTTTTTCACATAATCCTCCGATCTATTGTTTCCACTCGCTCTCAATTCTAATAAGAAATCTACTTTTTCGCCAGAGATACCATCAGCATCATAAACATATCCATCAGGCCCTGAAATTGTTACTACTTTTCCACCTAAATCATTTACTTTTTTCACCACTCCCCACGCTACATTTCCAAATCCTGAAACGGTAACAATTTTTCCTCTGATGCTTTCACCTTTAGTTTTTAGCATCTCTTCAGCGAAATATACTACACCAAAACCTGTAGCCTCTGGTCTAATCAATGAACCTCCGTAAGATAATCCTTTACCAGTCAATACCCCCGTAAATTCATTTCTCAATCTCTTATATTGCCCATACATATAGCCTACTTCTCTTGCTCCTACACCTATATCTCCCGCAGGGACATCAGTATCAGCCCCGACATGTCTTGCTAATTCTGTCATGAAAGATTGGCAGAATCTCATAATTTCGTTATCTGATTTTCCGCTTGGATCAAAATCAGAACCACCTTTACCACCGCCCATAGGCAATGTAGTCAAGGAGTTTTTGAAAGTTTGTTCAAATGCCAAAAATTTCAAAATACTTAAATTCACAGAAGGATGGAAACGAATTCCTCCTTTGTATGGCCCAATCGCAGAGTTCATCTGCACTCTATATCCTCTATTTACTTGGATTTGTCCGTTATCATCTACCCAAGGGACACGAAAAACGATAGTTCTTTCTGGCTCTACCATTCTTTCCAAAAGCATTTTGCCTTGATATTGTTTTTTCGTTGCAATGAAAGGAATTACAGTCACTGCTACTTCCTTTACCGCCTGAATAAATTCTGTTTCATTCGGGTTCTTTGCCTCAACCCCAGCAACAAATTTTTGAATTTCTTGCTCTACATTGAATTGTTCCATAATTTAATATAAATTTAACTTATACTCACACAAAGGTAAGTCTTATTTTTAAAATTAACAAAATAATCACTCAATATTAATAACTTCTTTGATACTCGGTACAAACTGCTTTACCGTATTTTCTACACCTAATTTCATCGTAGAATTACTGATATGACATCCAGAACAATTTCCTAACAATCTTACATAAACAATATCTTCTTTGATGTCAATCAATTCTATATCTCCACCGTCATTTTTCAAAAAAGGTCTAATGCTATCTAACGCTTGTTGCACCTTATCTTTCAATTTTTCTTCTATTTCTTGATTCATTTTTTTATTATTTTTTTGATGAACACCCTGACATATTAGTTATTTTTACCGCCTCTGTAGGGGATAGTTTTTCGTTTCTTATCATTAAATTATTTATCATATTTTGGGCAATATCAGTATAAATATGAGCTACAAGAAAATCTTCTAACACTACTGGCTTCCCATTATCTCCTCCTTCTCTTATACCTTGAACTAATGGAATTTCTCCCAAAACAGAAATCTCCAACTCTTTCGCTAATTTTTGACTTCCTTCTTTTCCAAAAATATAATATTTATTCTCTGGCAATTCTTTTGGAACAAAATATGCCATATTTTCTATCAATCCTAAAATAGGGACATTAATACTTTCCATTTGAAACATTGCAATTCCTCTCTTTACATCTGCTAATGCAACTTTTTGAGGAGTACTGACAATCACCGCCCCTGTTACAGGAATTTCTTGCACTACAGATAAATGAATATCCCCTGTCCCAGGTGGCAAATCTACTAAAAGAAAATCCAACTCTGCCCAATCAGTATCTCTTATCATTTGATAAAGTGCCTTTCCTGCCATAGGTCCTCGCCAAACAACAGCCTTTTCTGCACCTGAAAAATATCCAATAGATAGCATTTTGACCCCAAATTTTTCAATAGGCTTCATTAGATAGCGTTCACCTACCTTAGAAGAAGTTGGTTTTTCCCCTTCAGTACTAAACATTGTAGGAATAGAAGGTCCATAAATATCAGCATCTAAAACCCCTACTTTAAAATTCATTTTAGCCAATGTCACCGCTAAATTTGTAGCTACTGTAGATTTTCCTACACCTCCCTTCCCTGAAGCGATTACAATCACATTTTTCACTCCTGAAATTTCTTTCCCTCTATAAGATTGTTTTGTTTCTATTTTAGGAGAATTAATTTTTAATTTCAAAGAAATATCCTTACCAAACATTTCTGCAAATGCCTTTCTCATCATCATTTCTAATTTCTTTTTCTCATGCATTGCAGGGGTATTAGCTACCATTTCCAAACATACCACACCTTCCTCTACCTGAAGATTGGTAACCCAATCCATCACTTCTATTTCTTCTAAAAATTGAATAATATTTTCTTTATTTATCATTTTCTAATATCTGCCAACAAAAGTAATACTTTTTTCTAAATCTTTCACGAGTATTATCAATTAACTATTTTGTATTTTTGGTGCCCAAACTTTACATATGAAACAATTTTCCTCTAAAAAAAGTATTCAAATTTTAGCACATATTTTACAAGAATACAATATTTTTCACATCATCATCTCCCCTGGCTCTAGAAATGCTCCTATTGCAATTCATTTTTCAGAAATGGAAGATATGAAATGTTATAGCATTATAGATGAACGCTCTGCTGGTTTTGTAGCTTTGGGAATGGCTAAAAGTATAAAAAAAGCCGTAGTTCTCTCTTGTACTAGTGGTTCGGCTGTAGTTAATTACTATCCTGCAATCGTTGAAGCATTTTACAGCAATATTCCATTACTTATTCTAACCGCTGACCGCCCAAAAGAATTTATAGATATTTTTGATGGACAAACTATTAGACAAGAAAATATTTTCCACCAACATTCTTATGGAAGTTTTAATCTATTGGAAGATAATGAAACTAATGCTGATTCAATAAATTTTGATACAATAAAAAAAGCAGTAAAAATATGCATTGAAAAACAAGGCCCTGTACATATCAATATCCCCTTAAAAGAACCTCTTTATGAATATATTTCAGAACTTCCGACATTTCCTATCTTTGAAAAAGATACACAAAATCAAAACTATAAATTACCAAAAAAACTCATCACAGAATGGAATAATTCCAAAAAAATCCTCATTCTTACAGGAACTTTAAATAAAAATCCTCAACTTGAAAATCTTTTGGAGCAATTAGCCGAGAATCATTCTGCTGTGATACTGACGGAAATAAACTCTAACCTCCATCATAAAGATTTTTTTCCTCACATTGACCGATATTTATCTTCTTTCAATAAAGAAGATTATGATA
Source organism: uncultured Flavobacteriaceae bacterium (assembly GCA_963530615.1). Lineage (GTDB taxonomy): Bacteria > Bacteroidota > Bacteroidia > Flavobacteriales > Weeksellaceae > JABCPE02. The sequence continues at coordinate 201,371 of CAUSDX010000001.1, forward strand.
CTTTTTCTCCTGATTTACTCATTACTATCGGACAGAATGTAGTTTCCAAACGAATAAAAGAATTTTTAAGAAATAAAAAAATTGCTAAACACTGGCATATTGACCCCTATTGGCAACCTGATACTTACTTTTCTTTATCAGAAAAGATAGATACTTCTCCAGAATTATTTTTTGCTCAACTTATTCCAAACATCAACTTAAAATCATCGAGGTATTATAATATTTGGAATATGAAAAAAGAAAAATTAGAACTAAAACATCAAGAATATACTCAAAATGTAGATTTCTCCGATTTCAAAATTTATGATATTCTTAGAAAAAAAATACCCAATGAATACCACATTCATTTATCTAATAGTTCTATAATTCGTTATGCACAACTTTTTGATTTCAAAGAAAATCACACTTTTTATTGCAACCGCGGAGCAAATGGTATTGAAGGCTCCACCTCCACCGCTATGGGATTCGCTATGATGAGCATCAGCCCCACACTCTTAATTACAGGAGATTTAAGTTTTTTCTATGATATTAATGGACTTTGGAACCAATATATTCCTCCTCAAACTAGAATCATCATCATCAATAATGGTGGTGGAAATATTTTCCGAATCATCCCAGGCCCTGACTCCTCAAATGCTATTGACAAACTTATCGCCACTCAACACAATAAAAATGCTAAATATTTTGCTAAAGCTTTCAATTTTGAATATTCATCAGTGGATAATCAGGATGACTTTGAGCAATCATTAACTACATTTTTCACTCCTAGTTCATTACCTAAAATTTTAGAAATCAATACATCTAAAATTGATAATGCTCAAGTTTTAAGAAATTATTTTAACTCATTAAAATAAAAAATTCCACAAAAATATTTTTGTGGAATAAAATTTAAATCAATATTATTTTATGCTCTCGACATTTATTTATCATTTCCTCTGGCCATATGCTCGCTTGAATCTCGCCAATATGGGCTTTATGTAATAAAAACATACACAAACGGGACTGCCCTATCCCCCCTCCTATGGCTAAAGGTAACTCATTATTTAATAATCTTTTATGAAAATAAAGTTCCTTCCTATCTTCTTTCTTTTCCACCATAAGTTGATACTCCATCGATTTTTTATCTACTCTAATTCCCATAGATGATATCTCAAAGGGCAATTCTAAAATCGGATTCCACAAAATAATATCACCATTCAACCCCAAAAATCCATCTGTATTCGGAGTACTCCAATCATCATAGTCTGGTGCTCTACCATCATGCTTCTCTCCATTACTAAGAACACAACCAATTCCGATAATAAAAACAGCTCCATACTCTTTAGCTATCTCTCTTTCCCTTTCTTTAGGGGTTAAATTAGGATATTTTTGCAATAATTCTTCAGAGTGAATGAAATATATGTCCGAAGGCAAAATTGGCTTTATCCCTTGGAAAGCTTCACAAACTAAATATTCCGTTCGTAAAAAAGTAGCATAAATTCGCCTTACTACAGTCTTCAAAAACTCTATATTTCTATTTTCTTGAGAAATTGCCATTTCCCAATCCCATTGATCTACATATAGAGAATGTAAATTTCCCAACTCTTCATCTGCACGAATAGCATTCATATCAGTGTAAATTCCATAACCATTCTCTATTTGATAATCTGCCAACATTACACGCTTCCATTTTGCTAAAGAATGTACCACCTCAGCAGTTGCCTCTTTCATATCTTTAACGGGAAAATTTACAGCTCTTTCTTTTCCACTAAGGTCATCATTAAGCCCCATTCCTTTTAATACAAAAAGTGGAGCTGTCACTCTCCTAAGTCTTAATTCTGCAGATAAATTCGCTTGAAAAAAATCTTTAATCTTTTGAATTCCCAATTCTGTCTGTTGTAAGTTCAAAATTGGGTCATATCCTTCTGGTATAATCAAATAACTCATTAGTATTTTTTTACGAAAACAACCCCACAATACATGCGGAGTTGAAATATTTATTAAATTATCTCTATTCTACAAGTTTCCATCTTCGGAATCCTTAAGAACTCTTTTTGCAAATCTATATCTCGCCCCCCAATACCTTTCGTTGAGAGAAGAAATAACGACTCCTTTAGAAGTTGATGCATGAATAAACTTAATCTCTCCTTCTGGAGTAATCTCATGAACTATCCCTACATGAGAAATCCTCCTACCTGCTGTCTGAAAAAATAATAAATCCCCCTTTTCCAAATTAGCCCTTTCTACCCTTTCTCCCTCTTCTGCTTGCTCAGAAGAAACTCTTGGCAAAGAAACACCTGCAGCAGTATCAAAAACAGATAGGACAAAAGCTGAACAATCTATGCCACTTCTAGTTACTCCTCCCATTTTATAAGGAGTTCCTAAATAGGTACCTGCTTCTCTTAAAATTCCATCTATCGTATTAGACTTTTTTATTTCCTTTTCTATTGTTGCCAAAATCGCTGAATTATCAGACTTCATCACAACAGCCTCCTTTACTTCCTCTTTTTTTATCACTCCTACTTTAGATGTCACTCTCTTTTCCTCTAACCCAAGATTTGACTTCATTGCAGGTGCTGTTACTACATAATTGGAAACACAAGACTGTAGCGAAAGTAAAGTTACAACAATAAAACTATAAAATAAAACTCTGGCCTTCATATTACATTAGGAATTTTGAGATTTCAACGGTACAAAAGTAAGAAACTCGTAACAAAAAGCCATCAATTTTTGCCTTACACTCCTTTCTTTTAACAAAATTTAACATCTATTTGCGTATTTTTAGAAATGATTTTTCATAAAACAAACAATTTTTCACATATTTAATTTTTATTTTTTAACATTAATAAACCAATTATTTTCTCGAGAAATAAACTTGATTGAAATTTAATACCAATCAAAATTTTATTATCTTTGCTCTTTAAATGTTACAGAAATGAATATATCCAAAGAAATAAAAGCTGGACTTATTGCTGTTTTAGCGATTGGCAGTTTTGTAGTATTTTTTCAATTTTTAAAGGGGAAAAATGTTTTTACCACCGATAATTATTTCTATGTAAAATATGATAATGTAGATGGATTAGAACGCTCTAATGCGGTAACAATCAACGGACTAAAAGTAGGATTGGTAGATAACATCATTCCTATCACTAATGAAAATGGAAAAATCAGTTTCTTGGTAAGAATTGCCGTAGAAAACCAATATTCTTTTTCTAAAAACTCTTCTGTGGAGATTTTTGAGCCAAGTCTAATGGGAGGAAAGCAATTGAAAATCAACTTGACTTATGACCAAATCATAGCTCAAGATGGAGACACTCTGAAAGGAAAAATAAAACCATCTGCTCTTACATCTGTAGCTTCTGACCTATCTCCAAAAGTTTCCAATGTTTTAACTCAACTTGATTCCACTTTATATAACACTTCTAAACTTCTCAATGAACAGAATAGAAGGGAAATTAAATTATTGTTGGCTAATCTTAACCAAACCCTTTATTCATTCAAATCAACTTCTGACCAGACGAATCAACTTCTTGTGGAAAGTCAACCAAAAATCAATACCTTACTTAAATCAGCGAATGAAACAATGGCATCAACCAAAAATACTTTGGAGAAATTTGGGAATGTAGCAGAAGGGATTGACACTAAAAATCTTAATAATTCTATTAACAAATTAAGCGAAACTGCTAACAAATTAAACTCTGTCATTGCTGGAATAGAAAAAGGAGAAGGAACATTAGGAAAACTGACCAAGGATGAAGAATTATATAATAATTTATCTAAAACTTCTAACTCACTCAATGAACTAATTGTAGATTTAAAAGAAAACCCTAAACGCTATATTAACATTTCTGTCTTTGGAAAAAATAAATAAAAAGAATTAGTATGTCTCATGCTTTACATTGATAACATTTTGTTTTTCATTATTTTATGCATTAGTCTTGGACTTTTCATGAAAAACATGAAAAAAGTGTATCAAAATATTTCTTTAGGACAAGAAATACCTTATTTAGAGAAAAAAAAAAGGGAACGATGGATTTTAGTATTAAAAACTGCTTTAGGACAAGGAAGAATAAACAAGAAACCATTAGTTGGAGTTCTTCATTTCTTTGTTTGTATTGGATTTTTTATTATCAATTTAGAATTATTTGAGATTATCATTGATGGAATTTTTGGGACTCATCGTTTCTTCTTTTCCATTTTTGGCTCTAAAATATACTCATATTTTACAGCAATTTTAGAAAGTTTTTCCTTACTTACCATCATCGCAGTAACCATCTTCTTTATCAGGAGAAATTTCATTAAAATTCCAAGATTAAATCACCCTGACCTTAAAGGTTTTGCAAAACGAGATGCTAATTTCATCCTAATTTTGGAATTCTTATTGATGAGTGCTTTTCTACTAATAAATGCCTCTGATTTCATCTTACAACATCGTGAAATCCATCCTAAAATAGGATTTTTTCCTATTTCTAATTTTATTTTCGTTTCTCTTTTAAACAATTTTGACAACAATATTTTATTTCTAATAGAGCGAAGTTCTTGGTGGTTTCACATTTTAGGTGTTTTATTTTTTCTAAATTACCTTTATTATTCTAAACATCTCCATATATTATTAGCCTTTCCAAACATTTGGTATTCTTACAAAGATAATAAGGGTAAACTTAATAATATGGAAACAATAACCAAAGAAATCAAACTAATGCTCTTTCAGGAATCTACCAAAGAATATCCCATACAAAAAAAGCTAGGAGCAGAAGATGTTTTTGATTTGAATAAAGTCCAGTTACTCAATGCTTACACTTGTGTAGAATGCGGTAGATGCACAGAAGTTTGCCCTGCTAATCTTACTGGTAAAAAATTATCTCCAAGAAAAATCATGATGTCCGTTAGAAACCGCCTACAAGAAATTAAAAAAAAATCTTGTCAATCAGATAAAAAAAAACTCTTAAATGATTATATCACAGAAGAAGAAATTTGGGCTTGTACGACTTGTAATGCCTGTTCAGAAATCTGCCCCTTATACATTGACCCTGCTTCCATAATCATTGATTTAAGAAGGTTTTTAGTCATGGAGAAATCTTCATTTCCTCAAGAATTTCATAAAGTAATAACCAATATGGAAAACTATAACTCACCATGGACATATTCCCCCGAAGACCGAGAAAACTGGATTAAAGAAAATTAATTTTCTCATAATTTATCCATACACTAACGACTGAATTACATGGATTTCAAAATTAAAACAATAGCAGAATACTCCACTGAAGGAAAAACTCCCGAAATTCTTTTTTGGGTAGGTGATATCGGAAGTTTTGATGAACGAGCAAAAAAAATTTCTAAATCCTTTTGCAAAATTCTTCATCATGCCAAAATAGATTTTGCTATCTTAGGAAAAGAAGAAAAAAGCACAGGAGAAGTAGCTAAAAGAATTGGAAATGAATTTCTTTTTCAAATGATGGCACTGGAAAATATAGAAACTCTCAACAAATACAAAATCAAAAAAATTGTAACCACTTGCCCTCATTGTTTTAATACATTAAAAAATGAATATCCTGATTTAGGCGGAGTTTATGAAGTTTTTCATCATACCCAATTTATCCAAAAACTTATCACTGAGGAAAAATTAAATCTTAATAAAGAAATTTTTAAGGAGTGTAAAATCACCTATCAAGACCCATGTTATTTAGGAAGAATAAACAATGAATATGAAGCTCCTAGAAATATTTTACAAGAGTTAAACACTGAACTTATAGAAATGAAACGCTGTAAATCTTATAGTTTATGTTGCGGAGCAGGAGGCGGTCAGTTCTTCAAAGAATCAGAAAAAGGAGTAAAAGAAATCAACATAGAAAGGAGCAAAGAAGCCTTAAAAACAAATTCTAAAATCATTGCTACGGCATGTCCGTATTGCTGTATAATGCTTAATGATGGTCTAAAATTTCTTAACGAAAACAAAAATATTTTAGTAAAAGACATTGCTGAGCTCATTGCTGAAGCTATTAATTAACAAAAACATGGATACAAAAACCATAATATTCCCCGCATCAAGATCTATCAACCATGAAGAAAAACTTGACATTTTTATGAAAATCAAAGATTTTTTAACGAGTTGGAAGGCTCATGGAAATCCTTTACAGTTTAATGTTTGCATAGAATATGAACAATTCATCATCATTCGTGTTGATGAAAATATAGAACCAGCATCAGGTTGCAGCTTAGATGCTCTAAATAATTTCATACAAAAAATTGAACAAAAATACCAATTGGGGCTTTTTGACCGAATGAAAGCTATATTTTTAGAAAACAATATACTTAAAACATTAAAACTAAAAGATTTCCGTAATGCTTTGAAAGATAAAAAAATCTCTACTGATATTCTCATTTTTGATTTTTCACCAAATAATGAAGAAGAATTTTCAAAAAGATTTTTATTGCCCTTGAAGGAGAGTTGGGCGAAGGATTATTAATATTTTTCTAATTTTGTTCAACATTCATTAACTATGATTTCAAAAATACTCCCTGTCATATTGATTTCATTTATTTCCTGCTCTCAAAAACCTCCTGTCCATGAGCCAATAAACCTCAGCAAAGAGGAACTGAACACTTCTCAAAATAGAGCAAAACTATTAAACCAAATAGAGCGAGAGCAAATCACAACTTGGATAAATTCTCAGAATAAAAAATTCTATCCTACCTCTAAAAACTATTGGTCGGATATAGAAAATTTAGAAAAACGAGAAAAAAAACAAGATGGAGAAACTATATCCTTTCAATACGAACTCTTTGATTTTGACAATATTTCTTTTTATAATCAACCTCAAATTTATCAAAATGCTATTTTAGGAAAATTTGAAGAATTAGAATCAATAGAAAATACTTTGAGGTATCTCAATCAAGGAGAAGAAGCCACCCTACTCGTACCCTCTATCTTAGCCTATGGCACTTATGGAGACGGCAAGGATATTCCGAATGATATGCCTTTGGTAATTAAATTAAAACGATTATAATCCTCATATTTCTACTAAAAATCTTGCGATTCAAAAAGTAATCACTAAATTTGTAATTTAGTTAACTTTCAACAATGAAAAAAATATTATTTTTATTTATCACGACTTTATTTTTAATCAATTGTAAACCTATTTATAAAAAAATGAATATAGACAAAACACTTTATGAAAGCTTACCAGATGGAGTTTATGCAAAAATGGAAACTTCTAAAGGAGAAATGATTATTCAATTCTTTGATAAAGAAGCTCCTGTAACTGTTGCAAACTTTATAGGATTAGCACAAGGAACGATAGAAAACACTGCAAAACCAAAAGGAACTCCTTATTACGATGGGATTATTTTCCACCGAGTAATCAAAGATTTCATGATTCAAGGAGGAGACCCTACAGGGACAGGTATGGGAGACCCTGGTTATAAATTTGACGATGAAAAAAATGATTTAAAACACGAAGGTAAAGGCTTCCTTTCTATGGCAAATTCAGGACCTAACACCAATGGTTCTCAGTTTTTCATCACAGAGGTAGCTACTCCTTGGCTTGATGGAAGACACACTATTTTTGGAAAAGTAATTCAAGGATTAGAAACTATAGATGTTATTGCTAATGTAGAAAAAGGTTCTCAAGACAAACCGAAAGATGATATTGTTATAAATAAGGTAACTATCTTTACCAAAGGGGAAGAATATCAAAACTATAATGCTGAGAAAATTTTCAACGAAGGTAAAAATAAAATCAAAGAAAATAACCAAGCTTTAGAAGCTAAAAAATTTGAACAAATCAAAGAAGGCATGCAACAAACACCTTCTGGATTATATTATAAAATCACCAAACAAGGCGAAGGAAAACGAGCTGAAAAAGGGAATGTGGTATCTGTTCATTATTCTGGTAAATTAGTTAGTGGGCAAGAATTTGACAACTCTTTCCGTAGAGGTCAACCAATAGAGTTCCCTGTAGGCATAGGACAAGTCATTAGAGGTTGGGACGAAGGCATTCTACTTCTTAAAGAAGGTGATGCTGCAACTTTTCTCATTCCGCCAGATTTAGGATATGGAGCAAGAGGTGCAGGAGGAGTAATTCCACCAAACGCTTGGCTAATTTTTGATGTAGAATTAGTAAAAGTAAAATAATCCGCAAAGAGATTGTCTTAAGACAATCTCTTTTTTTATCTTTAATTTTGTAATTTCGTAAAAATAAATAAAATGACCATCAAAAACTGCATCACCGAGATAGAAAAAAGAATTCCCTTAGCACAAGCTGAAGATTTTGACAATGTAGGGCTGCTTTGTGGCAATCCTGAACGAGAAGTTGTAGGAATTTTAATTTGTCATGATGCTTTGGAAAGTGTAATTGATGAGGCAATTCAAAAGAAATGCAATCTCATCGTGTGCTTCCATCCTATTATTTTTTCAGGTCTTAAATCCATCACAGGAAAAAATTATGTAGAAAAAGCAATTCTCAAAGCTCTTGAAAATAAAATCGCTATTTATGCGATTCATACGGCTTGGGACAATGACTTTTTTGGAGTCAACCATAGAATTTGTCAAGAATTAGGCTTACAAAACCTCAAAATTTTAATCCCTAAAAAAGGAAATTTATCCCAACTAACTCTATATGTCCCTAATGATTACGCCGAAGAAGTTCGGAATGCTCTATTTCAGTCAGGAGCAGGAAAAATCGGTTTTTATGATGAGTGTAGTTTCAGTATTATGGGGAAAGGTACATTCCGCCCACTAAACAAAGCTAACCCTTTTTTAGGCAAAAAAAATCAGCGAGAGCATATTAAAGAAACTATGATTTCTGTAATTTTTGAAACTTATAAAAAAAATCAAATTATTTCTGCAATGAAATCAGCTCATCCTTATGAGGAAATAGCTTATCACATTCATGCTTTAGAAAATGAAAATCCGTATTCTGGACTAGGAATGTTTGGTGAACTTCCCACGGAAATGAGTGAGCATGATTTTTTAGATTTTGTCAAGGAAAAATTCGCTCTGAAAGTTATTCGTCATAGCCATTTTACTCAAAAGAAAATAAAAAAAGTGGGAGTTTTAGGAGGTAGTGGAGCAAATGGAATTAAACATGCTATCCAGAACCAATGCGACGCATACCTTACAGGAGATATAAAATATCACGATTTTTTTGGTGCCGAAAAACATATTCTTGTTTGTGATATTGGGCATTTTGAATCAGAACAATTTGTTATTCAACAATTATATGAAATTTTATCAGAAAAATTCACTACATTTGCAGTTTCAAAATCAAGCGTAAATACCAACCCAATAAATTATTTCTTATAAAAATATGGCTAAAAGAAGCGTAGAAATTTCTGTAGAAGAAAAATTAAGAACCCTTTTTGACCTTCAATTTATTGACTCAAGGTTAGATGAAATCCGTAGAACAAGGGGAGAACTTCCTGAAGAAGTAGAAGATTTAGAAGCTGATATTGCAGGACTTAATAAAAGACTTGCTAAAACTGAATCAGAGATAGAAGACCTCAATGCAGAAATCAGCAATAAAAAAGAGGTAATTAATCATGCTCAATCTCTTATAGACAAATACAAAACCCAGCAAGATAATGTTAGAAACAATAAAGAGTTCGAAGCATTATCAAAAGAAATAGAATTTCAAGATTTAGAAATTCAATTAGCTCAGAAAAGAATTAGAGAGTTTGTGGCAAAAATTTCTAACAAAAATGAAATTTTAACTCAAAATCAAGAAAAAATTTCAGAATTAAACTCTCATTTGAATTTCAAAAAATCAGAATTAGAAACTCTAATCTCTGAAACTCAAAAAGAAGAAGAATTTTTATTAGAAAAATCTGATGAATATAAAGAAAAACTAGATGATAGACTTTTAGCTTCTTATCAAAGAATAAGAAATAATTCTGCCAATGGTTTAGCCGTAGTAGGAATAGAGAGAGGTGCCCCAAAAGGCTCTTATTTTACTATCCCTGCTCAGAAATTGGTAGAACTTGCTCAAAGAAAGAAAATTATCATTGATGAACATAGCGGAAAAATTTTAGTAGATGATGAACTTGTAATGGAAGAAACCGCAAAAATGGAGAAGATTATAAAATTCTAAATAAATACAATAAAAAACCGAGAATAATTAGTTCTCGGTTTTTTCATCCTTGATTTCTACTCTCTCTACAAGATGTTTATATAAAACATAAATCATTGAACACCAAAATGGAAAGGTAAATATATATCCTACAAAGAATACTAAAATACCGACATAACTAAACAATAATGCAAATAGTATGCATAAAAACAATAATATAAAATTGCTTTTCAATAACTTAAAATTCCAAAGTAAAGCAGTTCCCATTGGTTCTTGCCTAAAATACATTAAGAAAGGAATAAACAATGTAATCATCACCCAAAAAAAGCCAAGAACAACAAATTGCATAGCAAAATTATAAATCATAATCCACGCAATATAATAACTTGCATACTTAAAAAAGTTTATTCCTGAATATCCATCAAACAAATCATTGATAAAAACTTCTTCTTTATTTTCCATCTTTCTAAAAATTTTCAATAACCCTATATGCAATGGATAAATAAGCCCCTTGCAAATAATTATCATCAATACTGCACTACTAAATTCCTCTGTCTCAGCGAGGGTCTCTACTCTATGCTGAAAAATTTCTGGATTTTTGAGCATTATGGGATAAAGAGCTACTATTTTCTCCAAAACTCCAGTATAAACTAAAATGGTATTCACAAAAACCATTAACAACCCAAAATATAATAACGAAAACAAAATATTATATTTTATTGTAGATTTCCATAGCTCAAAAGACTCTTTTAATACTTGTTCTATACTATTTTTCTTACTCATTTCTTTCATTTTGTGCAAAAATAAAGTTTTAGTTTTATTTTTGCACTATGAAAAAGTCTATAAATTCATTTGAAGAAATGAACTCTCTTTCGGAGCATGGCATTCCCTTCTTTTTTATCATTGATTTTCTCAAAGAGAACATTATTATTTTACAAAAATCTGAACTAAACACTCTCGATATTTTAATCAAATTCCCTCACTTTCGACATGAAGAATTAGTAGAAAAAACTCAAAAAGAAATTCTTTGGGAAAGTTTTCCACAAGATATAAAAACTTACCAAAAAGGCTTTGAAATAATTCAAAATCATCTCCGTGGTGGCAATTCATATCTTATCAATTACACTTGCAAAAGTGAAATAAAAACAAACCTTTCATTAAAGGAAATTTACACTCTTTCTGATGCCAAATACAAGGTTTATTACAATGATACATTTACTTTTTTTTCTCCCGAAACTTTCATAGAAATTAAAGACAATCATATATTTACTTATCCCATGAAAGGCACTATTGATGCCTCTAAAGAAAATGCTATCAATACATTAAAACAAGATAAAAAAGAACTTGCCGAGCATTACACCGTTGTAGATTTACTCAGAAATGACCTTAGTATGGTTGCAAATAATGTAAAATTAGATGAATTTCAAAGTATAGACTTCATTAAAACAAGAAATAAAAATCTCTATGCAATGAGTTCTAAAATATCAGGAATATTATCTCCTGATTATCAAGGAAAAATCGGAAGTATTTTTCAAAAATTACTTCCAGCAGGATCTATTTTAGGAGCTCCAAAAGATAAAACTCTACAAATCATTTTAGAAGCTGAAAACTATGACCGAAAATTTTATACAGGCATCTGTGGCTGGTTTGACGGAAAAAATCTAGACAGCTGTATAATGATTAGATTTTTAGAAAAAGACAATGGAAAATATTTCTTCAAAAGCGGTGGTGGAATCACCCATCAAAGTCAAATGGAAGAAGAATACCAAGAAATGAAAAATAAAATTTATGTACCAATTCATTGAGAGTATTAAAATAGAAAACGGACAAGCATTTTTGCTAAATCTTCATCAGCAAAGGATTTACCAAACTTTCACTAATTTTAATCATAAATGTATTATAAATTTACATGCCCTTCTCTCATCTCTTCAGCCTCCTCAAAAAGGTCTATATAAATGGAGAATTATTTATAATTTGAATGGAAATTTTGAACATCAATTTGTTCCTTATTCCTTTACAGAAATTAAAGATTTTGAATTAGTTGATAATAATGAAATAGACTATTCTTTCAAATATCTCGACCGAACTCATTTAGATACAATGAAAAAACAGTCCTTAGCCCAAGAAATTATTATTGTAAAAAAGGGCTTCATTACAGATACTACATTTTCTAATCTAATATTTCTAAAAGATGGCATTTGGCATACACCCAAAACTTTTTTACTCAATGGTGTTCAAAGGCTTAGCCTTATTCATCTTGGAATAATTCAAGAAACAGAGATTAACCTTGAAAATCTTAAAAAATTCTCTCATTTTCAAATCATCAATGCCATGAATGATTTTAATTCATCCTTTATCTATCCAATAAATAAAATTATAAACATTTAATTTCCAAAAACATTACCTTTTACCTTGAAAAAAAGATTTCACCAAGTGAGAGCATTCTCTTTCTAAAATTCCTGTAATCAACTCTGTTTTGGGATGTAATTCTACATTTTTATTTATGAACCCTCTTTTTTCATCTCTCGCTCCTATCACTACTCGTGCTATTTGAGACCAATACAAAGCTCCAGCACACATTACACATGGCTCCATAGTAACATACAAAGTACAATCTTTCAGATATTTCCCCCCTAAAAAATTAGCTCCTGCCGTAATGGCTTGCATTTCCGCATGGGCTGTAACATCATTTAATCTTTCGGTAAGATTATGTCCTTTGGCTATAATTTTATTATTCAAAACAATAACACATCCTATCGGAACTTCATTCTCATCTAACGCAGAATGAGCTTCTTGTAAAGCCACTCTCATAAAATATTCGTGAGAAAACATTTCTTTTAACTTTTATATCTTTTTTAATTTCACCTAATTTTCATTTTTATCGGAAATCTAAATCTACCTCTTATAGATAATAGATTTTTTAGCCCAAATAACAACGGTTAGAAGTATCTACTTCCTCTGTTTTTCCATGGCGAGTAGGAACTCCTTTTTCATCAAGAGCTACCATTACTATTTTATCAATTGTAATAATAGTCTGACAAGTCATTGTATTTCTCACTTTACATCTCAATACCAAAGATGTATTTCCAAATTTTACTGCTTCTATCCCAATTTCCACAATATCTCCCTTTTTAGCAGAACTCACAAAATCTATCTCAGACATAGATTTAGTAACTACTCTTGGGTTTTCCAATTGCATAATGGCATAAAGAGCGGCCTCCTCATCTATCCACTCTAATAATCTACCCCCAAATAAAGAATTGTTAGGATTCAAATCCTCTGGTTTTACCCATTTTCTCGTATTATATTTCATGTTTATTTATTTTATTTAATTCAAGTAACATTCTCTCTACTTCCTTTCCTAAATTTTCTAAATCAGTATTATTTTCAATAATAAGATCCGCTCTTTTTCGTTTTTCCTTCTCTGGTATTTGTTTTTGAATAATATTTTCTATTTCTTGGTAAGTCTTTCCATCTCGCTCCATCGCTCTCTTTATTCTCAAACTTTCATCGGCAGTAACCAATATCGTTTTAAAACAATTTTTATCTAAATTTAATTCAAATAAAAGAGCAGTTTCCTTAAATATAAAATCTCCTTTTTGCTCCCTTACCCAAAATTCAAAATCAGATTTTACCGCAGGATGAATAATTTTATTCAATTCTAATAATAGTTTCTCATTATTAAAAACCTTCTGAGCGACCCATTTTCTATTATATTTTCCATCTTGGTCGTAAGCCTTATCCCCTAAAAGCTGAATAATTCTTGTTTTCAAAAATGCATTATTATTCACTATTTCTTTCGCCCTTATATCAGAATAATAAACAGAATACCCTTTGCTTTCTAATAACTTTGCCACCGTTGTTTTCCCCGAACCAATCCCTCCTGTCAGCCCTACTATTTTTATTTTTTCGGTCATTCTAATATCCAAAAACTTCATCAAAACCAAACACCTCATCAAGGCGAACACCCTTTTCTGTCATTTTCAGTGAAGCCAATTCATGCTGAGCATCATGTTCCAAAAAGAGCAAATAATTATTTTCTACACATTGTTTCAAAAATTTTTCCTTTTCCTCCATGGTAAGCAGCGGTCGGACATCATAACTCGGCACATAAACTAATGGAATATGCCCCACGGTAGGGATTAAATCTGCTGCAAAAACTATTATTTTATCTTGATACTTCACTACTGGTAACATCTGTTTTTCCGTATGTCCATCTACAAAAATCACATCCATTTTAATATCAGGAGCAAAACTATAATTCCCATTTTTAGGCAATGGCAAAAAATTCAACTGACCGCTTTCTTCCATTGGCAATATATTTTCTTTTAAAAAACTCGCTTTTTCTCTCGGATTAGGATTTATCGCCCACTGCCAATGATTTTCATTTGTCCAATATTGAGCATTTTTAAATGTTGGCAGAAACCCCGTACGCTCATCATTCCATTCTATCGCTCCTCCACAATGGTCAAAATGCAAATGTGTCAAAAAAACATCTGTAATATCATCTTTGACAAAGCCATATTTCGCCAAACTTTTCTCTAAAGAATCATCACCGAAGAGAGAATAATGTCCAAAAAACTTTTCATCTTGTTTATTCCCCAAACCACAATCTACTAAAATCAACTTTTTCCCATCTTCTATCAAAAGTGAACGCGTCCCTAAATCTACCAAATTTTTCTCATCGGCGGGATTGGTCTTTTGCCAAAGAGATTTCGGAACCACACCAAACATCGCTCCTCCATCTAGCTTAAACTTCCCACATTGTATAGGATATAATTTCATTTTCTCTATTTTTATGATTAAAATTTTACTTAAAAAAGTTCATTTGGATTTTTAGGAAGAACAATATTCAAATGACGATAGGCTTTTTCCGTAACTTCCCTCCCTCTCGGAGTTCTAATAATAAATCCTTCTTGAATAAGAAATGGCTCATAAACTTCCTCTAAAGTCTCTGGATTTTCTCCTATAGAAGTCGCCAAAGCGGAAATCCCAACTGCTCTTCCTTTAAAATTTTCTATCATCACTCTCATAATTTTATTATCCATTTCATCTAGTCCAAATTCATCTACATTAAGAGAATTTAATGCAAATTCCGTAATTTTAAGTTCTATTTTCCCATTACCTTTAATTTCTGCAAAATCTCTCACTCTACGAAGAAGAGCATTGGCAATTCTCGGCGTTCCTCTACTTCTTCTCGCTACTTCTATTGCTGCATCTTCATCAATTGGAACTCCAAAAACTCTTGCACTCCGCTGAATAATGGTAGAAAGTAACTCTATATTGTAATACTCTAATCTACACTGAATCCCAAATCTCGCCAACATCGGTTTAGTCAACATTCCACTTCTGGTTGTCGCTCCTATCAAAGTAAAAGGATTAAGCCTTATCTGTACGGAACGAGCATTGGGACCAGTCTCCAACATTATATCAATCTTAAAATCTTCCATCGCAGAATAAAGATACTCCTCTACTATAGGTGATAAACGATGTATCTCATCAATAAAAAGTACATCATTTTCTTCTAAATTTGTCAAAAGTCCCGCCAAACTCGCTGGTTTATCCAATACAGGCCCTGATGTTACTTTACAATTCACACCCAACTCATTAGCTACAATATGTGCTAAGGTAGTCTTCCCCAACCCTGGTGGCCCATGAAACAATGTATGGTCAAGTGAGGTTCCTCTATTTTTAGCCGCTGCTACAAAAACCTCCAAATTATCCATAGTCTTCCTCTGCCCTGCAAAATCATTAAAATTTTGCGGACGAATTTTCTCCTCCTGCATCAATTCATCATTAGTATAATTCTCCTTATCTGGATGTAAAAAATTTGACATTTCTTATTCTCTACTATTTAAACTTCAAAGATAATAATTTTTATTTTCTTATAAAAATACAGACAAACAGAATATTTTTAAACAATGTTTAATTTTTATAATTATTTTTACATCTTTAATAATTCTACTTAAAAAACTGATTACGAGCAATATAAATACAAACAATTACCTTTCACAATATTTCATCATCATTTTTGTTTAAATTTTATAAAAATTAAAATTATATTTGCCCCCATATTTTATAAAATTTAATTTTATCATAATGAAAAAACTATTTATCTCTGCAACGCTGCTATCAGGAATTTTTTCTTATGCAGGGGGATTCAGAGTTTCCTTACAAGGAGTTAAACAACTCGCTATGGCACACACAAGTGCCCATACCGAAGATGCAAGTATTGCGTTTTTTAATCCCGCAGGGATGTCATTTATCCCTAATAAGTTAAGCATTGTAGCAGGAAGTTTTGCCGTATTAAGTAAAGTAGCCTACCAAAACCCTGATACTCGTGAATCTTATTCCACTAACAACCCTGTCGGAACCCCCATATATGCTGCTATTGCTTATAAAATTACTGATAATTTTTCTATCGGAATAAATCTCACCACACCTTTCGGTAGTACAATTGAATGGCCTAAAAATTGGTCAGGAAACGAAATCGTAGATAAAATGCAACTTAAAAGCTTCTTTTTCCAACCAGCAGTTTCTGTAAAAATGGCAGATTGGATGTCTGTGGGAGTGAGCTATATTTATGCACGAGGCTCAGTAGATTGGGACAGAACATTGAATAAATTCGGAGGGACGATGAACATCAAAGACACCAAAGCTAAAGGACACGGCTTTGGACTCGGTTTTTATTTTAGACCTAATGAGAATTTAGATATTAGCATTGCTTATCGCTCTCCAGTGGATATAAAAGCAAATAATGGAACTTTAACATTCAATACTTCTCCTACTCTATTTTCATCAGTAGGACTTAATGCCAGTGGACAGGATAAATTTACTGCAACCCTTCCTTTGGTAGAAGAATATACTATTGGAGCAACTTACAAAATTACTCCTAAATGGTTAATTTCCGCTGATATGAACTATACTGGATGGTCTAAGTATGATGCTTTAACGCTAAAATTTGCTAATGCACAAGTAGGAAATCAAACTGATAGAAGAGTTTTAGTAAGTCCTAAAAACTTCAAAGACACATTCACTTTCCGAGTAGGAACACAATATCAATTTAATAATTTTATTGCAGGGCGTTTAGGATTTTACCACGACCAATCCCCTTACGGAGATGAAAACTTTATCCCCGAAACACCTTCATTTAACAACAATGTATTAACAGGCGGTATTGGGCTGAAATTTAATAATAAAATCACTTTAGATTTATCTGGAGCGTATGCCTTCATGCAAAGTAGAAATAGCTTCAATGACCATATAGGATTTTATGGACAAGCGAAATCCAAAGCTGCATATTTTGGGTTAGGAATTTCTTATAATCCATTCTAACTTTAATTATTTAACAATGAAAAAAATCATTTTATCAATATTATCTATAACCACACTTTTATCTGTTACAAGTTGTAACACCGATTTTGAAACCGATGTAGCAGACATCAAAACTACCAACGGAGATGCAGACTTCTCTACTTATGTAGCTCTTGGAAACTCTCTTACTTCTGGGTATAGAGATGGGGCGTTATATCGTGATGGACAGATAGAATCTTACCCTAATATTATTGCACAACAAATGCAAAAAGCTGGGGGAGGAAGTTTCACCCAGCCTTTAACACCTGATAATATCGGGGGTTTTACCAATGTGCCAGGGGTTAGAGGAAAATTAACCCTTCAAGTGGTAAATGGAGCATTGTCCCCAGTACCTTCTACACCAACTGTAGTGTTAGATAAATTGACTGAAACATACAATAATATGGGAGTACCTGGTGCTAAATCTTTCCATTTAATTACACCTAATTATGGGAATCTTTCTGGAGTAAGTCAAGGCACAGCTAACCCTTATTTTGCAAGATTTGCCTCCTCACCTACTACCAGCGTATTACAAGATGCTATAGCTAAAAAACCAACCTTTTTCACTCTTTGGATAGGAAATAATGATATTCTATCTTACGCCTCTTCTGGCGGTATAGGAACTGACCAAACAGGAAACATTAAACCTACCACCTATTCTTCTAACGATATCACAGACCCTAATGTTTTGGTAGCATCTATCAAAACTATACTTGATGGAATGAAATCTATCGGAGCTAAAGGTGTGATTGCTAACATTCCTAATGTAACATCCATTCCTTTTTTTACTACGGTTCCAGCAAAACCTTTGACTTCACTTACAGAAGCTCAAATCAATGCATTAAATACCGCTTACAGCCAATATAATTCAGCATTATTAAAAGTAAAATCATTAGGATTAATCTCTGATTCTGAATATCAATCAAGATTAATTTCTTTCAGTGCCAATAAAGCAAACGGAGTCGTGATTATAGACAAAGATCTTACCGATTTATCTGCTCACAAAATTCCTTCTTATAGACAAACAACCGATAAAGACTTTATTCTATTAACTTCTTTATCAACGATTAAAGCTGGAGGAGGAACTCAGACTCCACTCACTGATGCACAGGTATTAACAGAAAAAGAAGCAAAAAAAGTTCAAACCGCAACAAATACCTATAATACCCAAATTCAATCATTAGCAAATGCCTATAATTTAGCCTTTGTAGATGCAAACGCTAAAATGATAGAATTGGGAAGAACTTCTGGAATCCAATATAACGGAGTTTCCTATACAGCTAATTTTATCACAGGTGGGGTATTCTCATTAGATGGTGTTCATATGACAGGTAAGGGATATGCCATTATTGCTAATGAATTTATCAAAGCTATTAATTCTAAATATAATTCAACTCTACCACAAGTCAATCCTAATCATTATTCAGGAATAACTTTTCCATAACTATTCTATATTTTTCAAACCACTTGATATTTTTTCAAGTGGTTTTTTGTAACTTTGCAAAATTTTAAGAAACTAATTATCAAAAATAAAATGGCATCACAAGCAACCTATCTATTCAGCACAAGAACGAGTAAAAGTTTAGCTGAAAAAATCGCACAGCACTATGGACAAGAGCTAGGAAAAATTAATTTTCTAGAATTTAGCGATGGAGAGTTTGAACCTGTTCTTGACCAGTCAGTAAGAGGCGGAAGAGTATTCCTCATCGGTTCTACCTTTCCCCCAGCAGATAATTTGATGGAACTCTTACTAATGATTGATGCCGCTAAAAGAGCCTCCGCTAAAAATATTACCGTAGTTATTCCTTATTTCGGTTTAGCAAGACAAGATAGAAAAGATAAACCTAGAGCTCCTATTGGGGCTAAACTAGTTGCTAATTTACTAACCGTTGCAGGAGCAACAAGAGTAATGACTATGGATTTACATGCTGACCAAATTCAAGGTTTTTTTGAAATCCCTGTTGATCATCTTTATGCCTCTGCTATTTTTGTAAATTATATCAATTCCCTAAATCTAGATAACCTTACCATCGCTTCCCCAGATATGGGAGGTGCAAAAAGAGCTAAAAATTATGCCAATCATTTAGGTGCAGAAATTACTATTTGCTATAAAGAGCGGAAAAAAGCCAACGAAGTAGCAGAAATGACTCTCATCGGTGAGGTAGAAGGAAGAAATGTAATTTTGGTAGATGATATGGTAGATACCGCAGGAACACTCTGCAAAGCTGCTGACCTAATCCTTGAAAAAGGAGCAAAAAGTGTAAGAGCAATAGCGACACATGGAGTACTTTCTGGGAAAGCCTACGAAAATATTAAAAATTCAAAATTACAAGAGTTAATCATTACCGATTCAATTCCTTTGAAAAATAATTTGTCATCTAAAATAAAAGTGCTATCTTGCGCCCCATTATTTGCTGATGTAATGAAAATGGTTCATAACAAACAATCCATTAACAGTAAATTTATCATCTAATTTTTAATAAAACAATTTAATTTTTTTAATATAATGAAATCAATTACAATTCAAGGACAAAAAAGAGAAAGCGTAGGTAAAAAATCTACAAAGGCTTTACGCGATGCTGAATTAGTCCCTTGTGTTGTTTATGGAGGTAAAGAACCTTTACATTTCTCTACTGAAGAGAAATCTTTCAAAAACTTGGTTTACACTCCTGATGCACACACGGTATCTATTGAAGTAAATGGGGAAACTATTCCAGCTGTACTACAAGGCATTCAGTTCCATCCAGTTACTGATAGAATTCTACATGTAGATTTCTATCAATTAAGTGCTGATAAAGCTGTGGTAATGGAGGTTCCTGTAAAAATTACAGGTCGTGCAAAAGGTGTTGTTGCAGGTGGTGTTCTTAGACAATCTTTCAGAAAGCTAAAATTAAAAGCTATTCCTGCAAATTTACCTGATGAAATCGTTGTAGATGTTACTCCGTTAAGAATAGGGAATAAAATCTATGTTGGAGATATCAAAAATGATGCTTACACATTCTTACATCCCGATAATGCAGTAATCGCTGCAGTGAAGATGTCAAGAAACGCAATGAAAAATGCAGGTGCAATGCAAGAAGATGATGAAGATTAATTTTCGTCAAAATAAATATTATAGAACTATCCTTTTTAGGATAGTTTTTTTATTTTTATCTTCGTGTTTTAATAAAAAGTTATGGATTTTTGGGATCTAATTTTAGATATAGATAAACATTTACAATATTTTATTTCAGAGTATGATTATTGGGTTTATCTTATTTTATTTCTATTGATTTTCATCAAAACAGGAATTGGTTTTTTATCATTCATTCCTGGTGAAACTCTTTTAGTCGCGACAGGAATAATGACTTCCAACAAATATTTAGAACCACATTTTTGCTTAATTCTATTGAGTGTAGCTTCCATTTTAGGTAGCATTTTGAACTATATTCTCGGTAAATATTTAGGAATGAAAATTCTCCATTTCAAATTTCGAAAACAAAATATTATCAAGGTTAAACATCTTGAAAAAACTCAAATTTTCTACCAAAAACATGGTGCTAAAATTTTGATTTTAGTTCGCTTTATCCCAATGTTTCGCTCCCTTGCTCCATTTACTGCTGGTATGAGCCGAATGAATTTTACGAAGTTTCTCATTTACAGCACTATCGGAGGGTTTATTTGGATAACGACTTATCTCTATATAGGATATTTCTTTGGTAATGTTTTTTCGTAGATACTCATAAAAATCACAAATCCTCTCTCTGAACTATCCCGCTAATAACAATAATTTATTTTTTTTCTTTAACTTTGTTGGCAATTATGAAAAAAGAAGTAAATAATCAAAGTATAGAAGTAATCAAGGATGTTTTGCGTCAATATCTAAAAGACAAAGGACTAAGAAACACCCCCGAAAGATATACTATTTTAGAAGAAATCTATAATTATGATGAACATTTTAATGTAGATGACCTTTATCTTCTGATGCTTCAGAGAAAATACCATATAAGTAAAGCTACAATTTACAATACCATAGAGGTATTTTTAGATGCAGGATTGATTCGCAAACACCAGTTTGGGGAAGGCTCTACTTATGAAAAGTCTTATTTTGACAAACAACATGACCATTTGGTCTTGTATAAAAGTGGAAGTGATAAAGAAATTGAGGAAATTATAGAGTTTTGTGACCCAAGAATACAAGCCATTAAAGACTCTATTGAAAATATTTTTAATGTCAAAATAGATAGTCATACTCTTTATTTTTTTGGACAAAAGAAGGAAGAATAAAATCTTTTACTTTTTATAAACATCTTATTTTCAACACGATGAAGGAAAAAGTTTTTCTTGTTTTTTTCTCATTTATCTCTTTATTTTTCATAGCACAAAATAATTCTACCAATAAAGATTTAACTAAAGATCCTTTTTTCATTCCTGCCTCAAAAAGTAAGGAACAACCAACTAAAATCAAAATCATTCACGCTGATTTAACCCAAAAAAAAGCACATGTTTTTAATGGGAATACTTTCATGTCTGGCAATGTTCATTTAGAACATAAAGGCTCTATTCTCAAAGCCGATACCGTTATTTTTTACTCTGAAAATAACTTTGTGAAAGCCGTTGGAAATACTCAATTAATGACTATCGATGGGAACAAAATAACTGCAGGAGAAATAGAATATGATGGTAATACCCAAAGAGGCATTGCTCGAAAAAATGTAACTTTAACCGATCCAAAACAGACCATAAAAACGGAAATTCTCTACTATGATAGAATTCCTAACACAGCGTATTTTAACACTGGGGGAACTATTTTTAGTAATAGTAGCACAATTTGGACTAAAACAGCCTCTTATAATATCAATACTAAAATGATTGATGTCACAGGGAATGTTAGCATTGATAATAACCAATACCGAGTAGAAGGTTCTAAAATTATACAAAATCAAAATACCAATACAGCAATTTTTTCGGGCCCCACAACGATTATTAACAAAAATACCCCTTCCAACTATATTTATACCGAAAAAGGAACCTATAAAATGACTTCCAAAGAAGTTTTCCTTAATAAAAATTCTAAAATTTATTATAACGGAAAAATTCTCACAGGAGACACTATGTATTACAATCAAAACACTGGATTTGGAACAGCAAAAGGAAATGTAATTCTTGATGACCCAAAAGAAAATCGATTTGTAAAGGGTGGATACGGAGAAATGTTTGAACTGAAAGACTCTGCTATGATTACCGAAAAACCTTATGCTGTAAAAATCCTTAAACAAGACTCTATTTATTTTTCTGCTGAAAAAATCTTAGTTTTCCAAAAAAAAGATTCTCAAAAAATTAAAAAAAGTTATCTCCGAGCGTTCCATAAAGCAAGAATGTTTAAGTCTAATGCTCAAGCCAGAGCTGATTCTTTAAGTTTTAACGAAACCGATGGAGAACTTCATCTTTTAACAAAGCCGATACTTTGGACAGGAGAAAGACAAGTAACAGGCGATACTATTAAAGTATTTTTTGACACCCAAAAGGAAAAAATGGACTCTCTAAAAGTGATTAACAATGCCTTTGCGATCAGTAAAGTAGATTCTCTTAATTTGAAAGATGAATTTAATCAAGTCAAAGGAAAATACATGTCCATTTACCTTCAAAATAACGAAATCCAAACTATCAAAGTAACTAAAAACGCCCAGTCCATCACCTATGCCGAAAGTGAAAATTCCAAAACTAAAACGGTGGACAGATTGGGCATCGCTCTCTCCACTTGTGGTGAAATAGAAACTCACTTTGAGGAGAAGCAGGTCTATGTCATATCATGCAATATTGATGCAAATAATGATATTTATCCCATGAGCAAAATAGCTCCCGAAAGGCGTAAATTCCCTGATTTTAATTGGAATACCAAAGACCGCCCACGGAAATGGCAAGACATTTTCTTAAACTCCCCAGAGCATGAAGAAATTCTATATCAAGCAGATACGGAACTATTTGACCAAGCGGAAAGAAAACGACAAGAAGAAATTGAAAAACAAAACGAAAATAAAATAAAACGAATCAAAAAATAAAAAACAGAAGGCAAAATGCTTTCTGTTTTTTGTGCTTAATGTTAAAGAATATATATATTCCTTTATCTCCAGATTTTTCTATTGCAGATTCTACTAATTTTAAATTATTTCTTGAACATATAGCAATAAATATTCCTAACTCATCAGCTAAAGTTTTGATAAATTTCATAAACGAAATAAAGTCCTCCCCTTCATTAGAAAGCATATTATTTCTTATTCCTTCTACTCCAATTTCTGACAATGTTCCTTTCCACAATGTATCATCTACCAATTTTATATCCCCTTTCTTATACTGAAAGTATATATAATCCTTTAGGGCAGGTAGTATTTCATTAAATTTCCCCCAAGTAGACTCTTTAAAATCTTTTCCAATCATCTTTTTAATCTATCCATATATTCTGAATAGAACTATTTGTTTTTGAGCATTTTCCCCTTTATATTTTTTGAAAATATCTTCTACATCAAAGTTATTCCCTTGAACCTGTAGAAATAAAAAAGCCTGATTAATTTGGCTTTTAATCAGACTTAGTTGAGTATTTATTTGAGTATTTTCTGTATTCAGAGGAACTGCTTGTTGTTTAGCTGAACTCCAATTATTTGGATTAATGAATAATCCTGTGGAAAAAGGTTTTCTCTTGTTATTAAAGGTAATTCTACATTCTATAGGACAAATTCCTTTACTATTGATTTTGTTTTTTCTTATAAGGTATAATATTGATAATTTCATAGTATTTATAAGGGTTTGTATGGGTAACCTAATAATTTTAATTGGGTAACCTAATAGGCAACCTATTTTTACCTAACATCAAACTAATTATTCAATTATCAAAACAAGAAATTTACTATAAATACTTCATTTACAAGTATATAAAAAAAAGACTCCAACATTTCTGTTGAAGTCTTGCGCCTTTTGCTGGGCTCGAACCAGCGACCCTCTGATTAACAGTCAGATGCTCTAACCGACTGAGCTAAAAAGGCTGATTGTTTAATTTTGATACTGCAAATGTATGATGTTTTTTATTCACATACAAATATTATCACATATTTTTTATTCACCAAAATATAAAACACTCATTATCAAAATAGAAATCTATCAAAACAATTTATAAACATCATTCCCAAAGATAAGAATCATTAGTCCTAACAAGAAGATTACCCCTATCATTTGAGCATATTCCAAAACTTTTTCAGAGGTAGGTTTGCCTGTTATCATTTCCCAAAGTGTGAAAACTACATGCCCTCCATCTAAACCTGGGATTGGCAAGAGATTGAGAAAAGCCAACCAAACAGAAAACATCGCTGTAAAACTCCAAAAAGCCGTCCAATTAAACTCCGTAGGCATCATTTTAACGATTCCTATCGGTCCTGAGACTTGTTTATAACCTTCTGTTTGTTTATTGAATAATATTTTGAATTGTTTCACTTGCTGTGTCAAAGACTCTATCGTTCTTTCAAAACCTCTTGGAATTGAAGCAAAAAATCCTATTTCTTGGGTCACTTTTGCTTGTTCCAAAATATTTTCCATCGGAGTAATATCTGGCATGAAACCTAATTTACCATACTTATCAGTTACAACCTCCACATTTTTATGCTCATTATTTCTAATAAACTCTATACTTACTTTTTTATTTTTATTTAATTCTAATGTTTTAGTCACCTCATCAAAGAAAAGCGTAGGCTGTCCGTTAATCCCCACTATTTTATCTCCTTTTTCTAACCCTGCCAATTTTGCAGGTTTTCCTTCCAAAACAGAATCCACAATTGTAGGAGTTCTCACACTTAAATAACTACCAGCCCCTGTTTTTAATACTTCTCCAACGCCTTCTTTGTTAATATCTAAAACAATCTCTTTACCATCTCTCAAAACATTTACTTTATCAGCAAAAAGTATCTCTACTCCTAATGAATTAAACGATTTAATCTCTTTCCCATCAATACTGATGATTCTATCTCCTGACTTCAATCCCATTTTCTCACCGGCAGTATTCACCGCTATCCCATCCTCTATTTTTGTATTATCATAATAGCTCTCCCCATTAAAAAAGCTTAACGCTGAAAAAATCAACCACGCTAAAAAGAAATTCACAGTAACCCCTCCTAACATGATAATTAACCTTTGCCAAGCTGGCTTACTACGAAATTCCCAAGGCTCAGCAGGTTTCTTCATTTGTTCCGTATCCATACTTTCATCTATCATTCCTGCTATCTTGACATACCCCCCAAACGGAAGCCAACCAATCCCCCATTGAGTAGAATCCCTATGTTTTCTCCAATCATCATCTGGCAAATTTTCTACATTGATAGGAACCTCTTTCTTTTTACCATCTACTTCTATGATTTCTGTATCTGCAAGATTCTTAAAGAAAAATTTATACTTCCATTTCCCATTGATTTTTTTCATTGCAAATAATGAAAACCATGGGTCAAAAAATAAATAAAATTTCTCTGCACGAGTTTTGAACCACTTTGCTGGTAAATAATGTCCTAACTCGTGCAATATCACTAAAATAGAAATGCTTAAAACAAACTGAGATACTTGTATTACTAAATCCATTAATATCATTTTTTAATTAAAAACTTACTTTGCAAAGATAAGAAATCTAAACACAATTATACACAAAAAGGATTCAAGTTATTCCTAACTCAAATCCTTTCCATCTTAAAATTTTAAACTTATGAATAAAAAAATCTTTCTTTTTATAAATCATCATCAGAATCGATCGTGAAAGAACGAGATTTGAAATCTTTATCATGTCTTTCAGAAATCACATCCTCTCCTTTCTGCTCAATGATGAAATTGGTAGATTCGTTAAACATCTCCACGAAGTTTTTAAAGTCTTCTTTGTAAAGATAAATCTTATGCTTTTCAAAAGTAGCCTCTCCACTTTCGCTAAAGTTTTTCTTACTCTCTGTAATTGTAAGATAATAATCTCCTGCCTTAGTTTCTCTAACATCAAAGAAATAAGTTCTCCTACCTGCTTTTAACACCTTTGTGAAAATTTCATTTTCTTGGCGTTCCTTGTAATCACTCATTTTTTAATACTTTTTTAAAATCTACTACACAAATGTATATAATTATTTTTTAATTCACAAAAATAAATTTCAAAAGTCTGCTAAAAATCATATTTTTCAGTAAATTTTTATCATTTTCATTTTTAAAGTTCCACAAAATCACCTTTTTCCACACTTTCTCGGTGAGTGATAATGATAACTGTCCTATTTTTAATCTCATTCTCAATATTTCTTAAAATATTATTTTCCGTTTTAGTATCTAATGCCGAAAGACAGTCATCAAAAATCATTATTTGAGGATATTTTATCAAAGCTCTTGCGATGCATATTCTCTGTTTTTGCCCTCCCGATAGCATAACTCCTCGCTCTCCTACCACCGTTTGATATTTATCCTTAAAATTCATAATATCATGATGAACATCTGCAATTTTTGCATATTTTTCTATCAACTCTGGAGTGGGCTTATCTATTGCAAAACCAATATTATTTTCTATACTATCCGAGAACAAATAGCTCTCTTGCGGCACATAACCAATGAATTTTCTGTAAAGTTCCAAATTATGTTCTTTTAAATTTTTACCATCAAGTAAAATCTCACCTTCATCGGGGTCTATCAATCTACAAAGCAAAAGAGCAATAGTAGATTTCCCACTTCCTGTCTTTCCTGTAATTGTCAAAAATTCTCCTGCTTTGACCTTAAAACTTAAATTATCCAAAGCCTTAATTCCTGTATTTGGATAAGTATAACTCACATTCCTAAACTCTATATCTCCCTTAATATCATAAATATTATAATTGGTATTGACAATCTCACTTTTCATTTCCAGAAATTCATTAACTCTCTTCATAGAAGCCTCAGCTCTTTGATTGATGGAAGTTACCCAACCTACTGTGCTAAACGGAATTACCAGAAAATTAGCATACATAAAAAAATTTGCAATCATACCGACATTAATTTCTCCATCAATATATTTCTGTCCCCCAATGTAGAGAATGGCCATATCTAAAATCCCTATCACAAAAATCATAGAAGTGAAAAAGAAATTTTCATATTTTGCCAAATCTATGGCTCTATTCTGGTAATCTAAAACTTTTTCTCTGTATTTTTGCTGAATATAATTCTCTTTATTAAAGAACTTAACTACCCTTATTCCCGAAAAACTATCTTGCACAAAAGTAGAAATATTAGACTGGCTCTGTTGCATCTCTTTTGATTTTACCCCCACTATTCCACTTACTTTATACATAGAAAACGAAAGTATCGGCAATAAGATAAGCACTACCATCGTAATTTGAACATCTGATTGAAACATGTAAAAACTTGTGATCATCAATAATATAGCCAAATTTACTACATACATAACGCCTGGCCCAAGATACATTCTAATTGCAATAATATCCTCGCTCAGCCTATTCATTAAATCTCCTATCGTGGTCTTCTTAAATGCCGTAACAGATAAAGTTTGATAATGCTCATAAATCTTATTCTTTAATTCATATTCTATCTCACGAGAGGTAACAATAATAGTTTGTCTCATGAAAAATCTAAACACCCCTGCAGTAATAGACACCCCTACAATCAACCCTCCGTTCAAAGCTAATGTTTTTAGCAATCTCTCCCTCTCCACTTTCTCATCACTCAACACTTCTTTAATTAAATCAACCGTTTCTCCTAAATATTGCACCCAATAAATAGAAAAAAAATTACTTAAAAATATAAAAACAAGCCCTAAACCAAGCATTTTTCTATGCTTCCAAAAATAAGGGTTAAGAGATTTTAATGCTCTCATTTACTCAAAATATTTATTAAAAAGACTCACAAATTATCCTTTTTCATTTATCGGAATTGACACAATTTTCTTTCTTGTATCTTCTCTTTAAAACCATAAAAAACACGGATACTCCTACCTCCTATCATTATTTCTCATCAATTTGGCTACATATTTTCCTATAATATCAAATTCTAAATTAACTCTATCTCCTACTTTCAAATTCTTCAAATTCGTATTCTCCCATGTGTAAGGAATAATCGCTACCGCAAAATCACTCTCACCACTATGTGCCACTGTAAGACTGATTCCATTCACTGCAATAGACCCTTGTGCTACAGTGGTAAATTGATTTTTACCTTCATATTTTACATGAATATAAAAACTTCCTTCTCTATCTTCTATAGACTTTACTATACCTACCTCATCTACATGACCTTGAACGATATGCCCATCTAAACGAGCATTCATCTGTACACAACGCTCTAAATTCACCTCCGTGCCGACTTGCCAATCTTCAATATTAGTTTTCTCTAAAGTCTCTATCATTGCTGTTACTCTATATTGTTCATTTTCCAAATGATCTACAGTGAGACAACAGCCATTATGTGAAATACTTTGATCTATTTTCAATTCATCTACAAAAGGACAACTCATCGTATAATGAATATTTGAACCTTTTTTTTCTATCTTTTCTACTCTACCTATCGCTTCTATAATTCCTGTAAACATATTCTTCCTTTTTTAGGATTGATAAAGTTAATATATTTTTCTAATACTGAAAAAACTTTATTCATCTATTTTTCATTCTGTATTTACTAAAATTAACCTATTTTTGTATAAATTTTGAATAAAAATGAATAATAAAAAAATAAAAGTAGGAATATCCATCGGTGATTATAATGGCATAGGACCTGAAATTATCTTAAAAGCATTAAAAGATAAAAACATTACAGATTTTTTTACGCCTATCATCTTCGGATCAGGCAAGTTATTTTCTTACCAAAAAAATATTTTTAATTTACAATTCAACTTCAACTATATCTCCCATGCTTCTCATGCTGTAGATGAAAAAATTAACATCGTAAATTTGAGAAAAGATGATATGAATGTAAATTTCGGCACTCCTACTGAGGAATCTACCCTGTTAGCGATAGATTCTTTAGAAGCTGCTACAAATGCACTCATGAAAGGAGAAATAGATGTTTTGGTAACGGCTCCCATCAATAAAGATGAAATGCTCAAGCACGGCTTCAAATACACAGGGCATACGGAATATTTAGAGAAAAGGTTTGGGAAAAATGGACTAATGTTTTTAGTTAGTGAAGACCTAAAAGTCGCTGTTTCTACCCATCACATTCCTATTTCAAAGGTTGCTGAAAACATCACCAAAGAACGCATCAAAGAACAGGTAAAAACCATGAACCACTGCCTAAAACAAGATTTCTCTATTCAAAAACCTAAAATCGCAATTTTAGGACTAAACCCCCACTCGGGTGATGGAGGTGCTATCGGTACCCAGGAAATAGAAATCATAACTCCTGCCATTAAAGAACTCTTTGATGAAGGAATTTTAGCATTCGGACCTTACCCTGCGGATAGTTTTTTCCAACCGAATAAGTACAAGCATTTTGATGGAGTTTTAGCAATGTATCATGACCAAGGACTGACGCCGTTCAAGACGATTTGCTATGAAGAAGGAGTGAATTATACCGCTGGTATGCCGTTCATCCGTACCTCTCCAGACCATGGTACGGCGTACGATATCGCTGGTAAAAATTTGGCCGACCCACAATCTTTCATCGAGGCTATATTTATGGCTATTAAAATATTCAAAAACCGAACAGAGAATTTAGAATTATTAGCCAATCAACTAAAACCAAAAAATACCTCTTATAGTAATATTGATGAAGATTTACCCGAAGCTGAAGAAGAATAAATACAAAAACACTCCCAATTTAGGAGTGTTTTTTGACCTTTGATATTTTGCTTTATTAAATCCTTACTTGCTGTTTCTTGCTGCTTTTACAATTTCATTAATCTCTTGATATACCCCTTCCCAATCTTTCTGAACTTTCATAATATTAACGAAATCCAAATAAACTCTTAAAGTTTTTTCTAATTCTCTGCGAAGGGCAGTCGTACTTGGTGTTTTTCATTTTCAGAAATTTGGATTACTCTTTGAGCTAAAGTCGCAAGGTCTTTAGTTGAAATTCTTTGAAGTGAAATTTTCATAGTAATGTCATTTAAAAATTGATAATCTGTTCATTTAATCTTGCTCAAAGGTAAATAATCTTTACATTAAGTCCAAACAACATTAAAACAATTAAATGTATTTATACATTTGGTTCAAACAATCTGCGGAAACTTAATGTATGCATACATTAAGCCCAAACAGCATTAAAACAATTAAATGTATCTATACATTTAGTTCAAACAATTTGTGGGGAGGGAATGTAGGGGTACACTGATGTAAAATAATAAAGTAAGGATTTATTTAATAGTAAGTAGTAAGAGCTTTCTATAAAAAGCTAATTAACAATACCAAAAAAACTTTTTATCATTGTAGCTAAAATTTCCGCACTAACAACTACACCAAAATCTTTCATTTTACTAATCCACCCCTTAGTTTCAGATCCTAATTCATTATTGCCTGGTTTTTCCCTTAAAAGGATTTGTTCCAAATTTTCTATTTCTTTGTCTTCAATATTTAATACTTTTAATGCTTTCTTCAAAGATCCAAAATCATTTTTTATAATATTATTAGAATTTGTAATTGAATTATTATTTCCTATATTTATATTATTACCATCTCCATTATTGTATATTGTTGTTACATCATTATGATTACCTACATTTATATTATTCCCTATAATTATAGATTTTTCTGAATTTGTATTTATATTATTTCCTATTATCATTGGCTTATCTAAAATGATATTTCCCTTATTATTGGGAGCTTTTATAACAATATTATCTTCTCCTTCCACATTTGCATTTCCAATTACAATATTTCTTTTTCCTATATTTTTCATTTTATAATTAAATTTTCATTCACTTTATTAACTATATTATCTACTCTCTGATTCCACTCTTCTGTTTGTTCAAAAGCATCTTGTTCTATTTTATGTATCAATTCATCGTATATTACTTCAAATCCTTTTTCTCGTAATTCTTTTATTGTATCAAAACCTATTTTTCTTTCAGTAGATCTGCACGAAACTATTGCAAATGAAATTTCAATATTCATTTCAATACTAATATCTATAGCAATACTAATATTAACTCCTATTTCTGTTGGAGATCCAGCAAATACTAATATACATTTTCCTTTGACTTCAATAAGATATATACCATTACATATTTTATCTATATTTTCTTCAACTTTTTCCTTTTTACTTATATCAAGCTTATATATACTTTTAGGTTTTAGCCTTTTACATACTTCCTTAATTGTTGTGGATTTTCCAACATTTTGTTTTCCTCTAATAATAATCGCTTTCATTTTTTTAATAAATTAAATATTAAAAAGCTAACAGCATAAAGCCGTTAGCTTAAGTTATTTTCTTACATCATTCCTGGCATACCGCCTCCCATTGGTGGCATTGGTGCCTCAGGTTTTGGGATTTCTGTGATTACACATTCTGTAGTAAGAAGCATACCTGCTACAGATGCAGCGTTTTCAAGAGCTACACGCGTTACTT
>CAUSDX010000002.1:0-211150 GCA_963530615.1 uncultured Flavobacteriaceae bacterium
TTCATTGATACTCGTGGTTGTTTCTTGATTAGAAATAGATTGAGAGTAGGATTTTGCTTAATTTTACCAAACATTTTTTCAAGCCAATTCAAAGTATTTTTATCATGCACTTGTGGGATTAGAAAAAAATAGAGCTGTCAAAATACAGCTCTATTTTTTAGCAGTTTATCATAATATTTAATGTAAAATCATCATTTTTGGAAATAAATCTGCGGTCTTGTCTTAAAGGTAAAACTCCTAAAATTTTTTCATCACTATCACAAAGTATCCATATATTCTTTCTTTCTAAAATGGGTATTTTTTCATCTTTTAAAAATTTAGATATTTTTTTCTTTCCTATCATTCCCGAAGGGTAAAATACATCATTTTTTTTAGGGTGTTTTATTTTTAGAGGGAATGAAATGTTTTGGGTATTAATTTTCCAGTTTAGTTCTTGTTTTTCAAAGAATGTACTATAGATATGGATTTCTTGTTCGGTAATGAAAAATTCCTCTTTATTTTCCGTATTTTTATGCGGAATAAGAGATGATGTTAGGATAATTATATTTCTATCAATGAGAATTTTCCATCTATCAGAATGCAATGTTTTTCCAGTTTCGGTAGAGAAGATTTTTGAGATTTCTGTCATATTCTGAAAACCAAACTTTTTTAAGATTTCAAATTTTACAAAGCCAGATTCTTGACCTAATTTTATTTTGTCTAAAATCCATAAGTTAGGTTCTTTTTTTACCGTTAAATCATTTAAAATTTTATGAATCTGAACATTGATGAAATCTTTGCTTTGGTTGATGATATTTAGGCTTTTTCGGAAATTTTCCAAAAAGTGAGAGTTGATTTCTGTTAATTTAGGGCTGATTTCATTTCTGATTTTATTTCTAATATAATCATTTTTTTTATTGGAAATATCTTCACGATAGGGAATTTTTTGTTCTAATGCAAATTGATAAATATCTGATTTACTGAAATTTAATAAAGGACGAAGAATATTGTTTTCATTGGCAGGAATACCCGAAATACCTGAAATACCGCTCCCACGAGAGATATTGATGAGAAAAGTTTCTAATTGGTCATTCAGGTGGTGAGCTGTTACTAAAAATTCCAAATTTTGTTTTTCTTGAATTTCTCTGAAAAATCGGTACCTCAAATCTCTAGCCCATAATTGTATAGAGCCATTGGGTTTTTGGTCTTTTTCGGAAACTTCATAGGTATGCAATTTTAGACGGTTGTCTTTACAGAAATTTTCCACCAATTTTTGATCTAAATCAGAATCTTCATTGCGAAGTTTATAATTGATATGAGCGACTTCAAAATGAAGATTAAAATGGTTTTTTTTCAAATTTTGAAATAAATAGAGCAAAACCATGGAGTCTGCTCCTCCACTCACTGCTAAAAGAAAATTAAGGTTGGAATTAGGAGGTAATATTTTTATTAATTCTTCAGAGAATGTTTTTAATGAAAGCATACGCGAAAATAGATTAAAAATTTTAAATTTTAGTTAAATAGTGAATTGTATAAATAAATTTATTTATCTTTGTCTCCAAATTTAACAAAATTAAACTTAATTCTTATGAAATTAATCAAAATGTTAGCTATAGGTGCAGTGGCTCTTACGGTAACTTCTTGTGTTAGTCAGAAACAATATGATGCACTAAATTTGAATTATAAACAAGCAGTTGAAAATGTAGCAGAAAGACAGAGAGAAATTCAGGATTTGAAATCTCAAAATTCTGCTTTAGCGAGTGAAAATAACTTGCTGAAAAGTCAGCATGATGCATTAAAATCTTCATTAGATGCTTGTTTGTCTAATAGTGGGAAGTCCTCTGCAAATATAGACAAGTTAGTAGGAGAAATCAATGCCTCTAATTCTTATATTAAACAATTGATTTCTACGAATGCTAAGAATGATAGTTTGAACTTGGCTTTGTCTAATAAGTTGAAAAGATCATTGGACAATGTAGCAGATCAAGATGTACAAGTAAAAGTATTAAAAGGAGTAGTGATGATTTCACTTTCTGATAAAATGCTTTATAGATCAGGCGATTACAATGTCCTTCCTGCGGCTCAAGAGGTGTTAGGAAAAGTAGCAAAAGTAATCAAT
The DNA here is from genome assembly GCA_963530615.1 of uncultured Flavobacteriaceae bacterium. Lineage (GTDB taxonomy): Bacteria > Bacteroidota > Bacteroidia > Flavobacteriales > Weeksellaceae > JABCPE02. Next base: position 2,099 of record CAUSDX010000002.1, read on the forward strand.
GACTATGATAAATATTCTGTATTGATAGAAGGGAATACGGATAATGTACCGTTGGCTTCTGCGAATTTACCGAGAGATAATTGGGATTTATCAGCTTTAAGAGCGACTGCTGTAGCAAAAATTTTGCAAAATCAGTTTGGTGTAGATCCTTCAAGAATTACGGCTGGAGGTAGAAGTGAATACAATCCTAAATCTACGAATATGAGCGTTTCTGGAAGAGCTGAAAACCGTAGAACAGAGATTATTATCATGCCGAAATTAGATGAATTTATGAAGCTAATGGACATTGCTCCTGTGAAAAAGTAAATTCAGAAAAATATATAATAAAAAACCTTAGAATGTTTTATTTCTAAGGTTTTTTTATTTATTTTGTAAAAAATACAATCTCAAAAATGAGTTTTTTCAGTGAATTAAGTCCTGATATGGACCGATATTTAGAAAGACATACCTCGCAAGAATTAGATTTATTGATTAGATTAAGAGAAGAAACTTATAAAAATGCTCCACAATCTCACATGATTTCTGGGATACAGCAGGGGCGTTTTCTCTCCGTTATATCAAAAATGCTTTCTCCTAATAGAATTTTAGAATTAGGAACCTTTACAGGCTATGCTACGCTATGCATGGCGGAAGGTTTAGCAAAAGATGGGAAAATTACCACTTTGGATATTAATGAAGAATTAGCTTATTTAGCTCAAAAATATTTTGCGGAAAGTGAGTTTTCGGAGCAAATAGAATTTAGGCTACAAGATGCGAGAGAATATCTTAAAAATAGTGATGAAATTTTTGATTTGGTTTTTATTGATGCGAATAAATCGGCCTATGTGGATTATTTTCATCTGGTAAAACCTAGGTTGAAGAGTGGTTCAGTAGTATTATTTGACAATGTTCTTTGGTATGGAAAAGTTTTGGAAGAAAATCCTAAAAGCAAAATGACAAAAAAAATAAAAGAACTGAATGATATTGCTTCTGATGATACGGATTTTGATAGTTTTATTCTGCCATTGCGAGACGGAATTCATTTTTTGAGAAAAAAATAAAGATAGTGAGATGAAAAATAGATTAGATTCAGGATTTTATTTGATTCCTATTTTGTTGGTAATGAATTTGTTTATAAGATGGAATGACTTTGAACATACAAGTCCTGATAGTCGGGAGTATATCGCTTTGGCAAAGAATTTCCCTATGATTGAAGATTCTTTGTTTCCTATATTTTATCCCATATGTTTAAAAATCATTAATTTTATTGTCCACGATTATCTTGTTGCCTATAAGGTAGTTTGTGGAATGAGTTTGTTATTTTCGCTTTCTTTTGTAAGAATTAAGGATTTTTATTGGAGAGAAATTTGGGTGGTGTCTACTTTTTTGTCATTTCTTCGCATTGCTCCTTGGGGCTGGTCGGAGATTGTCATGATTCCTTTATTATTGCTTATTTTTTATTACAATTATCAATTTTTGATGGATAAAATTACTTCTAAAAAATTTGTGATATTCAATTCTTTGTTGTTGATAATAAGTATTTTGACGAAATATTCTTCATTGTTTTTTGTGGGGGCATTCATAGGTTTTTCGGCAATTTTATTTTTGATAAAAAATAAAAAAGCAAAACCTTATATTATGAGTTCTTTTGTGTCATTATTGGGGGGAATACTTTATCTATTTGTGAATTATAGTCTGACAGGCTATGCGATGGGGAAAAGAATTCCGCCAGATGGAGAATTTTATAATGTTCGTTTATCTTTTTCTCAAATGTTATTCAATCTCAATCCTTTTTTTCATACGAGAACGGATAATTATTTAGGATTATCTTTCGGCTGGGGAGTGGCTTATATGGGAGGCTTAATATTTTTGCTTCTGTTTGGTTGGATAATTTTGAGAGCGTTAAGGAAAAGTATTGTATTTTGTAATCCCCTGATAACCAATAAAATAAACGGGGGGGGTAAAATGCTGATTCTCAATATCTTATTGAGTTTGGTATTTTTGTTAGGAACTATTTATTCTTATTTTGTTACGAAAATAGATATTTTAGATTTCCGATTGTTATTGGGCTATTATGTTCCGATATTGTTTTCGGTAATTATATCATTGCCAGTGTATAAGCATCGGAATGTGATTTTATTATTATTGGGATTGTATTGCTCTGTAACGAATATTATCAATCTTTTGATATAAAAAGTGTTATCTTTGTAGTTAAATTTTGAATTATGAAAGCCATAGCTATTGTTTCCGTAGTGTCTGTCCGTGCAGATAAATCTGATAAAGCGGAGATTGTAACTCAATTGCTCTTTGGGGAAAGTATGGATATTATAAAAGAGGCAGGGAATTGGACAAAAATAAAAATACATTACGATGGATATGAAGGATGGGTGGATTCTAAACAAATTTCTTCTATTTCTGATGAAGATTTTGCTCAAAGAAATACTGAAATGATAACGGAAAGAGTGTTGTATTATAACCGAGGAAATCAAAAGTTTTTACTATCTGCAGGAGCAGAAGTTGAAAGAGAAAATGAAGAATTGCCTCTATCGAAAGAGGTGAGAGAGAGTATTGTAGAAGATGCATTAGGATTTTTGAATGCTCCATATTTATGGGGAGGGAGAAGTTTTTTTGGGGTTGATTGTAGTGGTTTTACACAGATTATTTATAAAATCAATGGTATTAAACTTCCGCGAGATGCTTATCAGCAAGTAGAATATGGTGAAGCTTTAGATTTTGTAGAAGAAGCAAAAGGTGGAGATTTAGCTTTTTTTGAAAATGAAAATGGAGATATTATTCATGTAGGAATTATGTTAGATGACCGAAAAATTATTCATGCTCATGGCAAAGTGAGAATAGATGAGCTGGATTCTGTTGGGGTTTTTAATAAAGAGCAGAATAAGCATACTCATAAATTACGAATAATAAAAAGAATTGTAAAGGATTAGCCTTATAATATTGTGTTCTATTAGATAAATCAATGTGGCAGATTTATAATATTTTTATTTCATTAATGGTTTTGGGGTTAAAAATAGCTTCATATTTTAATGAAAAAGCAAAGAAAGGTGTAGGAGGACGCTCGGAGAGTTTTGTTAAAATAAAATCCTTGAAAGGAAAGAAAGTAATTTGGATGCATGCTGCTAGTTTAGGTGAGTATGAGCAGGGGTTGCCCGTGTTACAAGAATTAAAAAAAAATTATCCTCGGCATAAGATTTTGCTCACTTTTTTTTCTCCATCAGGCTATGAAAATATAGTTAAAAAACAGTGTATCGCAGATGTAGTTTGTTATTTGCCTTTTGATTTTAAGGAGGATATTCAGAGGTTTATTGAAAATTTTCAAACAGATATATTTTTTACCATAAAATATGATTATTGGTACCATTTATTAGCAGAATTAAAAAAGCGAGGAACAAAGATATTTGTTGTATCTGCGTTATTTTATGAAAAACAAATTTTCTTCAAACCTTGTGGAAGGTGGTTTGTGAAACAATTGAAATCTAATATAGATTATTTTTTTCATCAAAATGAATACTCTAACGAGTTGGCAAAAAGCATTGGTTTAAAACAATCTGTTGTTTCAGGAGATACCAGATTTGATAGGGTGAAGCAGATTTGTAAACAGGATAATTTTGTTCCTTTGATAAAAGAATTTAAGGGAAATAAACCATTGGTGGTTTTTGGTAGTTCTTGGGAATCAGAAGAAAAAATTGCCAAAATATTGCTAGAAAAATCATCAGATATTAAAGTTATTATTGCTCCTCATGATATAAAACGAACGCTGAATTTAGGAAATAATCCTTTGTTAAAATATTCAGAATTAGATAAGATGAATGTTAAAGCATTATCATCAGCGAATCTTTTGGTAATAGATAGCATAGGATTGTTATCCAAATTATATTCTTATGCAGATATAGCCGTAGTTGGTGGTGGTTTTCATAGTGCGGGGCTTCATAACATTTTAGAAGCGGCAACTTTTGGAAAGCCTGTGATTTTTGGAAATCACTACAAAAAAAATCCCGAGGCGGATCTTCTTATTACCCAAAATGGAGGAAAAGCTCTTGCTACTGAAAAAGAAGCTGTTGATTTTATTTTAGAATTGATAAACGATAAAGATAAAATGTTCCGAATGTCTCAAAATGCAGGAATTTTTATTCATTCTCAGCCTGATGCTACTGAATGTATTATTAAAAAGATGATAATTTAAATAAAGTTTATTATATTAGCGAATAAAATATAAAAATTATGAATAATAAGGGATGTTTTGGAATAGGTTCTGTTGGGCTTATCATTATCGGTGTTTTGGCCGTTTTAGGATTTTGGGGAATAGGAAAATACAATGGACTTGTTACAGAGAATAACGAAGTTTTGAGTAAATGGTCTAATGTAGAAACTGTCTATCAGAAGAGGGCGAATTTGATTCCGAATTTACAAAATACGGTAAAGTCTTATGCAAAGTATGAGCAAGAAACTTTGACAAAAGTGATTGAGGCTAGAGCAAAGGCAACTCAAATTACCCTTGACCCAACGAATATGACGGAAGAAGATTTGGCAAAATTTCAAAATGCCCAATCCGAATTAAGCGGAGCATTGGGGAGATTGATGGCTGTAGCGGAGCAATATCCTAACTTGAAGGCAGATCAGCAATACATTAATTTTCAGAGAGAATATACTGCCATAGAGAACAGTATCAGAACAGAAACGGTTTATTATAATGAGGCGGTAAAGAATTTTAACAATAAAGTAGAGACTTTTCCTACAAGTCTTTTAGTAATATTTTTTTCTAAATTTAAGGCAAAACCTTATTTTAAGGCAGATGAGGGGGCGTCAAAGGCACCAGAAGTTTTCGTAGACTAATGAAAAAATACCTTTCAGAGAAAGAAATAGTAGATTTGGTAGAAGTAATAAAAATAGCTGAAAACCAATCTACTGGAGAAATTCGTTTGCATATAGATTCTTCTGCTGAAAAAGAAAATGCAGAGGTAGCTTTTGAAGTTTTTCAGAGATTAGAAATGTATAAAACGAAGGATAGAAATGCCGTATTGTTTCATGTGAATTTTAATCAAAGATATTTGACAATTATAGGAGATGAAGGGATTCATCAGAAGGTATGTCAATCTTTTTGGGATGAAATTCACAGTGAAGTTATAACTCAATTTGTTCAAGGAAAATATTTTTTTGGATTGAAAGAAGCAATATTTAAGACAGGGATAGAGTTGAAGAAATATTTTCCTATAAAAGAAGAAAATCCTAATGAATTGCCAGATGAAATTACATTTTCTTAAAAGATTTTGGTTGTTATGTTTTTCATGCTTGGGGATCTTTCTTTTGGCACAATATACCATTCCAGATAAGCCATCAGTTCTTTATCCTATATATGATGAGGTAGGGATTTTATCTCAAAGTGAAAAAGAAAAACTTAATCAAAAGCTTATAAAATTTGAAGATAGTACATCCACGGAAATAGAAGTTGTGATTATATCTTCAACGAAGGGAGAGGATATTAATTTTTTAGCAACGAAGTTTGGTCAAAAATGGGGAATTGGTAAAAAAGGAGTAGATAATGGGATTGTATTTCTCATTGCTACTGAAGATAGAACGATGTCCATCCAGCAAGGGAGAGCAGTAGAACAATATCTTACCGCTTCTGTGGCTGGGCATATTTTGGACTATTTGGTTACGCCTAATTTTAGAAAAGGAAATTGGTATGAAGGTATAAATCAAGGTACTGATGCTATTATAGAAGCCGTTCAAGGGAAATTTCAAAAAAAGAAAAATACCGAAGATGATGATTTTCCTATGATAATGCTTATTTCTATAATTCTTTTTATTGTAATACTTATTCTCATTATTAAAAATAATAACGGAGGAAGAGGTGGAAAATATTTTGATGTTGTTATAATCAGTGGAAGAGGGAGAAAAAATTACCCTGGGGGATTTATTGTTTCTCCGAAATCGGGAGGTTTTGGAAGTAGTGGAGGGTTTGGTGGTTTCGGTGGTGGAGGAAGTTTTGGCGGCGGTGGAGCGAGTGGTGGTTGGTAATATAAGAATAGAAAGGGAACTCATATTTTAGAATTCCCTTTTTTGTATTAAAAATCATAATTTTTCAAGATGTTTTTGAAATCAGAAATGGTTTCTTCAATGCTTTTATGGTATTTTCCTCCTGCTGCGTTGATGTGTCCTCCTCCATTGAAAAACTTTCTTGCGAATTGATTCACATCGGTGTCATCTTTGGAACGGAAAGATATTTTGATATAATCTTCATAAAGATCTTCTATAAATAGAGCAGAGACTTCTACACCGAATAGGCTTAAACCATAATTAACAAAACCATCAGTATCTCCTTTTTCAAAGCCAAATTCTAACAATTCATCTCTTTTGAGCCAAAGAATCGCAACGGAATTATTTTTCGTAAGTTCTATTCTTCCCAAAACAAGAGATAAAAGTTTAAGTCTACTTATTGTATTATTATCCCAAGTATTAGAGCTTATTTCTGCGGGGTTTGCCCCTTTTTCAATGAGTTCAGCAATGATTTTATGGGTTGTAGCACTTGTTGAGCGATATCGAAAGCCTCCCGTGTCAGTCATAATTCCCGTATAAAGACACTGAGCTATCTCCTCGTTTACTAAATGAGTTTGTTCTAAAGCATCTATAAAATGATAAATCATTTGTGAAGTTGCAGGAATATCAGTATCTGAGTAGATAAAATCAAAATCATCAGGCTGTTGATGATGGTCAATGAGAATTTTTATAGCACGAGATTTTTGTATCCATTCTTGTAAAATACCAATTCTACTATAAGTGTTAAAATCTAAGCAAAAAATAATATCAGCATTTTGGATTAATTCAGATGCTTTTTTCTTTTTATATTCTGCGATTATTATTTTCTTTGCATCAGGCATCCATTTTAGAAATTTTGGAAAATCGTTAGGGACAATGACTTCTGCAGAAAATCCTTGGTTGGATAGAAAATGTTTTAGCCCTAAACTACTCCCAATAGCATCTCCATCAGGGTTATAGTGGGTTATAATAACAATGTTTTTTTTTGTGTTTATTAAAATTTTTATCTGGGATAAATCTTCTTTACTGAACATAAAAATTAAATATTTCACAAAGATATCCTATTTTAGAAGAAATAAAAATTCTGAGATAAAGATATAAGATAATAATTAGAAAAAATATGATTTTTAAAAATAAAATAAAAATATCCTTGTACAATATAAAAAAAAGATTATCTTTGCAGTCTTAATAAGAGTATAGGTTTTAAGTTTAACATAATCGTAATGGAACATCAGGTTAGGGTGTTACCGCTTACAAGAAAAAGTATATACAATGAAAAGAACATTTCAACCATCAGAAAGAAAAAGAAGAAACAAACACGGTTTTAGAGAAAGAATGTCTACACCAAATGGAAGAAGGGTATTAGCTGCAAGAAGAGCAAAAGGTAGAAAAAGATTGACTGTTAGCGAAGCGAGAGCAAAGAGATAATATTCATTTTGTGTAAAGTGAAATAATATATGTCTAAAAGATTTTTTCTTTTGGACATTTTTTTGTAGATGTAATTTTTAATTTAATTATGTTTTAGGATTTATTTAACTTTTTCTTAATTTTATAATCTAATATAAAGAAAGTGAAGACAAAAGATGACGAGATTATACTTCTGATGCAAAATGAAACTAAGCAAGAGAGAGGAATGAGAATGATGATGGAGGTGTATCAGAGTAGGTTATACTGGCTTATACGAAGACTAATTTCAGATGAAGAAATAGCGAAAGATATTTTACAAGAAACTTTTATTAAGGCATATCAGAATTTTTTTCAATTTAAGAAAGATAGTCAGTTATACACTTGGCTGTATCGGATAGCTTCTAATGAAGCTTTGCAATATTTGAAAAAAAATACTAAATTGCATAGAGTAGAAGAGGAGATAGATGTTTATTTAGAAGGAGAAATGGCGAGTGAAAGTATAAAAAGTGCGGATGAGATACAAGAATTGCTATTGGATGCTATTCAGAAATTACCTGAAAAACAGAGATTAGTATTTTCGATGAGGTATTATGATGATTTGCCTTATGAGGAAATTAGTAAAATTGTGGATATGTCTGTTAGTACTTTAAAAACTAATTATCATTATGCCAAGGAAAAAATTGAGCAATATATTTTAAAAAATAGTGAAGATTTTTAATAGCAAAGAATGATGAAAAAAATAGATATAGAAAAGTGGGATAGAAAAGTACCAAAATTACCAGATAATTTCTTTGATGAGATGCAAGAAAAGGTCTTGAAACAAACTGTCTATAAGAAAGAACCGAAAAGATTTAGGTTGAATTTGGTGTGGTCTTCTGTAGCGGTTTTGGTGATGATTTTTGGTTTGACTTTTTTAATTAAAAAAGAACAAACGGAGCAAGAGCTACAAACAGCTTATCATGATGAAAATAACAAAATAAATAATGAAATATTAGCAGAATCGATTGATAGTACAGAAAAGGATGATGCGGATGTTTCACAGGAAAAAGAAGATGAAATTTTTGTTACTTCTCATAAAATGAAGACAATCGCTCAAAATACAGAGAGAAAATCAGAATTAGCAGAACGACAAACAAAGGAGAGAATGGAAAAAATTCTTAATGCGATGAGTGAGGAGGATTTTGTGGATTTGGCTGGGAATTATGAACAAGATATTTATTTAGAATTATACTAAAATGATAATATGAAAAAGTTGTTTTTTATTTTTGCGATAGGTGTTGGAGTCTTGGGATTTGCACAAAAAAAGAATTCGCAAGATCAACATAAAAAAGAAATTTTGGAAAAGGATAGATTTTCTAAAGATTTTGACAGAATGATAAATTTTGAGAAAGGAAAATTTGAAAAAGAATTTAAAAATATTTCTTCTGAGGAAAGGAGGAATTTTTTCCGAAAAGTGCAAGTTCAGAGAATGATGACAGAACTTAATCTTCCTGTAGAAAAACAAGAAAAAGCAGAGAAACTCTTTGAAAAATATTTGGAAAAAAGAGATGATATTATGAAGAAATTTAAATCAGATATTGAAAAAGATAGCCTTACTGAGCAGGAAGCGATAGAGCATATTAGGAAAGGATTGGATGTTGCTCAAAAGTTATTAGATATGAGAAAAGAATATACTGATAAGTTCTTAAAAGTACTTACTCCTAATCAGGTATTGAAAATGAACAGAGTGGAAAAGGATATGATGTTACATCTTAAAAAGTATAAAAATAAAAATGTAGTTAAATAGAGATTGATTTATTCAGTCTCTTTTTTATTATCTTTGCAGATACGATTATTTTTAAGATGAAAAATATAAGAAATTTTTGCATCATTGCGCATATTGACCACGGAAAATCTACCTTGGCAGATCGGCTTTTAGAATATACAAATACTGTAACACAGAGAGAGCTACAAGCTCAGACTCTTGATGATATGGATTTGGAAAAAGAGCGTGGAATTACCATTAAGTCCCATGCTATCCAGATGGATTATGAATATAAAGGTGAGAAATATGTTTTGAACCTAATTGATACTCCTGGGCATGTGGATTTTTCTTATGAGGTTTCCCGTTCTATTGCTGCATGCGAGGGGGCATTATTGATTGTAGATGCGGCTCAAAGTATTCAAGCTCAGACTATTTCTAATCTTTATTTAGCATTAGAAAATGATTTGACAATTATTCCTATTTTGAATAAAATAGATCTTCCGTCAGCGAATCCTGAGGAAGTTACAGATGAGATTATGAACCTTCTCGGATGTGAATATGAAGATGTTTTAAGAGTTTCAGGGAAGACAGGCGAGGGCGTTTATAAGCTTTTGGAGCAAATAGTAGAGAGGATTCCAGCCCCGAAAGGAGATCCAAAAGCTCCGCTTCAAGCCTTAATTTTTGATTCAGTATTCAATCCTTTTAGAGGGATAGAAGCTTATTTTAAAGTAGTGAACGGGAGTATCAAAAAGGGAGAGAAGGTGAAGTTTATGGCGACAGGGAAAACCTATGAAGCAGATGAAGTGGGAACATTAAAACTAAAACAAGCTCCTAAAAAAGAAATTACTTGTGGAGATGTAGGCTATATTATTTCAGGGATTAAAGATGCGAGAGAAGTAAAAGTAGGAGATACGATTACCTCTGTGGAAAATCCTGCATCAGCACCGATAGAAGGCTTTGAGGAGGTAAAACCGATGGTCTTCGCGGGGATTTATCCTGTAGAGTCAGAAGACTTTGAGGAATTAAGAACTTCCTTGGAAAAGCTGAGACTGAATGATGCTTCACTTGTCTTTGAGCCAGAAAGTTCAGCGGCGTTGGGCTTTGGGTTCCGCTGTGGTTTCTTGGGAATGTTACATATGGAAATTGTGCAGGAGCGTCTCGATAGGGAGTTTAACATGAATGTCATCACCACCGTTCCCAATGTATCTTACCACGGATATACCAAGAAAGAACCAGAAAAAACGATACTTATCAACAACCCATCAGAGATGATGGACCCGACCACCATGGATAGAGTAGAAGAGCCGTATATTAAGGCTTCTATCATCACCAAGTCAGATTTCGTGGGGGCAGTAATGACACTTTGTATTGAGAAACGGGGAGAGATTGTCAATCAGTCTTATTTAACTTCCGATAGAGTAGAGTTGATATTCAATATGCCGTTGGCGGAAGTGGTATTTGACTTCTATGACCGACTAAAATCTATATCCAAAGGATATGCTTCGTTTGATTATCACCCAATAGGCTTCCGTGCTTCTAAGTTGGTGAAAATGGACATTTTAATCAATGGCGATATGGTAGATGCCTTGTCCTCGCTTATTCATCAGGACAATGCCTATGGCATTGGTAAGAAAATGTGCGAGAAGCTTCGTGAACTGATACCAAGACAGCAGTTTGATATTGCTGTTCAGGCTGCATTGGGGACTAAGGTCATCGCTCGAGAGACCATTAAAGCCTTAAGAAAAGATGTAACCGCGAAATGCTACGGAGGGGACATCTCGCGTAAGAGAAAACTCCTTGAAAAGCAAAAAGAAGGGAAGAAGAAAATGAAACAAATAGGGCGAGTAGAAGTTCCGCAGTCGGCATTCATGGCAGTGCTGAAATTGAATGATTAATGATTAAATCTAAAATAAAAATGTTTAAGAAAGGAATTGCTTTGTTATTGATTATTAGCACTCTATTAACATCGTGTATATCTGTGAAAGTACCTTCTGGTAAAGGAAATGATTATTCAGTACTCAAAAAGGATGTTAAATATACCATACATAGAATAAATGGAGATAAGATAAGAGATTTCAAATTTATAAAGGAAGATGAAGACAAGATAATAGGAGAGGTGGATGAAGGGGAGCGATTAGAAATTAATAAGAAAGATATTAAAAAAGTTTCAAAGATAAGTATAGGAAAGAATGTATCCCTTGCCGCTATCATATTAGGTTTGGTTATCGTTATTCCAGCTTATGTGAAAAATGAACCCGTAGGGAGATAATTAAATAGAGTCATTCAGATGTATAAGCACATATACACGCACGAGCCAATGGGTATATACCTGTTGGCTTACTCATATATATCGATCAGTTCACGGGTATATACCTATTAAGCAACAAGTATATACCTATAAATGATGAAGTATATAAGCGAGTGAAAATCTCTAATGAAATAAGAGCAAAGAAAAAGGGAGGAATCTCATTCTCCCAGCCAATTTTTCACATTGATGTAAAGCATCACGGAGGCAATCAATGCAGAAATCACATCAATCGTCTTAATGTCTTTCGTTTTAATTCCCTTAATGATTTTATGAACCGATAGAGCTAAAGCAACGGAAAAGATAAGGATTTTGACAAGTGTAAAATTAAAATTCATGGCTTTTGATTAATTAGGTGGCAAGTTACAAAAAAGAACTAAAGCTTGATTTTTTTTACTTAATTTTGTACCATTAAAATGAACATAAAATAATGAGTAATAGGAAGAATTTGCCAAGTGTAGGCGTGGTAGGGAGTGGTAGTTTTGCTACGGCAGTAGTAAAGATGCTGATGGAGAATAGCCCCAAAGTGCATTGGTTGGTGCGTGATGATAGTACGAGAGAGTCTTTATTGAGGCAAGGAAATAATCCTCATTATTTGACCTCGGTGAAATTTGACCCAAGTAGATTGATAGTTACATTAGATATCAATGAACTTGTTTCTCAATGTGATGTGGTAGTTTTAGCGACACCATCCATCTACCTTGCTGATGCTATAGAGAAGATGACTTGTGATTATTCAGGAAAGATATTTGCATCGGTAATTAAAGGTATAGTTCCGCAACATAATGATATTGTAGCTAACTATCTCCGAGATGTATTTAAGATAGGCTACCGAAACCAAGCCGTTTTAGCAGGACCATGCCATGCAGAGGAGGTAGCTATGGAGCGTTTATCTTTTTTGACCGTAGCTGCTGCTGAGCGTGAAACTACTCAGATGTTGAGTAATCTTCTTGCTTCTCGTTATATTAGAATAAACCAAAGTCAAGATATTCTCGGTAATGAATATAGTGCTGTTTTGAAGAATATTTATGCAATAGGTGCAGGAATGGCAGGGGGATTAGGTTACGGAGATAACTTCCAAGCGGTGTATATTTCGAATGCGATGCGGGAATTAGAGAATATATTACAGGCAGTTTATCCAGAGCCAAGAAATGTGAATGAGAGTTCTTATATAGGGGATTTACTTGTGACTTCTTATTCTTTATTTAGTAGAAATAGAATGTTAGGAAATTTAGTAGGAAAGGGCTATACCATAAAATCGGCTATTCAGTCTATGAGTATGGTTGCTGAGGGTTATTATGCCTCTAAAGGGATTTATAACATTGTTAAGGAAAAAGGGGTGGGAGCTCCTATTATTGAGCATATTTATAGCATTTTACATGAGGAGAAAAATTGTGAAGAATATTTTGTGAATTTGGTTAAGAATTTGAATTAAAAATGAAAAACTATACAGAATACAATACGAAGTTGGGGATTAACGAGCTTTTGAAGAAGATAGAATTAGATGATGAAAAGGGCTTTGTAAGAGGTATGCATCTTGGAGAAATGATTGCTTCAATAAAACTCCCTAATGAGGGATTTAATTATGATCAAGAAGGGGAACTCGTGGAGGAACTTAATCCTGTCCAGCCTTATTTGAGGGTGGATTATTTGGTAAGTATTCGGCAGGTGAGTTTTGACTTTAAGATTGTGGGCTACAAGGTTATAGAATAAGAAAAGAGTGAAGTTTTTTGGCTGTTTGGGAATAACTTATGTTAAAAGATGAACTCTCGCTTCATTATTTGTGAATTTCGGTAAGGATTAAAAATAATATTGAGAATTAAAGATTAGAAATAGATTTTTTTGTATAAAAGAAATAGAAATGAATAAATTAGGTTTATTGGCAGTTTTAGTATCAGGAATGCTATCTGCACAGATGAAAAAAGTGAATAAGTATGATATCCAATGGTGGGGGTATAAAATTGCTAAAACAGAGGCTTCTTCTCATTATGGGACGCTTAATCTAAAAAATGGAGAGATAGAGGTAAAGAGAGGAAAGTTGACAGGAGGGAGCTTTATTTTGGATATGAATAGTATTAATTCAACGGATTTACAGGGAAAAGCAAAGGAAAGCCTCGATGGACATTTGAAAAATGGTGATTTCTTTGAAGTAGAAAAATATCCTACAGCTGTATATAAAATTACTTCTGTTAGTTCTGGTTCAAAGAAGAAAGGGTTTAATTCTACAGTGAATGGTCAATTAACATTAAAAGGAAAAACAGCAAATGTTTCTTTTCCTGCAAATATCACAGTGGATAAAAATGGAGTAAGTCTTGTATCTGATAAATTTAGTTTTGATAGGCAAATTTTTGGAGTAGCTTATAAAGCAACTATAAAAGATGTAGTGATTAAAGACGAAATAGATTTGGTGGTAAAAATTTTCGCGAAATAGAAAAATCGGTATCATATGATACCGATTTATATTTGTATTATAAGATTATTTAGTAGGAAATCCGTCATTTTTTTGTAAAGATGATGACGAGTATTCCCTCCATAGATGCCATGATTTTTATCAGGATAGGTCATGAATTCAAAATCTTTATTATTTTGAATAAGAGCTTCTGCCATTTCTATAGCATTTTGATAATGTACATTATCATCAGCTGTTCCATGGATAAGGAGATATTTCCCTTTCATTAAATGGGCAAAATTGATAGGAGAATTTTTATCATAGCCTTCAGGATTTTCTTGGGGAGTTTGTAGGAATCTTTCAGTGTAGATGGTATCATAAAATCTCCAATTTGTTACTGGAGCTACAGCGATGCCAAGCTTAAATATATCAGCTCCTTTGGTCATTGCTAATGATGAGATGTATCCTCCAAAACTCCAACCAAAAATACCGATTCTGTCTTTATCAATATAAGGGAGTTGGCCCAACCATTTGGCAGCAGCGATTTGGTCTTCTATTTCATGTTTTCCGAGATTTTTATATGTTATTTTCTTATAAGAAGCTCCACGATATCCTGTACCTCTACCATCAACGCAAACTACTATAATCCCTTTTTGAGTCAAATGATTGAACCACAGAGTATTTCCGTTATCCCAAGAATTGCTTACTTGCTGAGACCCAGGTCCTGAATATTGATACATTAAGACAGGATATTTTTGGTTAGGGTCAAAGTTTTTAGGCTTAATGATATAAGCATTCATGAGTTCTCCTGTCTCATTAGGAATGCTAAAAAACTCTTTACCTATAAAGTTATCGGTTTCTAAGCGTTCAAGGGCTTCTTGATTATTTTTTAATTCTCTTAAAATTTGTCCATGAGTATCCCTCAAAGTATATTGGTGTGGACTTTGAGCTGAGGAGTGGGTATTGATGAAATATTGAAAAGTTTTACTAAAATCAGCGATATTATTCCCATTAGGTTCAGAAATAATTTGTTTTTTTTCTGATAAGATATTAATTCTAGAGATAACACGATTAGTGCTTCCTTGCTCTGTTGTTTGTACAAAAATATCTTTAGTTTTTGGATTAAATCCATAATAACGAGTTATTTCCCAATTTCCTTTGGTAATTTGTTTTTTTAATTTTCCGTTAGCTGAATACCAATAAAGATGCCTGAAACCATCTTTTTCGGATGCCCAAATAAAAGAGTTGTCAGCTAAAAATTCTAGAGTTAAATTATCAGTTTCTATCCAAGTGTTGTCCGTATCGGTTAGGATTTTTTGGGTAGATAAATTTTCAGTATTTACTTTAATGATTTCCACTTTGTTTTGATGTCTATTGCTCACAGCGAGAGCAACTTCGTGAGGAAAAGCTGTTGGGAAAACTTGTGGGATATAATAATTTTCAGAATTTTGCAGATTGATATTTAATATTTTATGCAAATTTAACTGATAAATATGAGCAGAAACTTTAGAGTTTTTCTCTCCTGCTTTGGGGTACTTGAATTTAAAATCTTTAGGATAGAGATTTTTGTTGAACATTTGCATATTCATTTCTGGCACTTCACTTTCGTTAAATTTTACAAAAACTATGGCATTACTATCTCTTGACCATTGATACATATCAGCATGTCCGAATTCTTCCTCATAAACCCAGTCAGCCAATCCATTGATTATTTTATTTTTTTTTCCATCAGTTGTAATTGGTGTAATTTTTTTTGATGAAATATCTTGATAGTAAAGATTGTTCTCATAGATAAAAGTTACATATTTTCCATTAGGAGAAAATTTAGGTTCCTGTACCCAATTTCCATGATTCAGTGAAAAACTCTCATTTGTTTTTAAGTTTTGGATTTCAAATTTCCCTAAAAAAGAGTGGCGATAAATATTTTTTCGTTCTTTGAGTAATAAAATCATATTTTCATCTTCTGAAAATGTATAATCTTCAAAATGCCCTCTGGTGATTTCCTTTGTTTTTAAGGCTGTTTTATAAGAATATTGCATGATGCCATTGGGTTCTAAAACACTGTAATGCTCACCATCATTCATGGAATTTATACTATGAATACTTTGAGTTTTATAATATCCAGAGTATATTTTGTTTAAGGTAATTTCTTGACCTAAGGTGATGGAAAAGAAACATAAGGCTATACTTAAAATGATTGATTTCATGCTTTTTTGATTAAAAATTAGATTTCCAAAGATAAAAATTTTATTATAATTTATTATTAATGTTATAAAATTATTGAAAAATAATTCTAATTTTATTTGAAAAATTTTAATTATCATAAAAAAATTTAGATATTAGCGAAAAATCTATAAAAGATAATAAAATGAAAGAAGTAATTGATGGCTTAAATCGCATTATTTGGTCTGAAGCAATGATATTGCTTTGTGTTTTTTCGGGAATATATTTCACTATAAGAACTGGTTTTGTTCAGTTTGCTTACATTAAAGAAATGGTAAGATTGCTTTTTAGACCGAAAACTACAAATTCTGGAATTTCTTCTTTTGAGGCTTTTGCTTTGGCATTGTCAGGAAGAGTAGGAACGGGGAATATTGTAGGAGTAGCTACAGCTATCGCTATGGGTGGTCCTGGAGCTATATTATGGATGTGGATTATTGCTATTTTTGGTTCGGCATCTGCTTTTATAGAATCTACATTAGGGCAAGTATTTAAGATAGAGACAGGGGGGCAATATCGTGGAGGACCTGCCTACTATATAGAAAAAGGTTTGGGGATGAAATGGTATGCGATGACTTTTGCATTGCTCACTGTTATAGGAAGTACAATTTTGTTACCAGGTATACAAACCAACAGCATTGTAGGAACAATGAAAAATGCTTTTGGGATAGTTACCCATGAGGAGTATTTTATTCCTATGAACATTGTTGCGGTTTTGGTTATTGTTCTATTAACAATGATAATTTTTGGAGGTGTAACTCGCTTAGCGAAAGTTTCTGGGACTATCGTTCCTTTCATGGCTGGGGCTTATATTTTAATGGGATTGGTCATTATTGTATTTAATATTCATAAAATTCCTGAGGTGTTGTCATTAATTGTTTCTTCTGCTTTTGGACAACATGCGATGTTTGGTGGAATTCTTGGAAGTGCAATTACTTGGGGGGTAAAGAGAGGGATTTATTCTAATGAAGCAGGGCAGGGGTCTGCTCCACATCCCTCATCAGCCGCTTCTGTTAACCACCCAGCAGAGCAGGGGTTAGTTCAGTCTTTTTCTGTTTATATTGATACACTGTTTGTGTGTTCTACTACGGCTTTTATGATTTTATTCACAGGGCAATATAATGTAATGGATGAACAAAGTGGAATGATGATTGTGGAAAATCTGAAAGGAGCTGATTATACAGCTTTTACACAGTCTTCAATAGCGTTTCACTTTCCGTCTTTTGGACATGAGTTTGTTGCTGTTTCATTGTTTTTCTTTGCCTTTACTACTATTTTAGCTTATTATTATATGGCGGAAACAAATGTAGTATATATGGTAAATGCAATTAATCCTAAATTGATGAAAGTAGGGATTTTAGGTTTAAGAATCTTATTTTTGATGGGGGTTTATATGGGTGGAGTTAAAGAAGCTAAGATGGTTTGGGCTGTAGGAGATGTAGCGATAGGGCTAATGGCTTGGCTTAATTTAATAGCGATTTTATTGCTTGGTAATTTAGCGATAAAGGTTTGGAAGGATTATCGTGAGCAGAAGAAAAATGGGGTAAAATGTCCCATTTTTGATGTGAGGAAGCTCAATATTAAAAATGCAGATTACTGGGAGTGTAAATATTTTCATAAAACAGAAGAACAGAGCAAAGAGAACTGATGATTGTTCGGTTCTCTTTGCTCTGAATTAAAAAATGTGATTTATTTGATCCTTAAGGATTCTTTTACGAGTTCTATCATTTTAGGGTCGCCTGTTTGCTTGCCTTTTTCATCTGAGAATTTTACGGTAGGAATCCATTCATTATTTGCCCCTAATACACCTGTGAGTTTCATTACAATATTCATAGGGGTAAGCCCTACATCGTTGGTTAAATTAGTCCCAATTCCAAAGGAGATTCCTATTTTTCCTTTACATGCTTGGGTGATTTCGGATACTTTTTCTAAGTTAAGGCTATCTGAGAAAATAATGTATTTGAAAAGGGGGTTGATGCCATTGTTTTCATAATGTTTAATGGTTTTTTCAGCAAATTTAATAGGGTCCCCACTATCATGCCTTACTCCATCAAATAGTTTTGCAAATTTTTTGTCAAATTGTTTGAAAAAAACATCCGTGGTGTAGGTATCTGATAGGGCAACACCCAAATCTCCGCGATAGACATCTACCCAATGCTCTAATGATAGGGCATTAGCCATTTTAAAGCCATATTGGGCTCCATGAAACATAAACCATTCGTGGGCATGTGTACCGATGGGCTTAACGCCGTATTTCATGGCTAAATGTACATTAGAAGAACCGATAAAATAAGCATTTTTTCTTTGAGTAAGAGCCTCCATCACCATATCATGAACTTTGAAAGAGTGTCTTCTTCTTGTCCCAAACTCAGCGAAATTAACTTCTAATTCTTCTAGTTGTTGTGTTTTTTCTAGAGTTTTTTGTATGACTTGTTCATTGCTTTGGCGTTCCATATGGTTCATTTTATAATGGAGTTCGCTAATCAATGCTAAAAGAGGAACTTCCCAGAGAATAGTTCTATACCAAAGCCCTTCTACGATTACTTGTATTTGTTCATCAGTTTGCTCTATTTTTACCTCAGAAGGGTCATAATGATAGCCTTCTAAAAAATCCAAATAAGGCAAATTAAGATAAGGACAATTTTTTCTTAAAAATTCTTTTTCTGGTTTCGTGAGACGGAGCTTAGCCATATCATCAACAGCTTTTCTTAGGGCTTCACCGAAGCCTTTTGGGAAGGAATGCTTCCCACGATTGATGAACTCATATTTTACCTGAGCATCAGGGAAGAGTTTCATCACAGCACATTGCATGGTGAATTTATAAAAATCATTGTCTAATATAGAGGTGAATTGAAAGCTCATAACTTTGAAAAATATTAGACAAATGTAATAATTAATTTTTTAATGTGTTTTTAGAGAAGGTCCTCGTAAGTCTAAAAAAATCTTTACTTTTGCTTTGTGCAAGTAGATTTAGAACTTCAATTAAAAATTTTACCATCAGACCCTGGGGTTTATCGTTATTATGATAAGAAAGGCGGTCTGTTGTATGTCGGTAAGGCAAAAAATCTAAAAAAAAGAGTTAGTTCATATTTTAATAAAAATCAGGTAGGATATAGAACTCGTTTAATGGTTTCTAAAATCGAAAGGATAGAAACTACAGTGGTAAATAGTGAATATGATGCTCTTTTATTGGAGAACAATCTGATAAAGGAGCATCAGCCTTTTTATAATATTCTTCTGAAAGATGATAAATCTTATCCATGGATTTGTATTAAAAAAGAGCCTTTTCCGAGAATTTTTTTGACAAGAAATTTAGTGAAAGACGGTTCAGAATATTATGGACCATATGCAAAGGTAAGACAAGCGAAAGCATTGATAGATGTTATTAAAAATCTTTATAAGTTGAGAACTTGTAATCTTCATTTATCTCAAGGAAAAATAAATGAAGGGAAGTATAAAGTCTGTTTAGAATATCATATTAAGAATTGTGAGGGAGCATGTGAAGGATTAGAAACGGAAGAAAATTACACCGAGAAGATAGATGCCATTCGTGGTATTATCAAAGGAGATTTCAGAAAGGCAAAGCAATATTTGGAGGAGGAAATGTATCACTACGCAGGGAAATTAGAGTTTGAGAATGCCCAGATGAGCAAAGAAAAATTACAAATTTTAGAAAACTATCAGACACACACTACGATTATTAATCCTAATATTGATGATGTAGATGTTTTCGGTATGGTGAGTGATGATGAGGCGGCTTATGTCAATTATTTCAAAATAAAGAACGGCTCCATCGTCCAGTCTTACACCACGGAGGTCAGAAAAATGTTAGAAGAGAGCGATGAAGAAATTTTAGAAGAAGTTTTAATAGAGATTCGTAGGAAGTTTGATTCGCGGTCGGTAGAGATTTTTTTGCCATTTCACCTAAATATAGAAATTCCAAGCGTAAAGCTTATTGTCCCAAAAGTGGGAGATAAAAAGCGTATCGTAGAGCTTTCTGAGAAAAATGCTAATGAATATAGGATAGAGAAGTTAAAACAAGTTCAGATTCTTGATCCAGAACGGCATACGGATAGAATCATGGCAGAGATGAAAAGAATTCTCCACCTTCCAGAAGAGCCAAGGCATATAGAAGGTTTTGATAATTCTAATATACAAGGGACTAATCCTGTCTCGGCATGTGTAGTGTTCAAAAACGGAAAGCCAAGTAAGGAAGATTATCGTATTTTTCACCCTAAAAGTGTAGAGGGACCGAATGACTTTGCCACGATGGAGGAGGTGATTTATCGCAGATACAAGAGAATTTTAGAAGAAGGAGCATCTTTACCTCAGTTAATTTTAATTGATGGGGGGAAAGGTCAGCTTAGTTCAGCAATTAAAAGCCTAAAACTTTTAGGGTTATATGGCAAGATTTCCATCATCTCCATAGCGGAGAGATTAGAGGAAATATTTTTCCCTAATGACCCAATTCCGCTTTATTTGGATAAAAAATCAGAAACGCTCAAAATTTTGCAAAGAGTGAGAGATGAGGCTCATCGTTTTGGGGTAAAGCATCATAGAACGAGAAGAAAGAACTCGGCTCTGAAATCAGAATTAGAGGAAATTCCAGGGGTAGGAAAGAAGACTATCGAACTATTACTTTCTAAATTAAAGTCGGTGAAGAGGGTAAGGGAAGCTTCTTTAGAGACATTAGAGGAGATTTTAGGAAAATCTAAAGGGAAAATTGTTTGGGGCTACTTTCACGAAACTTAGGGTATGTGTCTTATCTTTTGGGGAAGATGGAAAATTCTAAAAGCAATCTTGATAATCTTTTAGGGAAAGTGGATAATGTCTTGGGGGACATGAGAAATATTTTTGGGAAGATGGAATTTCTCTTGGGGAATGCTCCCTAAGTCTTGGGAGAGATGTAATGTTATTAATTTAATTAAGTTTTAGGAAATTTTGTCATTATTTTATTTTGTGTTTTTTTAAATAGGAAATTTTGTCTCAAAAATTTTAAAAAGAATTGAACGGAATATTTTTGGAGAAAATAAATATGAAGTCTCTCAATGGTGAGTGAGAAGAGAGGAAATAGTTATTAATCCAAAAAAATATATATCATGAATCTAAACCAATTTACTTTAAAATCACAAGAAGCCATTCAGAAAGCGCAGCAAATAGCTTTAGAGTTTGGTAATCAGAGTATAGAACCACAACATTTATTGGAAGGGATTTTTCAATCAGATGAGAATATTTCTTCATTTTTACTAAAAAAATCAGAAGCTGATGCTACGCTTATTAGGGAAAGAAATAGAGAAAATATAGAGAAGTTACCCAAAGTAGAGGGAGGGAATCTGTATCCATCTCAGTCATTAAGCAGAATTTTATTGAACGCTCCTAATATCGCTAAAAAAATGGGAGATGAATATGTCACCATTGAACATCTTTGGTTGGCATTGGTAGAGGTTTCTTCACCAGTTTCCACATTGCTGAAGGATATGGGGGTTACTCAAAATCTATTAGAAAGCGGAATCAAAGAATTGAGAAAAGGCACAAAGGCGACATCGGCGAGTTCAGAGGAAACCTATCAAAGTTTGAATAAATATGCGAAAAACTTTAACGAGTTAGCAGCGGAAGGGAAATTAGACCCAGTAATCGGCAGAGATGAAGAGATTAGAAGAGTTTTACAAATCCTTTCTCGTAGAACGAAGAATAATCCTATCCTTATCGGGGAACCAGGGGTAGGGAAAACAGCGATTGCAGAAGGGATTGCTCATAGGATAATTTCTGGTGATGTTCCAGAAAATCTAATGGATAAGACACTTTATTCCCTTGATATGGGAGCTTTGGTTGCAGGAGCGAAATATAAAGGAGAGTTTGAAGAGAGATTGAAATCCGTAGTAAATGAAGTAACAAAATCAGATGGACAAATTATTCTTTTCATTGATGAAATTCATACGCTCGTAGGTGCAGGAGGAGGAGAAGGAGCAATGGATGCAGCGAATATCTTAAAACCTGCTTTGGCAAGAGGAGAATTGAGAGCCATAGGAGCGACGACCTTGAATGAATATCAAAAATATTTCGAAAAGGATAAGGCATTGGAACGCCGTTTCCAAAAGGTGATGGTGGAAGAACCAGACACAGAATCAGCAATTTCTATTCTTCGTGGGATTAAAGATAAATATGAGTTTCACCACAAAATTAGAATCAAAGATGAGGCTATTATTGCCGCAGTGGAGATGTCTCAAAGATATATTTCGGATAGATTTTTACCAGATAAAGCGATTGATTTAATTGATGAAGCATCAGCAAAATTGAGAATGGAAATAAACTCTAAGCCAGAAGAGTTAGATGTTTTGGATAGAAAATTAATGCAGATGGAGATAGAATTGGCGGCCATCTCAAGGGAAGGGAATCAGACAAAGATAGACCATTTGAAAGAGGATATCGCAAAAATTACAGAAGAACGAAACCAAATCAATGCAAAATGGCTTAGCGAAAAACAAAAATCGGAGGATTTAACCCAAATAAAAAAAGATATTGAAAGTCTGAAATTGGAAGCAGAAAGAGCTCAGCGTATGGGAGATTATGCTAAAGTTTCAGAAATACAATATGGGAAACTTCGAGAAAAAGAAGAAGAACTACACCAATTAGAGTTAATAATGCAAAACCAACAAAATGAGTTGGTTAAAGAAGAGGTTACGGCAGAAAATATTTCAGAAGTTATTTCTAAATGGACAGGTATTCCAGTAACTAAATTGCTTCAGTCAGAGAGAGAAAAATTGCTTCATTTGGAAGAAGAATTACATAAACGAGTAGTGGGGCAAGAGGAAGCTATCCAAGCAGTGGCAGATGCTATCAGAAGAAATAGAGCGGGTCTTAATGATGAGAAAAAGCCTATCGGTTCATTCATGTTCTTGGGAACCACTGGAGTTGGGAAAACGGAATTGGCAAAGGCTTTGGCAGAGTTTTTATTTGATGATGAGAATAATATGACTCGTATTGATATGTCTGAATATCAAGAGAAGCATTCCGTATCGAGATTAGTAGGAGCGCCTCCAGGGTATGTAGGGTATGATGAAGGGGGACAATTGACAGAAGCTGTGAGAAGAAGACCTTATTCTGTGGTGCTTTTAGATGAGGTAGAAAAGGCTCACCCTGATGTGTTTAATACCTTGCTTCAAGTGCTTGATGATGGAAGATTGACGGATAATAAAGGCCGTTTGGTGAATTTCAAAAATACGATTATCATCATGACTTCTAATCTTGGTTCTCATATTATTCAAGAGAATTTTGAAAATTTGAATGAAGAAAATCATCTTGAAATTGTAGCAAAAACCAAAGAAGAAGTATTTGATTTATTGAAACAAACACTTCGCCCAGAATTCTTGAATAGAATAGATGAAACGGTGTTATTCCAACCATTGAGCCGTAATGAAATTGGTAGAATTGTTCAATTCCAATTGAGAGGAATTAATAAGATGTTAGAAAGTAAAAACATTATTTTAACCAGTACGCAAGAGGCAATAGATTTCATCTTGAAAAAAGGTTATGATGTAAGTTTTGGAGCGAGACCACTGAAAAGAGTAGTGCAACAAGAAGTTCTTAATCGTTTATCTAAAGAAATTTTAGCAGGAAAAATCAATGATGGAGACCGCATTACTTTGGACTATTTCGGGGATAAAGGATTAGTATTTAGACCTACGGAATAAAAAACTAAATTATAAATTAAACCATTTGGAAGTATTGTTTTTAGTTTTGTTAATTGTTTTTTTCATAGATTGTTGTTTTTTCAATACATCTGAATGGTTTGACAAAAAATCCTTACTTTTAAAGTAAGGATTTTTTGTCAAAATATTTTGAATTTTTGTTGCTCTGTTTTTATGATTTTTTTTATTTCATGAGCAGATTTTTCTAATCCTTTGGTGGAAATGATAATGGGCGTTCCGTATTTTAGAAGATTGCTTCTCAATTGCTGTTTTAACTTGAAATCAGAGTTAGCTTTCTGAATGTAGTCAGTAGGGTTTTCTACTTTTATTAAAAGAAAAGTATCTGTCAAGGTGTTTTTTGTACCGACGGCAAAAATATCTTTCCAAAAGATAGTCCCTAATAATTTCATTTCAGAATGTGGAGTTGTTATTCCATCTTCATTGATAATAAGGGCAATTTCTAGTTTTTTATTTTTAAGGAAAAATAATTGAAATAACTGATAAAGATTGCTAAGAAAATAAACGATAATTACAGAAAAAATTATCCAAGAAAGATAAGACATGTTGAAAATGCTCTCCTTTTGGGTATTTATAAAGTTGTAATTATACCATTTAGAAGCAATTGAAATAGAGATAATAAGACTAGTAATTGCTATTATTTTTCCAAAATAAGTTTTCTTTATTTTAATTTCCATTTCAGTAGTTTATTATTATATAAGTGTGGTTTTATTGCATTTTGTTATAAAAATAATTCTTAAAAATATATAATTATTTGATTTTCATTGGAATAAAATTGTTTTAATCGTTGTCTTCAAAATTTAACGAAATTTTAACACTTACCAATTTTAACTTTGAAATGTTTTTATCATCAAAATAATAGAAACCAAAATTATTAATTATAAAAAGAAAAGTTATGAAAAAATTAGTTTTAGGATTAGCTGTTTTAGGAGGCGTAGCATTATCATCAGCACAAGAAACTTCATCAAAACCAAAATGCGAACATTCTCAATGTTGCAAGGGAGGAAAACAATCTAAACAAGACAGAGTAGAAAAAATGAAGGAAGATCTTAATCTTTCAGATGCTCAGGTGAAGAAAATTAATAAACTGTATGAGAAAGAGCAAGATGTAAGGGAAAAAGACAGAGCAAAAGACAAGTCTAAAACCGAGGCAAGAAAAGAAAAGCACAGATCTCAAATGAAGTCTATTTTGACGGAGGAGCAATACCAAAAATGGGAAGAAAACATGAAGAGAATGAAAGAGTATAAAAAAGATAAACACTAACACACATCTATATAAAAAGGAGTAATTACGGAAAATCTTCTTTGAATTTAGCCTCCACTGATAAATATCGGTGGAGGCTAAATTTTATGAAAAATAAGTGTATTAATCAGCTTTAGTCATGGTTAGCTTACCATGTTCTATCCCTTTCACGGAAATAAGACTATTCGCTAACTCTGTTAAAATAGATGCTGTTCCTTTCACAGCGATAATCTCCATGCATAAATCATGCTCTAAATGAAAATGCAAAGAAGACAAAATATTGTCATGAAACTGATGCTGTATATTCGTTAGTTTATTGACTAATTCTCTTCTGTGGTGGTCAAAAACCAGAGTGATAGAACCAGCTACTACAGCATCTTTATCCCATTTTTCAGCGACTAAACTTTTATTGATTAAGTATCTAATAGCTTGAGAACGATTTTTAAATAAATTATCTTCTACATACTTATCCAAAGCATCTAATAATTCTTCTTCTAATGATACTCCGAAACGAACTATAGACATAATATAGGGTTTTAAATGTTAAAATGTATGACAAAGGTAGATAAAATATGAGACTTCTCCTAATATTTATAAAGTTTTTTATGATCTTATTTTTATCAAATATTAAGTTTAATGATTTTATTATCAGTTTATTATATGAATGGCGATTTGTTTAATTAAAGAAAGGTTTAATTTTATTATTTTTGCCCCATAAAAATTGGTGAGATGACGAAAAAAGAAAGAGCGAAATTTGTAAAGGAGGAGTTGGATAAATTATATCCCTCGTTGCCTATTTTTTTACATCATACAGATGCTTATACATTATTGGTTGCGGTTGCTCTTTCGGCTCAAACTACGGATAAAAAAGTAAATGAAATTACCCCTGAATTATTTGCCAAAGCTGGAACACCTCAAGCAATGGCAAAATTAGAGGTTTTTGAAATAAAGGAGTTAATTAAGGAAATAGGGTTGTCAAATACAAAAGCTAAAAATTTAAAAGTAATGGCAGAGATGCTTTTGAAGGATTTCAATGGAGTGGTGCCACAAACTTTTGAGGAGCTTGAAAAACTGCCAGGAGTAGGGCATAAGACAGCGAGTGTAGTGATGAGTCAGGCTTTTGGGTTTCCCGCATTTCCTGTAGATACTCATATTCATCGTTTGATGAAGTTATGGAAACTTACTGAAGGAAAGAATGTTGTCCAGACAGAAAATGATGCTAAAAAGCTTTTTGCCAAAAAGGATTGGAATAAATTACATCTCCAGATTATTGCTTATGGTAGAGAATATTCTCCCGCAAGAGGTTGGTCATTAGAAAGGGATTTTATAACGAGAATGATGTTTGAGAAAAAATAAAAATGCCAGAGATTTCTATTATTACCCCAAGTTATAATTCTGCTGAATATTTAGAAGAGACCATACAATCCGTTCTTCATCAGACTTTTCAAGATTGGGAGTGGTTGATTACTGATGATCAATCCCAAGACCTTTCTGTGGAGATTATTGAAAAATATGATGACCCAAGGATAAAATTATTGGTTTTAGATAAGAATTCCGGGGCAGGAGAAGCTCGGAATAATGCTTTATCCCGAGCAAAAGGTAGATTTATTACCTTTTTAGATAGTGATGATTATTGGGAACCAGAATTTTTAGAAAAAATGTTGAATTTCATGAAAGAAAATAAAGCGGAATTGGCATATTCTAGTTATGCTCGGTGTGATGAGAATTTAATGCCTATTTTGAAGGATTTTGAGGCAGACACAGAAGTTACTTTTAGTAATTTGCTGAAAACTTGTCGTCTGTCTTTGTTGTCTTCGATGTATGATAGTCAGAGAGTAGGAAAATTTTTCTTTCCTAAAAATAGTAAAAGAGAAGATCATGTAATGTGGTTAAATCTTTTGAAAAGAATTCCGAAAGGATTCCCATTAAAGAAAACTTTGGCTAAATATCGCATGAGAAGAGGAAGTGTATCTAGAGATAAAAAAAGTATCATTAAAGACCAGTTTTTAGTATATTATGATTTCATGGGATTTTCTTTTATAAAGTCTGTTTATTATACGGGATTGTGGGCAATAAATGGTTTTTTGAAGTATTCTAAAATTTTTAATTGATGAAACCTTTTCATTTTCAGAGATTTTCTATAGCTCAAAGTCAAGAAGTTTTTCGTGTAGGGACAGATGGAGTATTGTTGGGTGCTTTGGCAACTTGTATGGAAGCTCAAAATATTTTAGAAGTTGGGACAGGAACAGGATTGATATCTCTCATGTTGGCTCAAAGGAATTCTAATGCTCAAATTTTGGCTTTGGATATTAATGAAAAGGCAACAGAATTGTCTCATGAAAATTTCAAAAATTCACCGTTTTCGGATAGATTAATATCAATAAATCGGGATTTTAAGTTATTTGAAACGGAGCGAAAATTTGATTTAATCGTTTGCAATCCACCTTATTTTGAGAAGATTCCATTTTCTCAAAAAGATGTTTTAGCAAGACAACAAGTGGAATTGAATTTTGAGCAATTGATAAAAAAATCAGCGGAAATTCTTGCTTGTAAAGGTGTTTTTTCTGTGATTATCCCAAAAACATATGAAAATCATTTTATCCAAAAAAGCATTGATTTTGGGCTGAAAATTCATAAAATAGTCAATATTAAAGGGAATGTTAAAAATGAAATTAAACGATGTGTATTAGAATTTGGCTTTTCTACGAAAAAACTTTCTGAAATGGATTTGGTATTGGAGAGCTCTCCCAGAAAATATTCTCCTGAATACATAGCTCTAACTAAGGATTTTCATGTTTTTAAATAAGTTTATTTATTGAAATTTATTTTGTTTTGAGTCAAAAAGTCGTTGGTTTCTTTTATGTATTTTAGAATTACTTCTCCACCAGTTTTCTTTTCGGCAGAGGTGATGTATAGGTTGGGTAGTTCTTCCCAAGTTTCCAAAAGAATTTTTTGATAAACTTTTATATTGTTTTCGATGCTGTTGACTGTTTTTAGTTTATCAGATTTGGTGAAAATAATAGAAAATGAAATGCCGTTTTCTCCACACCATTCCATGAATTCCAAATCTATTTTTTGAGGTGTATGACGAATGTCTACTAAAACGAAAAGATGAACTAAATTTTTTCTGTTGAGAATATAGTTGGTAATCAGTTTTTCAAAGTCTTTTCGTTGGTTCTTAGAAACTTTGGCATAGCCATATCCTGGTAAATCTGTAAGATACCATTCTTCGTTTACTAAAAAATGATTGATGAGCTGGGTTTTCCCTGGGGTTTGAGAGGTTTTTGCTAAATCTTTGTGATTCATCAGTGCGTTAATGAGAGATGATTTGCCTACATTACTTCTCCCGATGAATGCGTACTCAGGAATGCTGGGTTCAGGGCATTCTTGCCATTTTCCAGAACTTTTAACGAAGGTTACGGATTTTATTTTCATAATTTGTCTTTCTTAAAATTGAAAAAGGGAAATTTTTACTTTCCCTTGGTATCATTATATTTTATTTTTTAGCCATTCAAGAAGGATATGGTTGAATTCATTTGGTCTTTCCATCATGGCAGCATGTCCGCATTTGTCTATCCAGAAAAGATCTGAATTAGGAATTAGTCGGTTCATTTCAATTGCTACATCAGGAGGGGTTACATTGTCTTGTTTTCCCCAAATGATACAGGTCGGACATTTGATGTTAGGCATTTCATTTTGCATATTGTGTTTGATAGCACTTCTTGCAAGCATAACGGTTTTGATACCTTTCATACGGTCATTGACAATATCAAAAACCTCGTCTACAAGTTTATCTGTGGCTGTATTGGGATCGTAGAAAACCTCTCGTGTTTTTTGTTTGATGTATTCTTTGTCGTTTTTCCTTGGGAAACTGTTGCCGAAAGATTTTTCGTAAAGTCCAGAACTTCCTGTTAAGACCAAAGAATGAACATACTCGGGTCTTGCCAAAGTTAAAATCAGACCAACATGTCCTCCCATAGAATTTCCTACTATTGTAACAGTTTTTTTTATTTCTTGTTTGATAAATTTTCCTACAAATTTAGCAATGCTTGTTAGATTTGTGTTGAGTATCGGCAGGTCGTAAATAGGAAGCTGTGGTACATAAACTTTGAAGCCTCTTTCTGAAAAGAAATTGACCATATCTTCAAAGTTGCTAAGTCCTCCCATAAGTCCATGCAAAAGTACCATTGGGTGCCCTTCGCCTTTTTCTATGAAAGTATATTGTTGCTCTTTTTTGGAGTTGAAAATCATATTTTGATATATTCCTACTCTCGCAAAAGTACAAAATAAAATTATATGAATGGAAGAAATTGTAAAAACGAATAAAAAATATGAAAATAAAGCCATTTTGATAAAATAAAAAGTTATTAACATTTAGGATAAAACCTGGATTTTTTTAGAAATTTATATCTAATTTTGCATTTTAATTTATTTTTAAAATAGTTTTTTAAATTAGTTATATTATTGGTTTTCAATTATTTGTTAGTGTGGAATGAAATATCATAGACCTGTTTTGCTAAAAGAAAGTGTGGATGCTCTGGTGCGTAATCCCGATGGTGTATATGTAGATGTTACTTTCGGTGGAGGAGGACATTCTCGTGAAATTTTAAGTCGACTTTCGGAAAAGGGGAGATTGTATTCTTTTGATCAAGATTTAGATGCATTGAACAATATAATAGATGATTCTAGGTTTACTTTGATTAATCAGAATTTTAGATTTTTGGAAAACTCTTTGTTGATGTATGGTATTACGAAAGTTGATGGTATTTTAGGAGATTTAGGGGTGTCTTCTCATCAGTTTGATGAAGCGGAGCGAGGATTTTCTATTCGGAGTGATGCTCCTTTGGATATGAGAATGAATGCATTACAGACGGTTAATGCACAGATGGTAGTTAATGATTATGACGAAGAGAGATTAGCAGATATTTTTTATTATTATGGAGAATTGAGAGAGGCTCGGAAATTAGCAAGAGAGGTTGTTCATTATCGGAAAAATAAAAAAATAGAAACTACGGAGGAATTAAAAAAGGTTTTTTCTTATATCCCTGCACATAAGTCTAATAAGTTTTTTGCACAAATATTTCAAGCGATAAGAATAGAGGTGAATCAAGAGTTAGATGCTTTGAAAGAAATGTTGGAGCAATCGTTGCGGGTATTGAATAAAGATGGGGCGTTGGTGGTGATTTCTTATCATTCGTTAGAGGATAGGTTGGTGAAGAAATTTCTAAAAAATGGAATGTTTGAGGGAGAGCCAGAGAGGGATATTTATGGAAATTTTCATAAGCCATTTAAGTTGATGCAGAGTAAGGCAATTATCCCTACAGATGAAGAGATTACCGAAAATGCTAGAGCGAGAAGTGCAAAGATGAGGGTGGGAAATAAAATATAAATGACAAAGTGGAATTTTTATGTCAGGAAAAAAAAGAAGAGTAAATAAAAAGCCAACCTCAAAGGATGTTTTAAGGGATATTTTAAAAGGAAATATCTTGTATAGAGATGAGGTTAGAAAGAATTATAAGTTTATTTTGTTAGTATTCTTGTTAATTATGATAATGATTTATAGTAATCATTTAGTAAATCAAAGAATAGGACAAGTGAATTTGTTAAAGCACCAAGTAGAGGAGTATAAATCTCAAAATGCCTATACTCAAAGTAAGTTGATTAAGATAAGATTAGAATCGGAGTTAAGTAAAGAAATGGAGCGAGATTCTCTAAAATCATTAGAGATGCATCCTTTGAAAATTTTAGTAAAATTGGATAGTACGGATTATGACAAAATTAAATGATTCTGATAAGAAAAAAACACGAGCGATGCGTGGGGGGCTTATATTCCTTGGGGGGGCGTTCTTACTATTTTTAGTGTTTATTGGCAGGATTTTATATTTACAAAATTCATCAGAAATTAAAGAAATAGAGGCTAATATTCAGTCTCATTACAGAGAGGATACTATCCTAGCAGCGAGAGGAAATCTTTACGCATCGGATGGTGCTATTTTGGCAACTACGGTAATAAAGTATGATGTTTACATAGATTTTAGTATTATACAAGATACTATCTATAAAAATAATATTGGGGCATTGACGGACTCTTTGAGTAGAATGTTTGGTAAGCCAAGAATACAATATAGAAATATTTTTGATAAACAAAAAGATGGTAAAAAGCAGTATTATTCTTTGGCAAAAAATTTAGATTTTGAGCAAATGAATAGGCTTAAAACATTTCCTATTTTAGGTGAGTTTAGAAAAAAGACACAGAAATATGAGAAGAATAGATGTATGATTGTTGAGCCTGCTCATAAAAGAATTTTAGCGACAAATAAAATTGGAGCAGGGACTATTGGTATTGACAGAGGTGATGTGAAGTCTGGTTTGGAAGGAGCTTTTAGTAAATATCTCAAAGGAGAGAATGGAACACGAATGGTGCAGAAAATCAATGCTACACAATGGAAGCCAATAGGTTACTGGAATATAAAAGACCCTGTGGATGGAAAAGATGTTTATACTACATTGGATTTGAGAATTCAAGATATTGCACATTCTGCTTTGGAGAAACAATTGATAGAGTTTGATGCTCATCATGGTACGGTAGTAGTTATGGAAGTAGAAACGGGGAAGGTTCGTGCTATGGTTAATCTCCGAAAAAATGAACAAGGGGATTATGTAGATGCTTATAATTATGCTATAAAAGATGCTTCAGAACCAGGCTCTACCTTCAAGGTAGTTTCTCTTTTAGCAGCGATGGATGATGGATTTATTGATGAAAATACTACGGAAAATACTAATGGAGGAGTATGGGTTTATGCAGGGCAAAGAATCACAGATAGTCATAAAGGAGGTATCTATGATATTAGCGATATATTAGCTCAATCAAGTAATGTAGGAACAGCAAAACTTATCGTAAAATCATATGCTGATAATCCTAAAATATTTATCAATCATTTGAAACGATGGAAAATGTTTGATAAAATGGATATTGAGTTGCCAGGTATTGTAAAGCCTAATATTTTTACACCAGAAAGTAAACGATGGAATAAAGCTACTTTAGCCTCTTTATCTTTTGGTTATGCATCTAGTTTTAGTTTGCTTCAGTTAGCTACTTTTTATAATGGAATTGCGAACAAAGGGAAGATGGTAAAGCCTATTTTTATTGATAAAATTGTAGATAATGGAAAGGTAATTTATGAGGCAAAGCCAGAGGTGATAGTGGATAAAATGGCAACGGATAAAGCGATAAGAATGATGACCGATGCCCTCACCAAAGCAGTAGAAAAAGGAACTGCAAAAAGTATTTATACTCCAAATCTAAAAATGGCAGGAAAAACAGGGACAGCTCGTTTTGAGTACTGGAAAAAAGGAGGTCCTATGAAGTATCAGGCTTCTTTTGCAGGGTTTTACCCTTCAGATAACCCTAAGTATACTTGTATAGTGATGGTTAATCAGCCACAAGGGAATATTTATGGAGGGCGAGTGGCAGCACCAGCTTTTAAGGAAATTGCAGGAAAAACATTTTTGAAAACACCATTAAATGTAGATCAAGAAATGCTTAAAGATAAGAAAGTGGATTTGAGTAAAATGAAAAAATCAACTCCAAATATTAAAATATCAAATAAGCAAATGCCTAATGTAATGGGGCTTATGGGTAAAAATGTAATTCCACAATTAGAAAATTTAGGTTACCGAGTAGAATATAAAGGAGTAGGGAAAATTATAGAGCAGTTCCCAGAGGCAGGAACCGTGATAAAAAGAGATCAGAAAATTTATTTGAGGTTACAATAATTTGTGTAAAAAGGAGTATATAATGATTTTAAGGCAAATTTTAGATAAAGTAAAGATTTTAGAAATTGTTGGCAAATTAGAAACAGAAATTTCTGAAATTATTTTTGATAGTAGAAAAGTCATAGAAAATTCACTTTATATAGCGATAAAAGGGACATTGGCTGATGGGCATCAATACATTTCATCGGCAATAGAAAAGGGTGCGAAAGGAATTGTATGTGAAGTGTTGCCAGAGCAAAAAGAGGAAGGGATAACTTATATCAAAGTAGAAAATTCATCAGACGTTTTAGGGCTTTTGGCAAGTAATTTTTATGGTAACCCATCAAAGGATTTGATTTTGATAGGCGTAACGGGAACGAATGGAAAAACTTCCATATCTACTCTTTTATTTGATGTTTTTCAGAAAATGGGTTATCTTTCAGCATTGATTTCTACGGTGGAATATCGCATTGGTAGCGAGGTTTTTCCTTCAACTCGTACCACGCCAGATATTATTACATTAAATAGAATCTTATCCAAGGCAGTGGAGCAGGGTTGTCAATATGCTTTTATGGAGGTGAGTTCCCACGGAATCCATCAAGGAAGAATAGATGGACTGAATTTCCGTATTGCAGGGTTTACCAACATTACTCATGACCACTTGGATTATCATAAAACTTTTTTGGAATATCTTAACACCAAAAAACGATTTTTTGATGAGTTGCCACAAACGGCTGTGGCTATCACAAATATTGATGATAAAAATGGTCTGGTGATGCTACAAAATACTAAGGCAAAAAAGAAAACTTATGCCGTGAAAACTTTGGCGGATTATCACGGGAAATTATTGGAGTTGGATTTTAATGGAATGTTACTTGACTTTAATGGAAAAGAATTTTGGACAACGCTCACAGGGAAATTTAATGTATATAATCTGTTATTAGTTTTTGCAATAGCAAGAGAATTAGGATTTGAAGAAAATGAAATTCTTACCGTAATTTCTCAACTAAAAAGAGTAAATGGACGATTCGAAGTATTGAAATCTCAAGGAGGGATTATTTTCGTTGTGGATTATGCTCATACACCCGATGCTTTGGAGAATATTTTGGATAGTATCAATGAGATTAGGACAAAGAACGAACGATTGATTACGGTTTTTGGCTGTGGAGGTGACCGTGACCGCGAAAAACGCCCAGAAATGGGAAAGGTAGCGACAAGAAAATCCACTTTGGCAATCATCACTTCGGATAATCCAAGAACAGAAGACCCAATGCAGATTATAAAAGAGATAGAAGCTGGGATAGAAGTTGAAAATTTCAGCAAATATACGACCATTCCAGACCGCAAGGAAGCTATAAAAATGGCAATAAAATTCGCAGAACCGAAGGATATTATTTTAGTAGCAGGAAAAGGACACGAAACTTATCAAGAAATCAATGGGGTAAGGCATCATTTTGATGATAAAGAAGTGATATTAGAACTAACTAAACTTATGGGGAAATAAAAAATATGGAAGTTACTAAAATTTTATGGGGAAAAGGTTCCGAGAATAGAGAAGAAATCCCTCGTATTATATGGATGTATTGGGAAGGAAAGAAGTCTATTTTAGTGGAACTTTGTATCCAAAAAATAAAGAAAATCCTCCCCGAATACGAAATAAATATCCTAAATAGCAAGACTTTGAGGGATTTTTTACCGAATATTATAGAAAAGAACGAACTTTTGCCAGTTGCTAATTATTCGGATATAATTAGATTAGATTTGTTGCGGACTTATGGTGGATTTTGGATAGATGCAAGTATATTATTGACCGAAAATTTGGATTGGGTATATCGTTTGAAGGAGGATTATCATACAGATGTAATAGGTTTTTATGCAGATATAATAACTACGAATCTTGATAGACCTATTTTGGAGACCTATTTTTTAGCTGCTCCGAAGAATAATAAATTCATAAATGATTGGTATAATGAATTTGTAAGTTGTTATAAATCAGTGGATTCCCCCCCCCTATTAAATGTTATGATAATATAAAAAATGATAAAACTAAGCTACAAGGAATGAGTAATGGTGCTGCAGATTATTTAATAGCCTATGTTTCTGCAATGAAAATCATGTTGGAAAAAGAGGATTATAGAATTTTAATGTTAAAAGCTTCTGAATCTGCACATTATTATACTTATGGTCTTAAGGCGAATCATAATCAATTGTGGAGTATATTTCTATTTGATAATAATAATGTTGAATACCCATCAATAATAAAATTTAAGGCATCTTATAGAAGTCTTTTAGATGAAATGTTAGAAAGAGGGAAATTGTATAAATGTTCGTTGCTTTATAAGTTATCAGCATTGTCAGGCAAAGAATATTATAAAATAAAATTTTTGGGTTTCTTTGAGAATATAAAGTATATCATAAGAAAAATAATATTAAGAAATTAAAAATTGTAGATATAAAAAAATAAAAAATGCTATACTACCTTTATGAGTATTTAACGGGTCAGGGAGTCCATATCCCAGGGTTAAATTTATTGAGATACATTTCGTTTCGTGCGGGGATGTCTGTGCTTTTGTCTTTGTGGATAGCCCTTGTTTATGGTAAGAAAATCATTAACATTCTTCGAAGAAAACAGATGGGAGAACTTGTGAGAGACCTCGGGTTAGAAGGACAGAAACAGAAAGAAGGAACCCCGACGATGGGAGGGCTTATCATTATTATTGCTACGCTTGTGCCAGTTTTGCTCTTTACAAAAATTACCAATGTATATATTGTTTTACTCGTGGCTTCTGTGATTTGGATGGGGGCAATAGGTTTTATTGATGATTATTTGAAAAAAATAAAGAAGAATAAAGATGGATTGAGTGGGAAATTCAAAGTTGTGGGGCAGGTAGGCTTGGGGTTGATTGTTGGGATAACAATGTATTTTCATGAAGGAGTAACGATTAAGCGTGAATATATAGATTCTGAGCAGAATCATATTAGTGTGGTAGAGAGATTTGCTTCAGAGGAGAAGACGGTGATTTCTACTATTCCGTTTATGAAAAATAATGAATTTGATTACAGCAAAATTTTATTCTGGATGGATGAAGAACAAGCACAAAATTGGTCTTGGATTGTTTTTATTCCGATGGTTATTTTTG
The DNA here is from genome assembly GCA_963530615.1 of uncultured Flavobacteriaceae bacterium. GTDB lineage: Bacteria > Bacteroidota > Bacteroidia > Flavobacteriales > Weeksellaceae > JABCPE02. Next base: position 38,041 of record CAUSDX010000002.1, read on the forward strand.
TTGTAACAGCAGTCTCTAATGGAGCAAATATTACTGATGGAATAGATGGTTTGGCAGCAGGAACGAGTACGATTATTTTGCTTACTCTGGCATTTTTTGCATATGTATCGGGGAATATTATTTTTGCCGATTATTTGGATATTATGTTTTTACCAAATATGGGTGAAACTACCATTTTTGCCTTTGCGATGGTAGGAGCGGTTATAGGATTTTTTTGGTATAATACCTATCCAGCACAAGTGTTTATGGGGGATACGGGGAGTTTAATGCTTGGTGGAGTCATTGCAGTTTTGGCGATTATTTTGAGAAAAGAATTATTGATACCCGTACTTTGTGGAATTTTTTTGATAGAAAATCTTTCGGTGGTTTTGCAGGTGCTGGTTTTTAAATACAGAAAAAAGAAATATGGGTTAGAATATGCTCAGAAACATAGGCTGTTCAAAATGTCTCCTTTACATCATCATTATCAAAAGTGTGGTTATCATGAGAGTAAAATCGTGATGAGATTTTTGATTATTGGAGTTGTACTGGCGATTATTTGTTTGATAACTTTAAAGGTGAGATAATTAAAATATAATTTTCTGAAAACAGAAAAATAAAATTTAATCAAGCAGAATTGAAAAAATGAAAATTGTAATATTAGGAGGGGGAGAAAGTGGAGTAGGAGCAGCATTTTTAGCGAAGAAAAAAGGATTTGATGTTTTTCTTTCAGATAGGGGAAATATTAAGGAGTATTATAAAAAACAATTACAGGAAGTTAGCATTGAATTTGAAGAAGGTTCGCATGATGAAGAGCGAATTTTATCCGCAGATTGGGTGATTAAAAGCCCAGGAATTCCGAAAAATGCCGATTTAATTCAAAAAATTAAACAAAAAAATATTCGTTTGTCTTCGGAAATAGAATTTGCGGCAGAATTTACAGATGCCAAAATTATCGCTATCACGGGGAGTAATGGGAAAACAACTACCACTTCGCTAATTTACTATATTCTGAAAAACAGCGGATTAAATGTCGGACTGGGCGGAAACATCGGTAAAAGTTTTGCAATGCAGGTAGCTACAGAAAATTTTGACTATTATATATTGGAAATCAGTAGTTTTCAGTTGGATGACATTCAGAATTTCCGACCATATATTTCATTATTACTAAATCTTTCGCCAGACCATCTTGACCAATATAATTATAATTATGAAGAATATGCATTAGCGAAATTTAGAATTGCAGAGAATCAACAAAATAACGATTTTTTCATCTATAATAAAGATGATGAAATGAGTGAAAAATTGTTAGGTAAATTAGATATAAAAGCTAAATTATTACCATTTTCATTTAATGAAGAATTAGAACAAGGAGGGTTTGTTGCGGATAATAAAATATTTGTCAAGTTACAAGATGAGTTTTCTATGCCTATCAAAGATATAGGATTAGTAGGAAAACACAATATAGCAAATTGTTTAGCAGCATCTATTGTGAGTAAATTGTTGAGTATCAATAATGAGAGTATTGAAAATTCTTTGATGACTTTTAGAGCAGTGGAACATCGTTTGGAGAAATTTGCTGAGATTGATGGAGTAAATTATATTAATGATAGTAAAGCAACGAATGTTAATGCAACATATTTCGCTTTAGAAAGCATGGAAACGCCCGTTATATGGATTGTAGGAGGTGTGGATAAAGGGAATGACTATAGTGAAATAGAGGAATTAGTTAGGAAAAAAGTAAAGGCAATTATATGTTTGGGATTGAATAATGAGAAGATTATTAAGTTTTTTCAAGAGAGTAAAGAATTGATTTTTGACACATCTAATATAGAAGACTGTGTGAAAATTGTTAAAAATATTGCTCAAAAAGGAGATTCAGTACTGCTTTCTCCATGTTGTGCAAGTTTTGATTTATTTGACAATTATGAAGATAGAGGAAAGAAGTTTAAAGCAGAAGTTTCAAAATAGATTATGAAAAAAATATTTGAGTATCTAAAAAAAGATGGATGGTTCAAAGGAGATAAAATCCTTTGGATAGCGGTAATCATGATATCTCTATTTTCTTTGTTTCCAGTATACTCGGCGAGTGCTAATTTGGAATATGTGGTAAGAGAAGGAACAACCGCGGGGCATTTAGTAAAACATGCTTTATTTATTGTTATTGGCTTGGGGATTATGAGAGGCATAGGAATATTTAGATATGAGTATATAGGCTATTTTAGTATCTTTTTTTTAGGAGCAGTTATAGTATTGTTGATTTTAACTCTATTCATGGGGAGTACTATTGGTGGTGCAAGTGCAGCCCGATGGATTAAACTAGGGCCATTTTCTTTTCAGCCCTCTACATTTGCTTATTTATTGCTTATTATTCATATATGTTGGTATTTGACAAGAAAGACTTTTCGAGAACATTCTGTGGTACAGAATATAATATGGTTATTCTTGCCCATTTTAATAGTTTTTGGTCTTGTATTTAAGGATAATGGCTCTACGGGATTGATTATTTTTGGAGTGTCTATGATTGTGATGTTGATAGGGCAATATCCCATTAAGCAATTAGCAATATTTGGAGGGATTATGACACTATTAGTAGGGGTATTTTTGTTTTTGGCATTTACTACTAATATTTTTGGAAAGACTCGTGTGCATACTTGGAAAAGTAGGGTAGAAGTATTTTTAGGTATTAAGGAGCTGAATGAGGAAGAGCGTAGAGAAAGAGATTATCAAGCAGATAGGGCTAAGGCTGCGATCGTTCATGGAAGTTTTAAAGGAGTAGGCCCTGGTAAAAGTGCGTTAGTTTCATCTTTGCCACAATCAGCATCAGATTTTATTTTTGCTATCATAATAGAAGAATATGGTTTTTTAGGAGGATTTGCTTTGATTGGCTTATATTTTATTATACTTGTACGCATTATTATGATTGCTAGAAACATACCTTATTTTTTCGGGAAATTGTTATCGATATCTATTGGAGTGATGATATTTGTGCAGTTGGCGATTAATATTGCAGTCGCTTTAAGTATGATTCCAGTTACTGGTCAGCCTTTACCATTGATAAGTTATGGAGGGACTTCTATGTTGGTTACTTATATGCAATTAGGTATAGTATTAAATATAAGTTCTAGAATTCAAGTTTTATATGATGAGGTGCAGGAAAAAAAACAGTCTGTTCAGGGAATAAGTGATATTGCATAGGGAATAGACTATTTTATTAAAAATTTTAAAAGAAAAAATGCGAGATAATATAAAAAATAAGGGGATTGAAAAAATGAAAGTTTTAATCAGTGGAGGAGGTACAGGGGGGCATATTTTCCCTGCAATAGCAATAGCACAAGAGATACAAAAAAGAATTTCCAATGTAGAGTTTCTGTTCATTGGTGCGGAAGGAAAAATGGAGATGGAAAAAGTACCTCAAGCAGGATTTAGGATTGAAGGGCTGAATATTTCGGGGTTTAATCGTGGTAATTTTTTCAAAAATTTGGGATTGCCTTTCAAGATTATTTCAAGTTTATATAAGGCACAAAAAATCATCAAGAATTTTAACCCTGATTTTGCCATTGGTACGGGAGGTTTTGCGAGTGCTCCAGCATTATTTGTAGCTTCCCGAATGGGGGTGCCTATCTTTATACAAGAGCAAAATTCCTTACCAGGGAAAACGAATATTTTTCTTTCTAAAAGAGCGAAGGCTGTATTTACAGCCTATCCTGAAATGCAAAACTTTTTCGGGAAAACTCCGACCTATTTTTTAGGAAATCCTATTCGAGAAAATATTATTAGAAATAGAATTAGTAAAGATATAGCTAAAGAGAAATTAGGCTTAGATAAAAGCAAATTGACCATTCTCTCTGTTGGAGGTTCATTAGGCTCAAAAACAATTAATGATGCTTGGGAAGCTCATATGGATAAAATTATTGAGAAGGATTTTCAATTGATTTGGCAAATGGGAAAGCAAGAAACAGTCCCTCAATGCACAGGAAATTCCCAAATTGTTCAATCGGAATTTTTTAATGATATGGCTCTTGTTTATTCGGCAGCAGATGTGATTGTTTCACGAGCAGGAGCGATTGCTATTTCCGAATTGGCAGTCATTCAAAAGCCTATTTTGTTGGTGCCATTTCCCTTTGCAGCGGAAGATCATCAAACTAAAAATGCCTTGGCTTTGGTAAGTAAAAATGTGGCAAAAATGGTAGAGGATTCTGAAATGAAAGATGATTTTTGGAAGGTTTTGATGGAGATTTGTGAAGATGAAAATTTAAGAAGAGAAATGACCGAAAACATCGGTTATTTCGCAAAGCCAAACGCCACCAAGGAAATTGTAGATAAGATTTTTGAAAAAATAGAGAATGATAAATAAATTAAAAGGATTAGATACATTAAGAGCTATTGCGGCAATTGTTGTGCTGTGGGGACATATAGAATTATTAAAGGAAAGAAATAACATTGATGCACCAGCTTATTGGGGACCAAATGGTCAATTTGGTGTTGTTTTGTTTTTTGTATTAAGTGGATTTTTAATTACTTATTTGATTGTTAAAGAAAAACAAAAATATGGAGATTTTTCTTTCAAAAAATTTTATATTCGGAGAGCTTTGAGGATATGGCCTTTGTATTATTTGATTCTTTTTATATCGTATTTTTTCTTCACTACATCAGAAATTTCTATAAGAACTATTGTACTGAATATTTTAACTTTTTCTAATATTCCTCCAGCATTGAAATTTGGTTGGGAAGGAAGTCCTCAGGTCTGGTCTATTGGTGTAGAGGAGCAATTTTATCTTTTTTGGCCATTGTTTTTATATGTCATTTCGGAAAAGAAGATGAATGTTTTTATTTTAGCATTTATTATTATTTATACGGTTATTTTTCCACATGGGTTAAATGAAATAAATATGGCAACAATAAAGAATGAAAAACTATATACTTTTATTTTAGGATTATTCTCAAAAACTAAATTTAATTGTATGGCAATAGGTGGTTTTTTAGGATATAATTTGGCAATGAATAGAAAGTGGTTGGAAATATTTTATAAAAACAGAGGTATTGTTGTTTTCTCTTTTATTTTGGCTTTTGGAGTATGGTTTTCAAATATTAGATTTGGATATTTTAGTTATGAGGTTTATTCTGTGTTATTTGGTATAATGATGGTAGGAGTAGTGAAAAATAATTTTTTTAATATAGACAATAAGGTTACAATTTTTTTAGGGAAAATATCATATGGTATTTACATGTACCATTGGATAGTTTTATTGTTTTTGATTGATAATTTGCCAAAGAATTTGGAATATTACAATGGATTTATTTATGTTTTAGGGGGGCATTACGATTTTGATATCTTGGGTTTCATATAATACATATGAACGATTTTTTCTAAATCTAAAAAAGAAATTTGAGGTCTAAAAATGGTATAATTTTAATAATAAAAATAAATGAACAACTATAAAAATTTCTATTTTATTGGAATTGGAGGTATAGGGATGTCTGCTTTAGCAAGATATTTCAAGAGTTTGGGAAAGAATGTTTTGGGATATGATAAAACGCAGACAAAACTTACAGAAAAATTACAAGAAGAGGGGATTGTAATTTCATTTGAAGGTAAAATTTCGGAAGAGATTCAAGACCTTCAAAAAGAAGATACATTGGTGATTTATACTCCAGCTATTAAGCAGTTGGGGATTTTGGAATATTTTCAAAATCAAGGTTTTGAGGTTTTGAAAAGGGCAAAGGTTTTAGGATTAATTACCCAAAATACCGAGTGCATTGCAGTGGCGGGGACACACGGGAAAACTACCACTTCCAGTCTTGTTGCTCATCTCTGTAAGGAGGCTAATTTGTCTTTTTCAGGGTTTTTAGGAGGGATTTCGGAGAATTTTGGCTCTAATTTTATTTTTAATGGCAACCAATATTCTGTTCTTGAAGCTGATGAATATGACCGAAGTTTTTTGAATTTGTCGCCTAATTGGGCAATTATCACTTCTACCGATGCAGATCATTTGGATATTTATGGAGATAAAGGGACGATAGAGGAAAGTTTCAACGAATTTGCAAATTTGGTAGATGAAGAAAGTCAGCTTTTTGTTAGAAAAGGGATTGAAATTAAAAGAAATGCTAAAACTTATGCCGTAAATGAGATAGCGGATTATTTTTCCGATAATTTACAGATGAGGGGTGATAAAATTTCGTTTGATTTTCATTTGCCTAATGGGGATGTGCATTGGTTTGAATGGGATATACCAGGGGTTCATAATGTGGAAAATGCCACAGGAGCATTGGCTTTGTTGTATAATTTAGGAGTTGATATAGAGATTTTGAAAAAAGCATTAGTGAATTTTAGAGGAATAAAAAGGCGTTATACCAAGCATGAATTTCCTAACGGAAAAATTTATATAGATGATTATGCTCATCATCCTACGGAGCTTAATGCTGTTGTAAATTCCATTAAAACTTTTTATCCATCAAAGAAGCTATTGGTTGTTTTCCAGCCACATTTATTCAGCCGAACACGAGATTTTGCTAATGGATTTGCACAAAGTTTGGCACGAGCAGATGAACTGATTTTATTGGATATTTATCCTGCGAGAGAATTGCAAGAAAATTTTTTAGGAATTACTTCCGAATGGTTATTAGAAAAAGTAAATTTGCAAAAAAAAGAAATTTCTACACTTGAAGAGGTAATAGATAAAATTAAAGGAAAAGATTTTGATATTTTATTAACTGTTGGGGCAGGGAATATAGATACGCTTTATGATGGTTTGTTAGAATGGTTTGAGCAAAGATAAAAATGAAAAATAAATATAGGATATTAAAAATAATCTTTACTATAGGAGTTTTGGTATTCCTATTGAATTTTTCTTTAGAAAGATTTAGTAATCAGCCATTAGAACAAGTAAAAGTAAAAATGATACAGAGAGAATCTGTTTCTTTCATTGATGAACAAGATATTTTGGAGATGGTAAAAAGGGTCAACCCTCAACAAAAAATAGGGACACTTGATATTCCAGTTTTGGAAAAAAGAATTTCGGAAATGTCAGTGGTAGATAGTGCTAATGTATATTTGAAATTGAATGGAGAATTGAATTTGGATATTATGCAAAGAATTCCTATTTTTAGGCTTGAAAAGTTGGGTAAAACATTCTATGTAGATGAAAAAGGGATTTCCTTCCCATTGTCTAAAAATTATTCGCATCCGTGTATGTTGGTTTCAGGAAATATAGGTGAGGATGAGTATATTAAGGTAGTGGAATTAGTCAAAAATATCAATGCGGACGAATTTAGTAGGAATTTTTTTATAGGAATTAAAAAAATAGGGCAGGATTATTTTTTGATGACAAATGATGGGTATTATAAGGTGGAAATTGGAGATTTAGAAAATATAAAACTCAAAATTAAAGGGTTCAAAACCTTTGTGGAAAAATATTTAATTTATCAATCGCCAGAGAGGTATTCTAAAATTTCATTGAAATATGATAATCAGATTGTAACGACTATAAGAAAAGGAGTACAAATAGAAGAGGAAAACAGCACAAAATAATAGTAATAGATACGGATTATATGGAATATTCAGTAGGTTTAGATATAGGGACAACGAAAATAGTAGCTATCGTAGGGAGAAAAAATGAGCGAGGGATGATAGAGTTATTGGGAGTAGGAAGAAGCAAGAGCTTGGGAGTTCATAGAGGTATTGTGAGTAATATTGCACAAACCATTAAATCAATAAAAGCAGCTGTGGAAGAGGCGGAAAAGTCTGCAAAAGTTTCTATTAAAAAAGTAACAGTAGGGATAGCAGGAAAACATATTCGTTCTCTACAGCATTCGGACTATATCATGAGAGAAAACCCAGAAGCGTATATTACGGAGGATGATATAGAGCAATTAAAAGCACAAGCGAATAAGTTAGTGATGCTTCCTGGGGAGGAGATTATTCATGCTTTGCCACAAGAATATAAGGTAGATTCTACGGAAGTTCAAGAGCCTGTAGGGATGGAAGGGAAAAGATTGGAGGCTAAATTTCATGTCGTGGTAGGGCAGATGGGAGCGATAAAAAATGTAGTTCGCTGTGTGAAAGAGGCTGGTTTAGAGATGGAGACATTAACGCTAGAGCCTTTGGCATCTTCCGAAGCGGTGCTTACTCAGGAAGAAAAAGAATCGGGAGTAGCGATTGTAGATATTGGAGGGGGTACTACTGATATTGCGGTTTTTAAAGATAATATTATTAGACATACTTGCGTGATACCTTATGGAGGAGGAATTGTAACAGAAGATATAAAGGAAGGGTGTTCTATCATAGAAAAACATGCGGAGCAACTAAAAGTAAAATTTGGTTCTGCTTTGCCTGAATTAGAAAAAGATAATATCTCCATAGCCATTCCTGGGTTGCACGGAAAGCAAGATAAAGAAATTTCACTAAAAACACTTTCTAAAATTATAAATTCTCGTATGGAAGAGATTTTGGAGTTAGTGAATACGGAGTTAAAGGGTTATGGAGCATATGAAAGAAGCAAAAAATTAATTGCAGGAATTGTATTGACAGGAGGAGGCTCTAATCTAAAACACCTTCGTCAGTTAGCTAATTATATTACAGGTTTTGAAAGTAGAATAGGTTATGCAAATGAATATGTTGCTAACGATAAAAATGGATACCTCAAAGGGCCAGAGTATGCCACAGGTATCGGTTTATTGATGGAGAGTTTAAGGATTAAAGAAAGACCTTCTCATCAGGAGAAGGAAGAGATAAAAGAACCAATAAAAATAGAACCAAAGGAAAAAGAAGAACAGGAACAAGAGGAGAATAATATTAAGAAAGAAAATCCAATCTCTCAACATAACGGAGAAAAGAGAAATTGGTTACAAAATTTTTTTGATAAGCTAATGAAAGAATTAGATGATAGAGAATAATACAGAACACTAAATATAACAAATAACATTGCAAAAATGGAACTAAGTAGCACATCAGGATTTGATTTTAATTTGCCCAAAGATAGATCGTCTATCATTAAAGTAATTGGTGTAGGAGGAGCAGGAAATAATGCATTGAAGCATATGTATGAGAAAAAAATTCACGGAGTGGATTTTGTGATTTGTAACACAGATGCTCAGGCATTGGATAATAATCCAGTATCTAATAAGGTGCAATTAGGACCTTCTATTACAGAAGGTTTGGGAGCAGGAGCAGAGCCTGAAGTAGGGGAAAAAGCAGCTATTGAGAGTATGGATGATATTAGGGCTATTTTGGGGCAAAATACTAAAATGGTTTTCATCACGGCAGGTATGGGAGGTGGAACAGGGACTGGAGCAGCACCTGTGATTGCTAAAGCAGCCAAAGATATGGGAATCTTAACCGTAGGTATTGTTACTGTTCCGTTCGCTTTTGAAGGGAAAAGAAGATTAGAACAGGCAGAATTAGGTTTAGAAAAGCTAAGAGAAAGTGTAGATTCTCTGATTGTAATTAACAATGATAATCTTCGTAGTATTTTTGGGAATTTAGGCTTTAAACAAGCATTTTCTAAAGCTGATGAGGTGCTTACAAATGCAGCAAAAGGTATGGCAGAGGTAATTACTGCTCCATTTGCGGTAAATATAGATTTTCGTGATGCGAAAACAGTGTTAGAAAATTCAGGAACAGCATTGATGTCTACTGGTATTGCGACGGGAGATAATAGGGCAGAGGAAGCCGTGAAAAAAGCGTTGGATTCTCCATTATTGAATGATAATAAAATTACAGGAGCTAAAGATGTATTATTACTTATTTTGAGTGGTAGTGAAGAAAATCAGGAAGCGACAATGGACGAAATAGGGTTTATTAATGATTATGTCCAAAAAGAAGCAGGAGGAAGTAATAGTGCTAATGTGATTTTTGGGGTTGGTACGGAAGAGGATTTAGGAGATGCAATCAAAGTTTTGGTGATTGCTACGGGATTTGCCCCTGAACATCAGAAAAAGGCGAAAACTAAAGAAGAGGAGCCAAAGAGAGTTACCATTTCTTTGGATGAAGATGTGACTTATCAACCAAAAGTAAAGGCTGTAACAGAATCATCTATTCAGCAGGTAAATACAGCTGAAAATACTCATAAAAATGATGTAGGAGTAGGAAAAAGGGTATTTTGTTTAGAGGATAATGATGAAGTAAAGCCTAATATTCCGACGAACACCTTTGCAATGACGAAAGAGGAAGAAGTAGAAACACTTGTATTAGAAGAGGAACAAGTAGGGTTTTCTTTTGAGAATTCAGAGGAAGAATTTATAAAGGAGGAAGAACCGAATACTACTCATGATCTATTTTCTTATAATGAATTAGATGCGGTATCTTATACCTTTGATTTAGATACAGATGAAAAGGAAACTCCAAAGAGCGATTTCCAAAATGAAGAGAAAAAATCACAAGGATTTGATTTTAGAGACAATAGAAAAGATGTAGAAACTCCGGTTTTTGTGAAGCATGAGCAAGAGGAGGAAATGACAGAGTTCAAAATATTGACTAAAGAAGAGTCTGTGGGTACTCAAAATCAAGAACCTATTGTAGAAAAGAAACAAGAGAAGCCTATTTTTGAAATAGAACAAAAAGAAGAATTTACGATTATAGAAAAGAAAATTGCAGAGAATCCAAAAGTATTGGAAAGGAGAAATAAATTGAGGGAATTTAATTCAAGGTATCAGGCGAACGAAAATGAAAATACCTTTGAGACAGTTCCTGCGTTTAAGAGAAGAAATGTGAGTTTGGATTTAGAAAATACATCAGAACATAATATTAGTTCTTTTTATGCCGAAAGAAATGGAAAAGTGGAGATGAGAGAGAATAAATATTTGAATAAAGATGTAGATTAGGAAATTAATATTTAGAAAAAATGAATTTAGAACAGAAAATAACAGAAGCTCTAAAAGTAGCGATGAAAGATAAAGATAAAGTTGCTCTGGACTCATTAAGGGCAATAAAATCACAAATACTTTTAGTGAAAACTGAACTTAAAGGAGTAGATGTTAGTGAAGAGCAAGAAATTGCAATTTTGCAAAGAATGGTAAAGCAGAGAAAGGATTCTTATGAGCAATTTATAGCCCAGAATCGGAATGATTTGGCAGAAGTAGAAGAGGCACAAATGAAAGTAATTGAAAAATTCTTGCCAAAGCAGCTTTCATTAGAAGAATTAGAAGCAGAAGTTAAAAATATCATTACAGAGGTAGGAGCTGAAAGCTTAAAGGATTTGGGGAAAGTAATGGGTGTGGCAAGTAAAGCTCTTGTAGGAAAATCTGATGGTAAGAGTATTTCTGAAATGGTTAAGAAGTTGTTATCGTAATCATCAATAAAAAATCTATCTCAATTGAGATAGATTTTTTATTTTTTCCTGATGAAAATTATTCTATATAATTATCAGCTTTTTCTTGGTCAAATTCTCCTTCCCATTTTGCAATGATGACTGAAGCTAGACAATTTCCTATTACATTCAGAGAAGTTCTTCCCATATCCATTAATTCGTCAATTCCCAAAATAGCGGAGATAATCAGTAGTGGTAGCCCAAATTGATCTGCTGTAGCAATAAGAATAATCAGTGCTGCCCTAGGAATTGCTGCAACGCCTTTACTTGTAATCATTAGTGTAAGACACATTAATAATTGTTGTCCTATGCTCATTTCTATTCCCGCTGCTTGTGCTACAAAAATGGCAGTAAGTGATAGGTATAACGCTGTGCCATCAAGGTTAAAACTATAACCAGTTGGCACTACAAAAGATACTATTTTTCTTGGAACACCGAAAGTCTCCATATTGCTCATTACTTTCGGAAGGGCTGCATCAGAACTGGTAGTAGCAAAGGCTATAGATACAGGCTCTTTTATTGCTAATATGAATTTTTTTACTGGAATTTTGAGGTAAAGTGCTAATGGTAATAAAACTATAATGATAAATGCCGCAATCGCAAAATAAAGAGTTAGTAGAAGCAAGAAAAGATACTTTAAAATGTCTATTCCCAAATGTCCAACAGTGTAAGCCATTGCAGCTCCTACTCCTATTGGGGCGAAATACATAATAATTTTAGTATATTTAAACATTACTTCCGAGAGACTTTCTACAAAATCCAAAATAGGCTTCTTTTTTTTATCATCAAGCATTGCTAGTCCTATACCGAAAGCTATGGAGAAAATCACCACTTGTAAAACTTGGTTATCATGAATAGATTTTATGATGTTTTCTGGGAAAATATCACGAAAAAAAGCAGTTGTTTTATATAGCCATTGGCTACCTTCGGGGATATGTTCAAGAGCTTTGATATCTTGTTCTTTTACGGCTGAGGTTTTAGGAAGTTCATGTTGAGGAAATTGACTCAAATCTATTCCAACTCCCGCTTGTGAAATGTTGATTGCAATCAGCCCAATAAAGATGGCAAATGTTGTAGCAATATTGAAGTACAAGAGAGATTTCCATGCCATGCGTCCTACTTGTTTTAAATCTGAATGCCCAGCAATACCAAATACTAATGTGGCAAATAAAATAGGGCCTACAATAGTTTTGACTAATTTAATAAACCCACTACTCAAAGGCTGTAGTGCTAAGGCAGTACCAGGGAATTCCATTCCAATGACAATACCTGAAATCATACTTGTGAGAATCCAAGTGGTAAGGTTTTTCTTAAAAAAGGCATAAAAAATAAAAGCCCCACAAATAATAAAATGTGTGAATGTAAATATTATTTTCGGAATAGGAGCAATAAAATCAAAACCATAAACAATTGCTCCAAAAGTACATATCAAAAGAGGAAAAAATCTAAATAAAATAGAGTTCATTGTTGAATTTTTAATCAATGCAAATATAATGTTTTACTTTATTAAACACAATTATTTGATTTTTATTGAAAATAATGAAAAATAGAGATTAGGGTATCATGAAAGAAAGTTCTATTGGTTTTCGTTTTTCATGGCATTTAATCTTTTTTTGTATAGTTTTAGGTTGATATTTTTGAAGATTTGATGTAAATATAAAGCATCTTAATGTTTTACAGGTAAGTTTCAGAATATGATGTTAAGTTTTATTTTATTATTGGTAGAAGGATTGAATATACTTCCGTGAGCGGAGATGATTTTACTTTCGTGCTGATGTGTGCTAAAAAATACTTCTATGTGATGGGAAGCCGTGGATTTATCATCTCTATGAAAGCCTTTTGAGCTATCTAAAAAGGTCTGAATATATTCCACATTGCCGTTTTCATTGAGACTGACGATGAAATTCATTTTGTTGGAAGTATTTACATTGAGTTTTTCTTTGGAGTTCTTTTTATGTATTCTGAATTCCCATTTATTATCGTCAATTTGAATGCAATGAAAGTCATTCAGTATATTATTCTTGTTTTGTGAAAAAGAATGGTAATTGTATATTAAGATATATATATGATTAAAAATTTTATGTAAAACTTCTTTATTCTTTTTCTCTAAATTGCCATCAAAAGATATGGTTTTTAGATGTAATTTGTTATTGTATTTTACTTTTCCGCTAAAGTTTATAGAGTATCCTTTGTGTGGATAAAAAATGCCGTTGAATTCTGCTTTATGGGATAGGTGTAATTGAGCTTTGGAGAGTTTTTGTGAATAGTTTTTTAAGTTTTCTAAACTATGTTTGTCAAAGTCTAATTCTTTGAGATATTTGATAGAATCTTGGGCGGTCTGACTGAATAAAAATGAACCAAATAAGAATAAAAAGAGAAAATATAGTTTCATAGATTGTAGGTTTTTAATTGTAGCAAAGATGGAGATTATTTCTATACCAATCTATTCTCTTTATGAATAAATTATACTCAATAGGCATAAAATAGATTTTGTATTTTAATATCTTTGTATCATTGAAAATTAATAATATGGAAATCAATTTTGATACAATAAGAACGATACACAAGCAGAAGGAATTTTTGCAAGGATATAGAAGTGTATTGCAGATAAATAATTAAAATAATATTTACCTTTGTAGCATGATAAAAATAGGAAATGTAGAGCTTCCAGATTTTCCATTGCTTTTGGCACCGATGGAAGATGTTTCAGATCCGCCGTTTCGTAGGCTTTGCAAGATGCATGGGGCAGATATGATGTATTCGGAGTTTATCTCTTCGGAGGGGCTTATTCGTGATGCGATTAAGAGCCGTAAAAAATTAGATATTTTTGATTACGAGAGACCTATTGGGATTCAAATCTTTGGAGGAGATGAAGAAGCGATGGCGATGTCGGCTAAAATTGTAGAGACGGTAGAGCCTGATTTGGTGGATATTAATTTCGGTTGTCCAGTAAAGAAGGTGGTGAGTAAAGGAGCAGGGGCAGGTGTTTTGAAAGATATTGATTTGATGGTGAGATTAACCAAAGCCGTGGTAAAATCTACGGATTTGCCCGTAACAGTAAAGACAAGGCTGGGCTGGGATACGGAGAGTATCAATATAGAAGAGGTGGCGGAGCGGTTGCAAGAGATCGGCATCAAAGTATTAACTATTCATGCCCGAACGAGGACTCAAATGTATAAAGGACAAGCAGATTGGGAGTATATTTCAAAGATTAAGAATAACCCGAATATAGAAATTCCTATTTTCGGAAATGGAGATATTGACGGACCTGAAAAAGCACAGAGTTATAGAGAAAAATATAGTGTTGATGGAATGATGATAGGGCGTGCGGCAATAGGTTATCCGTGGATTTTTAATGAAATTAAACATTTCTTTAAGACAGGAGAAAAATTATCTCCACCGACACTTAAAGATAGATTAGAGGCAGTGAGAAAACATGCCGAATGGTCTGTAGAGTGGAAAGGAGAAAAGGGAGGGCTTGTAGAAATGAGACAGCATTATGGTAATTACTTCCGAGGTATTCCACATTTCAAAGAATATAAAACTCGGTTTTTACAAGTACTTTCTATGGAGGCAATGAATGAACTCTTGCAGGAGGTTTTAGATAAAGATAATTTAATATAAAGATTAAGTTTATGCTTACTCTTAAGAATGTAGTGATTGGATATCAAAATCCTTTAATTTTAGAGACAAATTTGTCGTTAGAATTAGGGGATATGTGTCTATTGTTAGGAAATAATGGAGTGGGAAAAACTACATTGATGAGAAGTATTTTGGGGCAGATTCCGTTATTGTCGGGAGAGGTTTTTTTTCAAGATAAATCTGTAAAAAGATTGTCGGTAGAAGAAGTTGCTCAGAAAGTATCAGTGGTATTTTCAAAATCAGAGATACCTAATCTTTATCGAGTGTGGGATTTGGTAGCATTAGGTAAATATACCCAATATCCATACTATTTTGAATTAACTAAAGAAGATAAAAAATTAGTGAGTGCTGTGATAGAGAAACTTAATTTGGAACAATATGAAAACTATCAATTATCAGAACTCTCTGATGGTAATCTTCAAAAAGCGTTTATTGGGCGAGCTTTGGTGCAGAATACACCGATGATTATCTTAGACGAACCGACAACTCATTTAGATGAAGAGAATAAATACATGATTTTAAAGTTATTAAAGGAAATAGTGGAGACAGAGCGTAAGTTACTCTTGTTTTCTTCTCATGATTGGCGTTTGGCAAAGGATTTTTCTTCAAAATTTTGGTGGGTTAAGGATAAAAAAATTCAAGCAGGGGATTTATCAAAACATCATACTAAAAATTATCAAACGATGGAGCAGATATTCTTACCAATGGTGGTAAAATCTTAATACTATCCGCTAAGTGTAGAGCGGTCGGTCGCTTGGTGATTAGGGATAAAAAGTAATTTTTATATTTATTTTCTAAGACAAAAGATGGAAAAAAATACTTGTAATATGAGAAGAGAACATAATCTTATCCCAGAGGATGAAGATTGGAAAAAGAAGCTTTTCAGAATAATATATTTTGCGGACACTCCTTTGGGGAAGTTGTTTGATTTGCTTTTACTGTTTATGATTACTCTTAGTACGATAATCATTATTTTAGATAGTGTGGAGAGCGTCAAATTTCATCAGACTTTTTGGTATTTGGAATTGATAATGACGATACTTTTCATTATTGAATATATCATTCGGGTGCTTGTTGTTAAGAATAAACGAGATTATATTTTCAGTTTTTTGGGATTGATAGATTTGTTATCAATTATTCCGTTTTTTCTAGGGATGTTTTTTTATGAGGTTAAATTTTTAATGATAATTAGACTTCTACGAATGTTGAGAATTTTTAGAATTCTTAATATGATGGATTATATGGATGATGGACATTATATTTTGGATTCTTTGAGGAATAATTCTCGTAAGATTGCTGTTTTTTTGCTGTTTATTGTGATTGTAGCTGTAATATCAGGGGCTATAATGTATATGGTAGAAGGAGGAGAGAATGGCTTTAATAATATTCCAGAGAGTATTTATTGGGCGGTGGTTACCATCACTACAGTGGCATATGGAGATATTTCACCGAAAACAGGATTAGGAAAATTTATTTCCATGATTTTGATGCTTTGTGGTTATAGTATTATCGCTGTACCTACGGGGATTATAACTTCACATATGCGGAGGAAATATTTGAGTTTAAAAACAAAAAAAATACTTTGTGATAGATGTGGAAATGTAGATAATGATGATGATGCAAGGTATTGTAAAACTTGTGGAGAACGATTGGGAAAGGATAAAAAAGAATTAAATTGATTGATAATTATAATAAAGTTTCTATCTTTGTAAAATTAAAATATATTTGGGAAAATGGGCTTATTTAATGCATTTACACAAGACATAGCGATAGATTTAGGTACAGCAAATACATTGGTAATTCATGATAATAAAATTGTGGTAGATCAGCCTTCTATTGTTGCAATAGAGCGTTCTACTGGGAAGGTTATTGCGGTAGGAGAGCAAGCAAAACATATGCAGGGCAAAACGCATGATGATATAAAAACAATAAGACCTTTGAAAGATGGGGTTATTGCTGATTTTCAGGCATCTGAGCATATGATAAAGGAGTTTATCAAGCAAATACCAGGGGTAAAAGGTAAGTTTTTTCAACCGGCGTTGAGAATTGTAGTATGTATTCCATCTGGAATTACAGAAGTGGAGCGTAGAGCGGTGAAAGATTCTGTACAGAAAGTAAATGCCAAAGAAGTAAGATTGATTTATGAGCCAATGGCAGCAGCGATTGGGGCTGGAGTAGATGTGCAAAAGCCAGAGGGAAATATGATTATTGATATAGGTGGGGGGACTACAGAGATTGCGATAATTGCTCTTGGGGGGATTGTTACAGATAAATCGGTAAAAGTAGCGGGAGATGTTTTTACTAATGATATTGCTTTTTATTTAAAGACACAACATAATCTATATATCGGGGAGAGAACGGCGGAGAGAATTAAGATTGAGATAGGTTCTGCGGTAGAAGAATTAGATATAGAAGTAGATGATATTTATGTGCAAGGGCGTGATATGATTACCGGAAAGCCAAAGGAAATCATGATTGGCTATAAAGAAATTGCTCGTGCTTTGGATAGTTCTATTTTAAGAATTGAGGAATCTGTGTTGGAAACGCTTTCTATGACACCGCCAGAATTATCTGCGGATATTTATAAAACAGGAATATATCTTGCAGGTGGAGGTGCTTTATTGAGAGGTCTCTCAGATAGATTACGCAAAAAAACAGGACTACCTGTATTTGTGGCAGAAGACCCGTTAAGAGCGGTAGTGAGAGGTACTGGAATTGCTCTTAAAAATATGGATAAGTTTAATTTTTTGATTAGATAATATTTTTCTATTCAGAATGTCATTTTTGATAAGATTCTTTACAAAGAATGCTTTATTTGCCTTCTTTGTGTTTTTGCAGATTATATCGGTAATATTGATTTTTACTAAAAACTCTATGCAGCGATCATTTATTGCTGCTAATGTTGCGGTGTTTAATGCTTGGGTATCTGAGTATATTGATGAAGGGGCTAATTATCTGACATTGAAGCAAGTTAATGAGGATTTGGTGATGCAGAATAAATTATTAATGCAACAACTTTATGGTAAAGACTCAATGAGTATTGCAAAGGCATATTTAATAAAGGATACATTACAAAAAGGACAGACTTATACGATTATAGATGCAGAGGTCGTACAAAATAGCATCAATAGAAATAATAATTATTTCACGATTAATAGAGGAAAAGCCCATGGAGTTGAGCCAAAAATGGGAGTGATTGCTCCTCAAGGGGTCGCTGGTATTGTCATTAGCACGACTAAAAATTATGCTTTGGTTCAGTCGGTGCTGAGTACAAATAATATTAAAATCAATGCAGCCTTGAAGAACTCTATGTATTTCGGTACATTATCTTGGGAAGGGGAAGATTCTCGTGTCATGCACCTTGCAAATATTCCTAAGTATGTTTCATTAAAAGTTGGAGATACTATTATAACAGATGGTAAGTCTTCCATTTTTCCTAAAGGAATTATGATAGGGAGAATCTCAGGTTATGAGGTGGATTCTAAAACTGGATATTGGGATATTTCGGTGGAGTTGAGCCAAAAGATGGGGCAGGTGCAGAAAGTATTTGTTGTGAAAAATTTAAAAAAAGAAGAACAAAAGGAAATACAAGAAATTCTAGAAACTACAATAAAAGAAAATGATTAGTAGAAATATAGTAACAGATATTTTATTCATTGCAATGCTTGTTGTATTGCAAGTTTTTATATTTAATAGAATAGTGATAATGGATAAATATGTGCCTGTATTGTATCTTATTTTTGTGATGTTTTATCCTTTTAATAGAGATCGGTTTCAGTTTTTAGGGCTAAGTTTTGTATTGGGCTTGTGTATTGATATGTTTGCTGGTACTTGGGGGATTAATGCTTTTGCAACAGTATTTATTGCTTTTATAAGAATTCAAATTTTTAAGACTTCATCGGATTCGGATTCAGATTTTTTTTCCTTTGAAACTTTGCAATGGATGCAGTTTTTAGGGTTTATTTTTATGAATATTTTGATGCATCAATTATTGGTACAAGGTATAGAATATTTTAAGTTTAGTCGTTTATTAGAGATTATGATTGATGTTTTAATGACTTCTCTTTTGTCATTTGTTTTTATTGTATTTTATGTTTTAATATTTAAAATTAAACAAAAAGTTTGAAGCCTTTTCATACTATTATCATTACTGTAGGAGTTATTGCTATGATTTTTGTGGCAAGGCTTGGTTATTTGCAGTTAATAACAGATATATATGTTCTTAATGCTGCAAATACTTCTATTAAAATAGAATATATAATTCCGCAAAGAGGAATAATTTTTGATAGAAATTCTAAAATTTTGGTGGGGAATCAGCCTGCTTATGAAATCTCCTACACTAAAGCTTCCATGAAATTAGACCCAGAAACCAAAAAGCCTATTTTTGATACTTTGGGTTTTTGTAATTTGGTAGGAATTACTCGTGCGGATTTTGAAAATAGAATTAAAAAAATAGAAAGTGACAAATATTTTTCAAGATTTAACGCAGTTACTTTCATGAAGGATTTGACGAGAGAAGATGTAGCAAGAATAGAAGAACTGATTTTTAAATATCCTGCGTTTTCCATTGTATCTCGTCCACAGAGAAAATACGAAATTTCTACATCAGGGAATTTATTAGGCTATATCAATCAAGTGAGTGATTCTTATATTAAACGAGATTCTCTATATTATCTGCCAGGGGATTTGGCAGGGATGAGTGGTATAGAAAAGGCTTATGAAAAGGAACTTCGTGGAGAGAAGGGGATGAGGTATATCCAAAAAGATATTCGGTTAAGAAGTATTGGTTCCTATAAAAATGGAGAGTTAGATAAAGAAGAGGTTTCAGGGAAGGATTTGGTTTTAACTATAGACTATGATTTGCAAAGAATTGCACAAGAAATGCTGGTGAATAAAAGGGGAGCGATAGTGGCTTTGGATCCAAAAACAGGTGAAATTTTGGCAATGGCAACAGGACCAGATATAGATCCTAATCTTTTCACAGGGCCAGAGAAGACTAAAAACCTTTATCGCTTACAAATGGATAGTATGAACCGACCGATGTTTGATCGCTCTATTCAGGCGGCATATCCGCCAGGTTCTACTTTTAAGCTTGTTACCGCCTTAGCAGCTATGCAAATGGGGGTAATGACTTCTAAAACGATTTTCCCTTGTGGAGGAGGGTTTAATGTAGCGGGGGTTAGGATTAAAGGACATGGAGGGGCGGATCCTTTAATTCCGTCCTTGCAGGTGTCAAGTAACTGCTATTTTTCTTATGCTTATTTGGCAATGCTCAATAAATATTCAGGTAATCCAAGTAAGGGAATTGATGAGTGGGCAGAGATTATGCATAGTTTTGGGCTTGGGGTCTTCTTGAATAATGATTTGGCAGTAGGTTCTAAAGGGTTAATTCCAGATAGTAAATTTTACGAAAGAAGATATGGTAAAAATTGGCGACCGATGAAGGCTGTATTTAATGGAATGGGACAGGGAGAAATTCTCTTGACTCCTTTACAAATTGCTAATTTTACGGCAGTTATAGCTAATAAAGGATGGTATTACACACCGCATATTGTGAAGTCCATTGATGGAAAACCTAATCCAGATAAGAGATTTAAGGTTAAAAGACATTCATCTGTGGATGCTAAACATTTTGAAGATGTATTAAAAGGAATGGAAGCAGTAGTTTTGGCAGGAACGGGAAAAGGGCTAAAGTCTAATGATTTTACTCAATTAGCAAAAACAGGAACGGCACAAGTGCCACAAGGAAAGGATAATTCTATTTATACGATGATAGCACCTGCTGACAATCCTAAAATAGTAGTGGCAGCAGTGATGGAGCATGCGGGATTTGGAGCTACTTGGGCAGGTCCTGCTTGTACGATTATTGCTGAAAAATATCTTTTAGGGGAAATTAAAAGAGAGCACTTGTATAATAGATTGGTTTCAACGAGTTTCATGTCAGAATATAACCGACAATGGCAGGTGCATTTGAAACGATTAGGAAAATATACTCCCTCGAAACAAGATAGTATTCAGATGAAGAAACTTCAAGATAGTTTGAAAATTATAAATAGTAAGAAAAAAACTTCAAAAATCGCTAACCGATGAGATGGACGGATGGATTAGATAAAATAGGTTTGGGGCTTTATGTGCTGATTGTTTTATTTGGGGTGGCTAATGTGTATAGTGTAGATGAGGCAAGTGGAGTAAAACAGGCCATGTGGTTTGGAATATCGTTATTTGTTATGATGGTGATTTTCTTGATTAGAGGAAGGGTTTTTGAGAGTTTATCTCCGATATTTTATATCTTGTCGGTAATTTTGTTAATTGGTCTTTTTCCATTAGGAAAAGAAGTGAATGGTCAGAAAAACTGGTATGTTTTCGGACCGATAAGTCTCCAACCTGTGGAGTTCGTGAAAATCGGAATTTCTTTGATGTTAGCTTCTTATGTGGCTAATCCAGATTTTAATATTAAAGAGAAAAAATCATTGGTTACAGCTTTTGCTTTAATGGGAGTGCCAGGACTATTGGTTTTATTACAGCCAGATGTGGGGTCGTTAATGGTTTTCACGGCTTTTGTAATTGCTTTGTATCGTGAGGGGTTTACGGGGTGGTTGTTCATTGTGGGATTTTTTATTTTAGGTGTGTTTTTGACATCCTTAGTAGTGGACCCTATTTATGTAGTTGGTGTTGTGGTGTTTATTGCTCTATTGTTAGCGTATTTTATTCGGGTCAAATGGATTTTTCCTAACATTCTTATGTTTGTTGTAGGCTCGGTAATTGTTTCAGGGTTAAGTTTTGGAGCTCCGATGGTCATGGAAAAATTACCTAAACATCAACGAGAAAGAATAGAGGTTTTGTTCAAGGGAGAAATGGCATTTAGAGATACGGCAGGTTATAATCTGCTTTATTCTAAAACAGCGATAGGCTCTGGGCAGTTTTTAGGGAAAGGTTATCGCCAAGGGTCTATTACGAGGGGGCAATTTGTGCCAGAGCAGAGAACGGATTATATTTTTTGTGCGGTAGGTGAAGAGTGGGGATTTGTAGGAAGTGCAGTTTTGGTGATTTTTTACGCGATTTATATCATGAGAATTTATTGGTTGTCAGAGCAACAAAAAACGACTTTTAATAGGGTTTTTGGTTATTGTTTTGCATCTATTCTTCTCATGCATTTTTCCATTAATGTGGGGATGGTTATGGGGTTGTTTCCCACAGTAGGGATTCCATTGCCTTATTTTAGTTATGGAGGCAGTTCTCTATTGGCTTTTACAATTATGACAGCAATGTTTTTTAAATTAAATTATGAAGATAAAAATAGTTTAGTTTGATAATAAAAGCCCTTGTATGTTTAAAATAGATATATGGTAGCTTTGCTTAAAAAAAAGAAAGTAATTGAATTTTTCATGAATTTACACTAATTTTTTTGAAAATGAGTAATTATCTAAAAACAATCAGTGATCCTGTACATGGGTTTATTAAAATTCCACATGAAATTTTACTCAAGGTAATAGAGCATCCTTATTTTCAGAGATTGAGAAGAATTTCTCAAACGGGATTATTGAGTTTAATTTTTCCAGGAGCAACTCATACTAGATTTCATCATGCATTAGGAGCTATGCATCTGATATTTACCGCTTTGGAGACTTTAAGATTAAAGGGGGTAGAGATTTCGGAAGAGGAAGAAAAATCGGCAATGTTGGCGATTTTATTACACGATATAGGGCATGGACCATTTTCTCACGCTTTAGAATCTTTATTGATGGCAGATTGGCATCATGAAAAATTATCAATTTTATTAATGGAAAAATTGAATGAAGAATTTTCAGGGGAATTTTCTGTAGCGTTAGAAATGTTTCAAGGGAAATATTATCGTAAGTTTTTTAATCAATTGATTTCCTCGCAGTTGGATATGGATAGATTGGATTATTTAAAACGAGATAGCTTTTATACAGGAGTGGCAGAGGGTAATGTGAATGAGCAGAGAATGATATCCATGCTAAATGTCTATCAAGATGAGTTGGTAGTAGATGAAAAGGGGATTTATTCCGTAGAGCAGTATCTCACAGCGAGAATGTTCATGTATTGGCAGGTTTATTTTCATAAAGGAGCGGTAATTGCGGAACATCTTTTGGTGAAAGTGCTAAAAAGAGCTAAGTGTTTAATCGGTCAAGGGCAAAGATTGGATGCCTCCGATAATCTTAAATATTTTCTATATAAGACTGATTTTGAAACAGCCACTGATGAGGATATTAAGCGTTTTACGGAATTAGATGATAATGATGTTTTACAAGCAATAAAACTTTGGGAAAACGAGAGTGATTTTGTGTTGTCTTATTTATGTAAAACGATTGTTCGTCGAAGATTTCCAAAGATTATTTCGTCCTCAGAGCAGTTTGAAAAGGGAGCAGTTTTACAGAAAATAGATAGAGTCAATCAATATTTTGGGATTTTAGAAGGAGAGTGGTTGGTGGATAATATTGAGAGAAAACTTTTGCCTTATGATGAGCGAAATCCGATTGCTCTTTTCCGAAAAAACAAAGAAAGTATTTTCTTAGAAAAGGCACAAAATCAAATTTTATCGGCGAATATTAACAAGGAAAATAATAGGTTTGTTTTGGCTTTCCCTAGGGAGATTTTATAAAATACCTTGCAAAGGCAGTGGCAAAAATAAAAAATAATAAATTATATCTATAAATAGTTTTTTTGTATCTTTGCAAGATGATGAATATAACCGCCGAGGAGATAGCGAATCTTATTAACGGAAAAGTTATTGGTAATAAAAGTGAAAAAATAAATGGATTTTCTCCAATAGAGAATGGAGAGAAAGGGCATTTATCTTTTATAGCCAATGAAAAATTCAAGCATTTTTTGGACTCTACGGAGAGTTCGGTGCTTATTGTCTCCGAGAATTTACTTCAAGATAGAGATTATACGCCTACAATTATAGCTGTGGAGGAGGCATATCAGGCATTTCAAATTTTGATGAACCTTTATCAAAAAATGATAGTGAGAAAAACAGGAGTAGAACAGCCAAGTTTTATTCATGAAACAGCCAAAATAGGAGAGGGTGTTTATGTAGGAGCATTTTCATATATTTCTGAAGAGGTTTATGTGGGAGAAGAAACACAGATTTTCCCACAAGTTTTCATTGGTAAAAATGTGAAGATTGGTAAAAATGTGAAGATTGAAAGTGGAGTAAGAATAAATGATGATTCTATCATTGGAGATAATTGTATTATTCATTCAAATGCGGTAATTGGAGGAGATGGTTTTGGTTTTCAGCCGACTGCTAATGGGTATGAAAAAATACCACAGCTTGGGAATGTGATTTTAGAAAATGATGTGGAGATTGGTGCAAATTGTAGTATTGACCGAGCAACTATAGGCTCTACGGTTGTTGGTAAAGGAACGAAAATGGATAATCTTATCCAAATTGCTCACAATGTAAAAATAGGAAAACATAATGTAATTGCAGCACAGGTAGGTATAGCGGGTTCTACTGTAGTTGGAGATTGGAATATGATAGGTGGGCAAGTGGGAATTGTTGGACATATTAATGTAGGAAGTCAGGTTAAAATTCAAGCACAAAGTGGAGTAAATACCAGCGTGAAAGATGGAGAAACTCTTTATGGAACTCCAGCGATTGCAGCGGGAGATTTTCGTAGAAATTATGTGCATTTTAGAAAATTAACAAGTTTGGTGCAAAGAATTCAAGATTTAGAAAATAAGAACGAAATAAAAAAATAGAGGAAAAAGCCATTTTTATGGAAAAGCAAAAAACCTTAAAAGAAGAAATTAGCCTTTCAGGAATAGGTCTTCATACAGGAAAAGAAGTGGTTTTAACAATGAAACCTGCGAAAGAAAATACAGGCTTTGTCTTTGTTAGAACAGATTTAGAAGGGTGTCCTCAAGTGGAAGCAGATGCGAATTATGTAACTACTACTGATAGGGGAACTACTTTGGAAAAATCAGGTGTGAAAATTCATACATGTGAGCATGTTTTGGCGGCATTGGTAGGGATGGATTTGGATAATGTGATTTTAGAGATGAACAATGCTGAACCTCCTATTATGGATGGGTCATCAAAATTTTTCGTTGAAGCTATAGAAAAAGTTGGGATAGTAGAGCAAGAAGTTCCAAGAGAATATTTGACTATTACAGAGGTGATGAGTTATACTGATCCTGAAACAGGAGCAGATATTACAATTATCCCATCAGAAGAGTATGAGGTTACAACGATGGTAGATTTTGGGACTAAAATTTTAGGAACTCAAAATGCAACTTTGAAAAATATGTCTGATTTTAAATCAGAGATTTCTGCGGCAAGAACTTTTAGTTTTTTGCATGAGTTGGAAATGCTTTTAGACCATGGATTGATTAAGGGGGGGGATATTAGCAATGCTATTGTTTATGTTGATAAGGAATTAACAGAAGAAACTATTGAAAAACTGAAAAAAGCATTTGGAAAAGAGGAAATATCTATTCGTCCGAATGGAATTTTGGATAATTTAACCTTGAACTATCCTAACGAAGCGGCCCGTCACAAATTGTTAGATGTGATTGGAGATTTGGCGTTAGTTGGGGTAAGAATTAAGGGGAAAGTAATAGCTAATAAACCAGGACATTTTGTAAATACTCAGTTTGCGAAAAAGCTGAATAAATATTATAAAACTCAGAAAAAGAAAAATGTTCCAAAGTTTGATTTGACAAAAGAACCTGTTTTTGATATCAATGGTATTATGAGACTTTTACCTCATAGACCTCCATTTTTATTAATAGATAAGATTTTAGAACTTTCTGATAATCACATTGTAGGGCTTAAAAACATTACAATGAACGAGCCTTTCTTTGTGGGACATTTTCCTAAAGAACCTGTAATGCCAGGAGTTCTTCAAGTAGAGGCAATGGCACAGATAGGGGGAATTTTAGTTTTAGCTAATGTACCTGATCCTGAAAATTATTCTACATATTTTGTTAAAATTGATAATGTTAAATTTAAGAAGAAAGTAATTCCAGGAGATACTCTTATATTTAAATTAGAGCTGTTGGCTCCTATTCGTAGAGGTATTGTTCATATGCAAGGGTATGGTTATGTTGGGGATAGTATAGTAGTGGAAGCTGAACTAATGGCTCAAGTAGCAAAAACTAAAATAGATTAAATGATTCATCAACTTTCGGCCGTAGATCCTAGAGCGAAAATAGGAAAAAATGTAACGATAGATCCCTTCTCTACCATTTCTAGTGATGTAGAAATAGGCGATGGTACTTGGGTAGGTTCTAATGTTACCATTATGGATGGTGCAAGAATTGGTAAAAATTGTAAAATTTTTCCAGGTACCGTAATCTCTGCAATACCTCAAGATTTAAAATTTGAAGGAGAAGATTCTTTGGTTATTATCGGGGATAACACTACCATTAGGGAATGTGTAACTATTAATAGAGGTACCAAGGCCTTGGGATATACCAAAGTGGGAAATAATTGCTTAATTATGGCTACTGCTCATATTGCTCATGATTGTGTCATCGGAGATCATGTGATTATCGTAAATGGTTGTGGGGTCGCTGGACATGTTGAGATAGGAGATTATGCGATTATAGGTGGTCTCAGTGCGATACATCAATTTTCAAGAATTGGAAAACATGTAATGGTATCGGGAGGCTCATTGATTAGAAAGGATATCCCTCCTTACATTAAGGTTGCTCGTGAGCCGATGACTTATGCAGGGATTAATTCTGTGGGGTTGAGACGGAGAGGAATGTCTAATGAAAAAATAATAGAAATTCAGAATATTTATCGTGTGATTTTCCAAATGAAGATGAATGTTTCCCAAGCTTTGGCATATGCCGAAAAAGAATTGGCGTCTACACCTGAGAGAGATGAAATTTTATTGTTTATTCAAAATTCTCAGCGTGGGATTATTAAGGGATATAATGTTGGGAGAGAGTAATTTATTAAGATAATATTAAAAATAATATAAAAATGGCAACGACAGCAGATATAAGAAAAGGACTTTGTATCGAATTTAATCATGATATTTATAAAGTTATAGAGTTTCTCCATGTGAAACCAGGAAAAGGTCCTGCGTTTGTGAGAACAAAATTGAAATCTGTGACGAATGGGAAAATTTTAGACAATACATTCTCTGCAGGGCATAAAATAGATGAGGTAAAGGTTATTACTCGTAAATTTCAGTATCTTTATGATGATGAAAATGGGTATCATTTTATGAATAATGAAGATTTTACTCAAATTTATCTGAATAAAGAGATGATAGAAAACGCCCAGTTTATGAAGGCAGGAGAGGAGATTACCATTATTTTAAAAGAGGAAGACGAAAGTCCATTATCAGCAGAACTTCCTGCATCTGTATATTTAGAGGTAATAGAAGCTGACCCAGGTGTAAAAGGAAATACGGCAACTAACGCTTTGAAAAATTGTATAGTGGAAACAGGAGCGAGAGTTTTAGTGCCGCTTTTTATTGAACCAGGAGATAAAATTAAAGTTAATACAGAAGATGGCTCTTACTTGGAAAGGGTAAAATAAATTGGATATTCTAACCATTAACTTTTTGGGCAAAACCAAGTAAGATGCGTTTTAATCAACCACAAAAATTAAAGGATATTGCAAAAATTATCGGTGCGAAGTATATTGGCACTGATGATTTTCTTGTATTAGGAACTAATGAAATTCATCGTGTGAAAGCTGGTGAAATTGTTTTTGTAAACCATCCTAAGTATTATGAGAAGGCGTTAAACTCTGAGGCTACCATTATTTTGATAGACAAAGAGGTAGAGTGTCCAAAAGGAAAATCACTTTTAATATCTGATGATCCTTTCAGGGACTTTAATATAATCAATGAGTATTTTACTCCGATACAGACTTTTAGAACAGAGAGAAAGAATATACAAATAGGTGAAAATTGTAATATTCATTCTTCTGTGGTGATAGGTAATGATGTGAAAATTGGAAATAATTGCATTATTATGCCTAATGTAGTTATAGGAGATAGAACGGAGATAGGTGATAATTGTATTATTCAGGCGGGTTCTATTTTGGGAGGTGATGCCTTTTATTACCGTAAGCAGTCTACTGGTTATACTAAAATGCTCTCTGTGGGAAATGTGGTTATAGAGAAAGATGTAGAAATTGGGGTGAATTGCACGATAGACAGAGGTGTTACCGATGTTACCCGTATTGGAGAAGGCACGAAGATGGATAACCTTATTCAGATAGGGCATGACACGGTAATTGGTGAGAGATGTCTGATAGCATCACAGGTAGGAATTGCGGGATGTTGTAATATTGGTAATGATGTTACGATTTGGGGGCAAGTAGGAATTTCTTCTGATATTACGATAGAAGATGGAGTGGTGGTTTTAGCAACTTCAGGGGTTTCTAAGGACTTGAAGGAGGGCAAAACTTATTTTGGTACACCAGCAGAAGAAGCTAAGGAATATTATAAAAAACAAGTGAAAATCAGTCGTTTAATTGATAAAGTGTAAAAATGGCTGTATTAGTAGATAGAAATTCAAAAATCCTTGTACAAGGATTTACGGGAAAGGAAGGAACTTTTCATTCCGAGCAAATGATAGCTTATGGGACTCAGATAGTTGGAGGTATTACACCAGGAAAAGGAGGAACGGAGCATTTAGGTAAGCCCGTATATGATTTCGTGTTAGAAGCAGTAGAAAAAACGGGTGCAGATGTTAGTATTATTTTTGTTCCGAGTGCTTTTGCAGTAGATGCAATAATGGAAGCTGCAGATGCTGGGATTAGAGTAATTGTGTGTATCACAGAAGGAATTCCCATTGCAGATATGATAAAGGTCAAGGATTATATTAAGGAGAGAAACTGTCGATTGATAGGACCTAATTGTCCAGGAGTTATCACTTCTGATGAAACAAAAGTAGGGATAATGCCAGGTTTCGTTTTCAAAAAGGGAAGGGTAGGGATAGTTTCGAAATCGGGGACTTTGACCTATGAAGCAGCAGATCAGGTGATTAGGGTAGGTCTTGGGATTTCTACAGCGATAGGAATTGGAGGAGATCCTATTATTGGTACGACGACAAAAGATGCCTTAGAATTATTCATTAATGATGATGATACAGATTATGTTGTAGTCATCGGTGAGATAGGTGGACAGTTAGAAATAGAAGCTGCAAAATGGTATAAAGAAAGTGGCTCAAGAAAGCCAGTAATTGGATTTATAGCAGGACAAACAGCTCCAAAAGGGAGAACTATGGGACATGCAGGGGCGATTGTAGGAGGAGAAGAGGATACGGCACAAGCAAAAATGAATGAGATGGCTGAGTGTGGAATATTAGTGGCGGAGTCTCCAGCAGATATTGGTAAACTTCTATTAGAAGTGATGAAGGCTAGTTAATAAAGAATTAATCAGTAAATTAAAATTATGAAAAAATTATTATTGAGTACGGCATTGTTGTTATCTACATTTGCTATAGCACAATTGCAGTTAAGAGAAACGAGGTTTGGGGTTATCGCAGGTCCTGATTATTCAAGAGTGAAAAATGCACACAATCCATCTTCAGCAAGGATTTCTTTCTTTGCAGGAGCATTTGCTTTGACACCATTAGACCACGAAGATCAGTTTTTCTTACAAACACAAGTGGAATATCTACAGGCAGGAGAAAAAGGAAAGGGGACCACAACTTATTCTAACAATTATATCAGTGTGCCTATTTATTTAAAAGCCTATTTCTCAGAAGCTGAGAGTGAATTTTTTGGACAATTAGGACCAAGATTTGCATTTCTGATAAATCAAGAAGTGAAAGAACCTAATAGAGCAGTTTACAATATAGCCCAAGAGGGAAAAGCTGCTACTTTTGATTTTGCAATATCGGCAGGGATAGGATTTAGTTATAAAAGAAAATGGGAGGCGACTCTTCGTTATGATTGGGGATTTTCAAATGCCTATCCAGACTTGAAAGAGACTAGAATAAACGATCCTGCTTCTAAAAAGAATAAGCCACAACATGTAGTATTGGGTGGAATCTCTTATATTTTTGATTAGAATTTGATATGTAAATAATTGGTAAAATCCTTAGGTTTTGTTTTTCCTAAGGATTTTTTATAATAATTTGAAACTCATTCGGTGATATGGAGTGGTTCCAAATTTTTTAATTGCATCTCGATGAGCCTTTGTAGGATATCCAGCGTTTTTATTCCAAGCATACTGTGGATAATCCTCGTGGAGCTGAGACATTAAGTCGTCTCGGTAGTTTTTTGCTAAAATAGATGCAGAAGCAATAGATAGTATTTTAGAATCCCCTTTGATAATGCACTCATGAGGGATATTTTGGTAAGAATAAAATTTATTACCATCTACTAATATATAATCAAAAGAAGATTTCAATCGTGATAAAGCCAAGTGCATAGCATGAATACTTGCATTAAGAATATTATGTTCATCAATGTATTGAGAAGAAACTTCAGCGATAGCAAAATCTAGTGCGTTTGTTTTTATATATTGGTCTAGCTCTAAACGAGTTTTTTTATTTAATTTTTTGGAGTCATTAATGAGATGCTGTTGGAATTTTTCATCAATAATAACAGCTGCAGCAACTACAGGACCAGCTAAGCAACCTCTACCTACTTCATCGCAGCCAACTTCATTTTTGAATAGGGAATAGTGATTTATCAGTGTCATAAATTAAAATAAGGTGAAATTTATGCAAATTTACTTTTTTAATTAAAAAATGTAAATATTAAAAATATTGTATCTAAAAAAATAAAAGAGATTGATATAAAAAAACTAATCAAAAGTATTTTATTTGTGAGATTTGTTTCCTTTGTTTATTATCATAAAAAATGATACTTTAAATCACTTTTTGAGATGAAAAAGTAGAAAATTAAATTACTTAAAGAGAAGAGATATTTGAAATTTGAGAAGGTTTGATAGTTTTTCATTCATTCATCGTATATTTGCAATGTTAAAAGTCAGGAAAATGAATATCAAAGAAAACATACAACAAAAAATCTCCAAAGTAATAGAGAAACTTTACCAAGTAGAGGGTATAGCTTTGGAGGTTCAGGAGAATAAAACGGATTTTGAGGGGGATTTTACCATTGTAATTTTTCCTTTGGTAAAGCAATTGAAAAAAAGTCCTAATGTATTGGGGGAAGAATTAGGAGAAGAACTCTTGAAGATGGTGGATTTTGTGGAAAAATATAATGTGGTAAAAGGTTTTCTTAATATTTCGGTAAGGAGTACGCTGTTCTTTGAAATCTTTAAGGCAACACAAGAAAACTTTGGTAAAATTGAACAAAAAAATAAGAAAGTGATGGTGGAGTATTCCTCACCAAATACCAACAAACCGCTTCATCTAGGACATATTAGAAATATTTTATTAGGTTATTCTGTATCTCAAATTTTACAGGAAGCAGGATATGAAGTGGTTAAGACTCAGATAGTAAATGATAGAGGTATTCATATTTGTAAGTCTATGTTGGCTTGGGAAAAGTTTGGAAATGGAGAGACTCCTGCGACTAGTGGGCTGAAAGGAGATAAGCTTGTGGGAAATTACTATGTAAAATTTGATCAAGAATATAAAAAGGAAATAGAAACATTAAAGCAGGAAGGTCTTAGCGAAGAGGAAGCTAAGAAGCAGGTTTCACTCTTTTTGGAAGCTCAGAAAATGCTCTTGGATTGGGAGAAAGAAGACCCGAAAGTAAGACGGCTTTGGGAGATGATGAACCAATGGGTGTATGCAGGATTTGCGGAAACTTATAAGCGTTTAGGAGTAGATTTTGACCAAATACAATATGAAAGTGATACCTATCTACTCGGAAAAAATCTTATTCAAGAGGGGGTAGCCAAAGGAGTATTTTACCAAAAAGAAGATGGTTCGGTTTGGTGTGATTTGACAGATGAGGGGCTTGATGAGAAGCTTCTTCTCCGAGGAGACGGTACCTCGGTGTATATGACACAGGATTTAGGCACAGCAGTAGGAAGGTTTGAAGATAATGATATTCAAAAATTGATTTACACCGTAGGTAATGAGCAAGATTATCATTTTCAAGTTTTGTTTAAGATTCTAAAAAAATTGGGCTATCAGTGGGCAGATCAGCTTTATCACCTATCTTATGGTATGGTAGAACTGCCTAATGGAAAGATGAAATCCAGAGAAGGAACGGTGGTAGATGCTGATGATTTGATGCAAGAAATGTATCTTACAGCCAAAGAAAAAGCTCAAGAGTTAGGTAAATTAGAAAATTTGACAGATGAAGAAAAGGAAAAATCTTATGAGATAGTGGGTATGGGAGCGTTGAAATATTTTATGTTGAAAGTGGATCCAAAGAAAAAAATGCTATTTAACCCTGCTGAAAGTATTGATTTTAATGGAAATACAGGCCCATTTATTCAATATACTTATGCTAGAATTCAGTCTCTATTGGAGAAGGCTAATTTCCAAAATACGGCCCTTGCTGAGGTTGTTCCAAACGCTTCAGAGAAGGAATTAATTAGCAGATTGTCAGAAATGAAGAATGTGGTAGAAAAGGCATCAGAGACGCTTAGTCCTGCACATTTGGCAAATTATATTTATGATTTGGTAAAGGCGTATAATTCATTTTATCAGAATAATCCTATTCTGAATCAAGAAGATGAAACGGTGAAAAATTTCCGACTTCATTTGTCTTCATTAACTTCAAATACGATTAAAAAAGGCTTAGGACTCTTGGGAATCGGTGTTGTGAATAGAATGTAGTTTGATTCAGTAATAAAAATAAAAAACCATTTCCCTAAAAAGGAAATGTTTTTTTATGTTATCCTAATATTTCATTAAGTATTTTAGCAAGTCTCAGACCTCCATAAAGTAATTGTTGCTCTAATATAGGATTATATTTATATTGATAAGCATAGCTATAATTTTTCCCATTTTCTATATCGGCATAAAGTTTATTAACAATTTTATGGCTATCATAAAACCAGTCTTCTAAGCTACCGCTTTGTATCTGTTTGATTTCTTTTTTTGATTTTACATCAAGGATACGAGCGAATTCTGTATAACTATAATTGGTGGCATCAATGAGTTTGCTATCCCATAAAGAGTGTAAATTGGTTGGTTTCCCAAAGAATTGGATTTTAATCAGATTACCGCCTAAATCTTCGGCTCTTCCTGTATGCATAGGTTGAGCCATATCTCCCATAAGATGAACGAGAAATCTTAAATAAATTTCTTTGTCTTTTGGAGAGGTATTTTGGTCTCTAATCTTTTTACTTAAATTTTTAATCTCGGTGTAGATATTAGTTTTTTTTTGCTCCTTTAAGGCTTTTGAAAAGGATATTGCATCATTTTGCGGAGAAATATTGATATAGTGCCACACTTCGGTATGTTTCCAAATAGCTGTTGTATCACTTTTGATTTCGTCTGGCCAATTTGCCCAATAAGCTAATTTCTGGTTCCCGATAAGTTTTTTAAGATTTCTTTTAGCTCTTGGTGATAAATGCTTCTCTGCAATTTCCGCTACGATGCGGTGTCCTGTTGTCCCCCAAGCATAAGTTTGATTAAGACTTCCTAAAAGGAAAGATATTATCAATAATATTTTGGTATAAAAATGATAAACTTTCATTTTGAATATTTTTTGTTAATTTTTAAAATCGCTTTTTATTTTAAAATTTTTTCTAAAATTCTCAAAGTAATCAGATAAGTTGGTTTTACTCCTGTAAGTCCTAATCCGCCAGATGATAATGTGCTACCAGTCTCTAACGGATTGTCAGAAGCGTAATAAGCGTAGCAAAGGAATAAGTCCTCATTGATATGATGTCTTATTTTAGAGGCTACTTGAATGGCTTTTTGGTAGTGAGCTCCTTCCATTTCCAGGCCGATGGACTTCCAAGAAGTATTCATGAAGTAGGATAAAATATCTTTATTTTGCAAAGAAGTCCCCAAAACGGTTACCATACTTCCTTCAAAAGCTTTTAGTTCATTGTCTTGGAAATCCTCTAATTTTAAAGCGTTTTCAAAAGGATAGTTATCTGCTGTTCCTTCAAAAATATGAGATGTAGGAATCATAATATCTCCTTTTTCTCCTGTCAAAATGCCGGCCTTTCCCATGATGGAGATAGATTTCACATTGAGTTTGCATTCTTCTCCATTTACCTCAAATGGGCGTAGGAGTTCGTCCATGATTTCAAAAGCCTGCTCTCCAAAAGCATAGTCAAAAACGATTAGAATATCTTCCCCAGAAAAATTAGACTTGCTGAAAGGAGTGTTTTTTAAGCTAACTTTTTTTAAATCAATGATTTGTACATCAATGTTGCAACCACTTTCGTCTTTGATGTAAATCATTCCTTGAGATAGAGCGTGTTCTAAAATCCTATCTTGAAGGTTTTTATTATTGCTTATTTCTTCATAAAGGCTATAATCAGTTTCTGTCTTGCAAGGTCTTTTTAAGGCATCATTGGCGAAAAGCATATTTTTCACCGAATGCATATTGGCACTGATGATGTTCATCGGTCTTTGGTAGAGATTTTCTTTTACTAAAACTTCTTTCAGTTTATTAGCCCATTTCTCTCCGAATAGGTGATGTCCTACACGCTCTTGTAAGATGGAAGAAAAATGAATTTCTCTTTCTCTTTCTCCTTTTTTGTCATTGAAGCTTACTTGCCCCAAATGATAAATGATTTTGAATAATCTATCAGGATTTTCATCACTTCCGAATTTCTGATAAGCCGCAAGTGTCTCATCAAAAGATCTTCCTAAAAGAGCAGAAAGATGGATAATTGCCGTTTCTTTTTCTTTTCGGGTGAATTTTTTTTCTCCTTTGGCAACATCTTCTATAATGTTCCAAATTCTCTTTGAGCGAAGCTCTTTCATGTCAAAACCTATTTCTCGGATTTTATCAGCCTCTATGTAAAGGAAAGTTAAGTGAGTGAGAATGTCATAAATTTCTGAACGCCCTAAAAGTACTTCAATATTCATTTGGTGTTGGTCTATTCTATAGCAATTTCTTCTCCGTTTTTTGGGTACTATCGGAGTGAAACTTGCTTTGTGAAAACCTTCATCAGAAGTAAGATGAATGAAGGCACATTCTTCTATCCCTTCTGGTAGTCTGTCTAAAACATATAACAATCCGTCCAATTCTATTTTGTTAGGATTATTCATTGTTCCATAAATTTCAGGATTTATGGTGGATAGTAGACTTCTAATGTTTTCGCCTGAAACTCCTCCTGGCTTGAAATAGCCTCTATAAAAAAGATGACGCATAGAAACATAAATTTTTTCTATGGCTTCTGTGGTTAATCTTGCTCTTGAATTTGTCATATCTAGAAATATAATTGATTATATGAGAGTGATGTGCGAAAAAGTATCTGCATAAAGTTCATCACTCAGAAAAATGTTAAATTCTACAAATTTAATAAAAATATTTTTAATGTTCATTTTATGATAAAAAGATGAAGATTTTTTACTATCAAGTTTCTTTTTTATATTTTTGCTTAAAGTTTTTTAATTCAAAAATTAACAAATGAAAGGAATAATACTTGCAGGTGGGTCTGGTACAAGGCTTTACCCGTTGACTATTGCAGTTTCTAAACAGTTAATGCCTGTCTATGATAAACCTATGATTTATTATCCTATTTCAACGCTTTTATTAGCAGGGATAAGAGAAATTTTAATTATTACCACTCCTCATGATAGCGAAGCTTTTCAGAGGCTTTTAGGTGATGGTTCACAGATTGGTTGTAAATTTGAATATAAAGTGCAACCTTCTCCTGATGGATTGGCTCAGGCCTTTATTTTGGGTGAAGAATTTATAGGAAATGATTCGGTGGCATTAGTTTTAGGAGATAATATTTTTTATGGGACAGGGCTTCCGGCATTGTTGGAGAGTAAGACACAAGTAAAAGGAGGGTGTGTTTTTGCGTATCAAGTATCTGACCCAGAACGCTATGGCGTGGTGGAATTTGATGCCGACCAAAAAGCGATTTCCATAGAAGAAAAACCATTGCAACCGAAATCTAATTATGCGGTGCCAGGATTGTATTTTTATGATAACTCTGTAGTGGAGTATGCTAAAAGTTTGAAGCCATCGGTAAGAGGAGAATTAGAAATTACGGATATTAATAAAATCTACCTTGAAAAAGGAGAATTGGAAGTAGGAGTGATGAGTAGGGGAACGGCATGGCTGGATACAGGAACTTTTGATTCTCTGCATGAAGCATCAGAATTTGTGAAGGTTTTAGAGAAAAGACAAGGGTTTAAGATTTCTTGTATTGAAGAAATTGCTTATAAAAAAGGATTTATCAATGAAGAGCAGTTGAGCGAATCGGCTAAAAAATATGGGAAAAGTGGCTATGGAAATTATCTAAAATCATTGATAAAGTAGATTTTTAAGTCCCAAGCGATCAATCTTATTATTTGGTGTTCTTGGGATTTTTTCTATAAAAATAATCTCTTTAGGTTTTAAATATTTTTTCTCAAAAGGAAGCTGTAAAATATGAGATTTTAAATTTAAATCTTCTTTTCCTTCAAGTACTAAAACTAATTTTTCTCCTAAATTTATATCAGGAATTCCTATGAATACTAATTCATTTGGGATGAATTTTTTAATCCAATCTTCTAAATTTTCTGGTGATATTTTTATACCTCCAGAATTGATAATATTATCAATTCTTCCTAAAAAATTAAATTCTCTTTTATTTTTTAATTTTATCAAATCGTTGGTTATTAGTATTTTGTCGTTTAATAGAGGAGCGTTGATTACCAAGCAACCTCGCTGGTCTTGAGAAATTTTTATTCCGTCTAAAACTCTGAAATATTCTTCCCTTTTGGGTGAAATAGATTTTAATGCAATGTGGGAAAGAGTTTCACTCATTCCATAAGTTTCATAGATTTTTGTTCGTGGATTTTTCTGTATTAATTGCTGTTTTAAACTTTCGGAAATACTTGCTCCGCCAATAATGAGTTTTTTTATACAATGAATTTTGTCTAATGAATTCTGAACTTGTAACGGAGTCATAGCACAAAAGTCAATTTCTTTGGTTATGTTTTCTAATGGGAACAAAGAGGGAGTTTGGATAAGCAATTTCATTCGTCGTTCAATAGCTCTTACTAGTATCATTTTTCCCGAAATATATTCTGTAGGTAGACATAATAATGCTGTATTTCCTTCCTTTAATCCTAAGAAATCGCAAGTCATCTTTGCTGAATTTAGCATTTTGTCTTTTTCTACATCCAATATCTTTGGTGTTCCCGTAGAGCCAGAAGTTTGTAATTTCATGAATTTAGAGTCAGAAAACCAATTCTTAAGAAATAGAACAATGAATTCAGGTAATTTTTCTTCAAATTGAAGTAAGGTGTCTGAAGAGGAAAAATCTAAAATCATTTTATGCTAAATTCAGCAAGGATAAATATTATTATTGGTGATATTGTTTTTCGTAATATTTTTGATAGTCTCCGTTTGTGACATTTTCTAGCCATTCTTGATTTTCTAAGAACCAATCAATGGTTTGAGAGAGCCCTTCCTCAAAGGTTACCGAAGGCTTCCAACCTAAATCTCTACTCAGTTTAGAGGCATCTATGGCGTATCGTTTGTCATGTCCTGGTCTATCTTTCACAAAAGTGATGAGTTTTTCTGAGTATCCTTTTGGTCGACCTAGTTTAGTATCCATTTGCTTAATTAATTCTTTAATTAAATCAATATTTTGCCACTCATTCCAGCCACCGATATTGTAGGTTTCTCCTGTCTTTGCTTCATGGAATATTTGGAAAATAGCTTTAGCATGGTCAATTACGAATAGCCAATCACGAGTATATTTACCATCGCCATAAATGGGAAGTTGTTTTTCGTTGATAATATTAGAGATACAAAGCGGAATTAACTTCTCCGGGAAATGATTTGGTCCATAGTTATTTGAGCAATTAGAAACAATATAAGGGAGTCCATAAGTGTTTCCATAAGCTCTTACTAAATGGTCGCTAGCAGCTTTACTTGCTGAATATGGAGATTTTGGGTCATAAGGTGTTTCCTCAGTGAAAAATCCAGTCTTTTCTAAAGCACCATACACTTCATCCGTAGAAACATGGTAGAAAAGATTTTTTCTCAGTTCGTTAGGAAATCTTCCATGCGTGTGCTCTGGATTTAGTGTCCAAAATTCTTTACAAAGATTAAGCAAATTAGCAGTCCCAATCACATTGGTGTTTATGAAAGCATTTGGGTCTGTGATACTTCTATCCACATGGCTTTCTGCTGCGAGGTGTATCACTGCATCTGGATCATGTTTCTCAAAAACTTTTCTAAGTTCTTCGGGTTTGGTAATGTCTGCTTTTTCAAAGATATAATTAGGCTCATTTTCAATATCTTTCAAATTTTCAAGATTACCTGCATAAGTAAGAGCATCAAGGTTGATGATTTTCGTTTGTGGAAGATTTTTCACGAATTCACGAACAACATGAGAACCAATAAACCCTGCTCCGCCTGTTATGATGATTGATTTCATATCCTAATTTATTTTATGATTTTTCTACCGATTGATTTATAATAAAATCCTGTATTTTCTATTTGATCCAAGGAGAACATATTTCTACCATCGAAAATGGCTTTATTTTTCATTTTTTGAGCTAATAAATCAAAGTTAGGATTTTTGAATTCACTCCATTCTGTCGCGATGAGTAGGCAGTCGGCATTTTCTACACAAGAATACATGTCTTTGGAGTATTCTATTTGGTTTCCGAAAATTCTTTTAACATTTTCTTCGGCGATGGCATCATAAGCCGTTATTTTTGCTCCTTTTTCTAAAAGAAGAGCAATATTGTCCAAAGAAGAGGACTCTCTGATGTCGTCGGTATTGGCTTTAAAGGCTAATCCCCAAATTGCAATTTTTTTATCTTTTAAGTTGCCACCAAAATATTTTTCAATTTCAGAAATGAGGATTACTTTTTGAGATTTATTTACTTCTTCAGTGGCGTTAAGAATTTGGAAATTAAAATCCTCTTCTTTTCCTGACTTGATGAGGGCTTTCACATCTTTGGGAAAACAGCTTCCTCCATAGCCTATTCCTGGGAAAAGGAAACGATGCCCGATTCTGTCATCACTTCCCATACCGAGCCTTACTTTATCCACATCAGCACCTACTTTTTCGCAGTAGTTTGCGATTTCGTTCATGAAAGTGATTTTAACAGCAAGGAACGAATTGGCGGCATATTTAGTCAATTCGGAAGACTTTTCATCCATAAAAATGATAGGAACCCCCGTGTTTGTGAATGGTTGATATATTTTTGACATAATGTCTTTCGCTTTATCAGAACTGGAACCTACAATGATTCTTGCAGGGTTCATAGAATCTTCTACAGCGAAACCCTCTCGGAGAAATTCTGGATTAGAGACTACATCAAAGGGGATATTTGTTTTTGCAGATATAGTTATTCTTACTTTATCGGCAGTTCCTACAGGAACAGTAGATTTATTAACTATAACTTTATAATCGGTCATTAATTCACCGATTTGATTAGCAACACCAATTACATAGGAAAGGTCTGCACTACCGTCTTCATCAGGTGGGGTAGGTAGTGCGAGGTAGATAATTTTACATTGGTCTAACGCTTCTTTCAGTTGAGTGGTAAAAAACAATCTATTCGCATTGATATTTCTATGGAAGACCTCTTCTAATCCTGGTTCATAGATAGGTACGATTCCATTTTTCATGTTTTCTACTTTTGTTTCGTCAATGTCTACGCAATAAACGGTATTCCCCAATTCGGCAAGGGTAGTTCCTGTAACGAGACCTACATATCCAGTTCCTACAATGGCAATATTCATAATTAATGTGTTTTATTAAAATGCAAAGGTAGTTTTTTATATATAAAAAAATGTATTCTTTGACTTAATTTGTTGTAATTTAATATTTTTCTTATCTTTGCAGAAATATTTAACGGAAAAATGTAGGGGCTTCGGAGGAAAGCCTTTTTTTGTAGGGGGTAAAAATAGAGAAGTTTATGGAGTTTAGAACTAAGGTAGAGTATTTGATTCGAGATTTTTTACAGACGAGAGAGGATTTATATCTTGTTGATTTGAAAATTTCTGAGGGAAATGATATAGTGGTGATTTTAGATGGAGATAAGTCTCTTTCTTTGCAGGATTGTTTAGATGCAAGTAGAGTGATAGAATTTAATTTGGATAGAGAGGCTGTTGATTTTTCTTTACAGGTGATGAGTCCTGGATTGAGTGAGCCTTTATTACTTCCAAGGCAATATAGGAGGAATATTGGAAGGGATTTGGAGATAATTTTAGAAAATGATGAAAAGATTGTGGGAGAACTTATTAAAGCCGATGAAGAAAAAATAGGATTACTGCTTAGATATAGGAGGCCTAAATTAATAGGGAAAGGAAAAGAAGATGTGGAGGAAGAAAGAGAAATTCCATATGTAGAAATAAAAAAAGCATTAGTGATAATAAAATTTAAGTAGTATATACTTTTACATAAATAATGATAGAAGAGCATGAATAATTTAGCGTTGATAGAGTCCTTTGGGGATTTTAAGGATGAGAAGGGAATTAGCAAGATAGATTTAATGGCGATTATAGAAGATTCGCTAAAAACTTTGTTGAAAAAAAGATATGATTCTGATGACCATTTTGATGTGGTAGTGAATCCTGATAAAGGTGATTTTCAGATTTTTTTGAATAAAAAAATTGTAGAAGATGAAATGTCTGAAGACGATGATTTAGAGATTGAAATTTCTGAAGCGAAGAAAATAGACCCTACTTTTGAAGTAGGAGAGGAGTTTACTCAAGAAATACCTTTGAGTCAATTAGGAAGAAGAAATATTTTGACATTGAAGCAAATTTTGGCAACGAAATTACAAGAGTATAATAATGCGGTGCTTTATGAGAGATTTAGAGATAGAATAGGTGAAATTGTTGTAGGTGAGGTGCATCATATCCGTAATAAGCATATTATTGTTTTAGATGATGAAGGAAATGAATTTATTTTGCCTAAAGAAAATCAAATTCCAGGAGATTTTTTCAAAAAAGGAGAAAATATAAGATCGGTGATAGAATCCGTAAATTTTAAAGGTTCTAAACCACAGATTATGATTTCAAGGGTATCACCTAAATTCTTAGAGAAGTTATTAGAATTAGAAATTCCAGAAATTCAGGAAGGAGTAATTATTTTGAAAAAAGCAGTGAGGATTCCGGGGGAAAAAGCAAAAGTAGCAGTAGATGCTTATGATGAAAGAATAGATCCAGTGGGAGCATGTGTAGGAGTAGGAGGATCTAGAATTCATGGGATTGTAAGAGAGTTGAGAAATGAGAATATAGATGTTATTCAATGGTCTAAAAATCCTGAAATAATGGTAAAAAGAGCTTTGGGTAATGTAGAAATTAATAAAGTAGAAATAAATGAGGAGGAGGAATATGCGTTGGTTTATACTCCATTAGAAGAAATTTCAAAAGTTATAGGGAAACAGGGGCAAAATATTAGATTAGCGTCTTCGCTCACAGGCTATAGCATAGATGTGTATAGAGAGAAACAAGAGGGAGATGATGTGGAATTGTCTGAATTTGCTGATGAAATTGAAGAATGGATTATCGATGAGTTCAAAAAAATAGGCTTGGATACCGCAAGAAGTATTTTAGATAAAGATACCGATGCATTATTAGGTTTGGTGGACTTAGAAGAAGAAACGATAGAAGAAGTTAAGCAAATTTTGAGAGAAGAATTAGAAAGCTAATTGAATTTCTTTCAAAAAAGGTAATTAAAATAACTTAAAATATAAAAGTGAAAGGCCGTATTTGTGCCGAGTAAAATAAAAATATGCCAAAGATTAGATTAAATAAGGCGACAAAGGAATTTAATATTTCCATACCGAGAGCAATAGAGTTTTTACATGCTAAAGGATTTAACATAGCAGAGGGAAATCCTAATGTGTTGTTAGAAGATGATGCTTATACGGCGTTAGAGGCTGAATTTGCAGTGGATGGAAAGCAGAAAAGAGCTTCGCAAGAAGTGGTGATTACAAAAGTTCCTGAAGCAAAATTAGAAATAGAAGAAAAACCACAGGTAATTAAGGCAAAGGCTCCTATGTCTAAAAAAACAACTAAAGTTTTAGGTAAAATAGATTTAGAGTCCCAAAAACCTGTCGTTAAAAAGGAAGAAAAGTCTGTTATAGAACAAGAAAAAAAAGAGACGAAAGTAGAAACTCCAAAAGAGGAAAAAATAGAAAAAGTATTTCAAGCGAAAAAAGAAACTTCTGAGGAAATATCTGCGGAGCCAGAAAAGATAGAAACAAAATATCAGAAATTAGATGGACCAAAAATCCTTCAAGAAAAGGTGGATTTATCCCAATTTGAGACTAAACCAAAATCTGATACAAAGAAAAAGCCAAGAAAAAGAATTCAGAAACCAATTGGTGAAAATAAATCTGCTACAAATTCTGTAAATCAAGGTGCTACATCAAATAAAAAACCTTTCAAAAAAGATGATAAACCGCAAGGGCAAGGAGGGAAAAATGGTAAGAAAGGGGGTAAAAAAGAAAAAGTGATGCCTGTAGAGCTTACTGATGAGCAGGTGAAAAATCAAATCAAAGAAACTTTAGAGAAGTTAACGAATAAAGGAGGAAAATCAAAATCATCTAAACATAGAAGAGAAAAAAGATCTTTCCGTAGAGAGCAAGATGAACTTCAGCAGGAATTGGCAGCACAAGATAGAACTCTTAAGGTTACGGAGTATATCACAGTAAATGAATTGGCGGCACTAATGGATGTTGCTCCGACAGAAGTCATATCAGTGTGTTTCTCTCTTGGAGTGATGGTAACGATGAACCAAAGGTTAGAAGCCGATACGCTTACATTGGTTGCTGATGAATTTGGGTATAAAATAGAATTTTCTGATGCAGATTTAGAAGAGAATACAGAGGAGGAAGAAGTTGATAATGAAGAGGATTTATTGCCAAGAGCTCCTATTGTTACCGTTATGGGGCATGTGGACCATGGGAAAACTTCTCTTTTAGATTATATTAGAAAAGCAAATGTAATAGCTGGTGAGTCAGGGGGGATTACTCAGCATATTGGGGCGTATGGAGTGAAGTTGGAAAATGGAAGAAAAATCACTTTTTTAGATACTCCTGGGCATGAGGCTTTTACAGCGATGAGAGCTAGAGGGGCACAAGTAACTGATGTTGCGATTATAGTGATTGCTGCTGATGATGAGGTGATGCCGCAGACCAAGGAAGCGATTTCCCATGCACAAGCTGCGGGAGTTCCAATGATTATTGCTTTGAACAAGGTAGATAAACCTACAGCAAATCCAGATAAAATTCGTGAGCAATTATCACAATTGAACATCTTGGTAGAAGAATGGGGAGGGAATGTTCAATCGCAAGAAATTTCAGCAAAATTTGGACAAAATGTAGATTTACTTTTAGAAAAAGTATTACTTCAATCAGATTTATTAGAGTTAAAAGCTAATCCAAGTAAAATTGCTTCAGGAGTAGTTATAGAGGCATCTTTAGATAAAGGAAGAGGATATGTTTCTACATTATTAGTACAGTCAGGAACATTAAAGGTAGGAGATTATGTTTTAGCTGGGAAAAACCATGGTAAAGTTAAAGCTATGTTAGATGAGAGAGGGCATAATTTAAAAGAAGCAGGGCCTTCTACACCTGTGACGATTTTGGGACTTGATGGAGCACCAACAGCAGGGGATAAATTCAAAGTTTATGAAGATGAAAGAGAAGCGAAAACTATTGCTAATAAGAGAGAACAGCTTCAGAGAGAGCAAACTATTAGAACTAAAAAGCATTTAACTTTAGATGAAATAGGACGAAGAATTGCCCTTGGTGATTTCAAAGAGTTGAATATCATTCTTAAAGGAGATGTAGATGGTTCAGTAGAGGCATTGACAGATATGCTTCAAAGGCTTTCTACAGAGGAAATTCAAGTGAATATCCTTCATAAAGGCGTAGGGCAAATTACAGAAAGTGATATTTTATTAGCAACGGCATCGGATGCGATTGTGATAGGATTTAATGTAAGAGCAGGAGCAAATGCTAAAGAATTGGCAGAAAAAGAAGAAATAGAAATCAGAACATATTCCGTAATTTATGACGCAATAGATGAGGTAAAAGAAGCTATGGAAGGAATGCTTTCGCCAGAAATCAAAGAGCAAGTTATCGGAAATGTGGAAATACGCGAGGTCTTCAAAATTTCAAAAGTAGGCTCTATCGCAGGATGTATGGTGCTTTCAGGTAAAGTA
Source organism: uncultured Flavobacteriaceae bacterium (assembly GCA_963530615.1). GTDB lineage: Bacteria > Bacteroidota > Bacteroidia > Flavobacteriales > Weeksellaceae > JABCPE02. Next base: position 82,169 of record CAUSDX010000002.1, read on the forward strand.
ACGAGAAACTCCAAAGTTCGTCTGTTGAGAGATGGAGTGGTGAAACATGATGGAGAACTGGAAAGTTTGAAGCGTTATAAAGATGATGTGAAGGAAGTAACTAAAGGTTACGAATGTGGTTTAAACCTTAAAGGCTACAATGATATAGAGATAGGAGATGTTTTAGAGGTTTATGAAGAAATAGCAGTTAAGAAAAAATTGAAGTAATATTTCTATTTTGAATAAAAAGAACTTCGGTGGGAGAAATCTCATCGGAGTTTTTCTTTAAAAAAGAAATTGTAACCAAAATATGATATTTTTCCGTTTTCTTAAATCTTTATATCTTAATCAAGGTTTTAATAAAAATATATTATACTTTTGCAAAAAAAAGCAGTATGTCAAAAAATTTAGTCATCGTAGAGTCTCCTGCAAAAGCGAAGACCATTCAGAAATACTTGGGGAAAGATTTTGAAGTAAAGTCCAGTTTTGGGCATATTCGTGATTTACCTAAAAAGGGAATGGGAATTAACTTGGAGGATTTTACGCCTGATTATGAGGTTTCTGCTGATAAAAAGAAGGTGGTGTCGGAACTAAAAGCAGCTGCTAAAAAAGCGGATATGGTGTGGTTAGCTTCCGATGAAGATCGTGAGGGAGAGGCAATTGCATGGCATTTAGCACAAGAATTAAAATTAAAAGAGGATAAAACTAAGAGAATCGTTTTCCATGAAATTACAAAAAACGCCATATTAAAGGCGGTAGAAAATCCGAGAAATATAGATCAGAATTTGGTTAATGCTCAGCAGGCTCGTAGGGTTTTAGATAGAATTGTGGGGTTTGAGATGTCGCCAGTGCTTTGGAAGAAAGTTAGGACAGGGCTGTCGGCAGGGCGTGTGCAGTCGGTAGCTGTAAGGTTGATTGTTGAGAGAGAAAAGGATATTCGTGATTTTCAGCCAGAGGCTTCCTATAAAGTGGAGGGAGTTTTTAGAAATGTTCAAAATCAAGAAATTTTGGCAAAACTGAAAAGGGATTTTGGTAAAGAAGATGAGGCTGAGGAATTTTTGAAGCAATGCCAAAGAACAGATTTTGAGATTTTGAATGTAGAGGTTAAGCCAGGGCAGCGTTCAGCATCGGCTCCATTTACTACATCTACTCTTCAGCAAGAGGCAAGTAATAGATTAGGGTATGGAGTAACGACTACAATGCGTATTGCTCAAAGGCTTTATGAAGAGGGGTATATTACTTATATGAGAACGGATTCCGTGAATCTATCTCAGGAAGCTATTAATGGAGCAAAGGAATATATTGTCAAAGAGTTTGGGGAGGATTATTCTCTTCCGAGAAATTATACTACTAAATCTGCATCTGCACAAGAAGCTCATGAGGCAATTCGTCCGACAGATTTTGGAATAAAGACTATCAGTGATGATGCACAATTGAACAGACTATATCAATTAATCTATCGCAGAACTTTGGCAAGTCAAATGACGAATGCAAAGATAGAAAAAACGATTATTGAAATAGGAAATTCAGTTTTATCACAGCATTTTGAAGCACAGGGAGAGGTTATTGTATTTGATGGATTTCTTAGAGCTTATGGCCTTCATAAAAATGAAGAGGAAGAAAATGATGGAAATGAAAAACTTTTACCAAAAGTAAGTGTGGGAGAAGGGGTATCATGTGAAAAAATTACTGCTACGGAGAAGTTTAGCCGTCCAATGACGCGTTTTACAGAGGCAGGATTAGTGAAGAAGTTGGAAGAACTGGGTATAGGCCGTCCTTCTACTTATGCTCCTACAATTCAAACGATTCAGAATCGTGAATATGTGGATAAGAGAGAAATTCAACCACAAGAAAGGGAAATCGTGAAGATGACTTTATCAGAAAATCAAATTCATAGAGAGGTTGTAATAGAAAAATTTGGTGGAGATAAAAATAAATTCGTTCCAACAGATATCGGAGAGGTTGTGAATGAATTTTTGATAGAGAACTTTGCCGAGATATTGGATTATGGTTTTACAGCAAAGGTGGAGCAGGATTTTGATGATATAGCAAGTGGCTCGGAAAAGTGGAAAACAGTGATGAAGGGGTTTTATGATAATTTTCATCCTAAAATAGAAGAAGTGAGTGAAAATGCAGATAGAGCTACGGGAGAAAGGTTGTTAGGGAAAGATCCTAAAACAGGCAAAAATGTTTATGCTAGAATTGGTAGATTTGGAGCAATCATTCAGATTGGAGAAACTGAGACTAATGAAAAACCTCTTTTTGCATCACTATTAGAGGGGCAGAATATTAAGACTATTTCGCTGGAAGAGGCATTAGAGCTTTTCAAAATTCCTTTTGAATTAGGGGATTATGAAGGGGAATCAGTATTGGTAGGTGTTGGGCGTTTTGGACCTTATGTAAAATGGGGAGATATATTTATTGGTCTTCCCAAGGGAGAAGATCCGCTGTCTGTGGATAATGAACGAGCAATACAAATTATTGAGGAAAAGAAGAAAGCAGATGCTCCTGTGGCTATTTATAAAGGAGAGCCTATAACGAGAGGTGTTGGGCGTTTTGGACCATTTATTAAGTATCAAGATATTTATGTAAATGTGCCTAAAAAGTATGATTTTGAGAATTTGACTCAAAAGGATATTGATGAATTGATTGATGCTAAGTTGGAAAAAGAAGCAAATCGCTATATAATGCAGTGGGAAGATGAGAAAATCTCACTTGAAAATGGAAGATGGGGACCGTTTATTAAGTTCGGAAAATCTAATCTTAAAATTCCAAGAAAAGCAGATGAAACTAAGTATACGGCAGAAGAACTAAAGGGAATTTCTCTTGATGAAGTTAAACGATGGATTATGGAGCAGGAGCCTACAGCTTTTGAAAAAAGGACAAAAAAGACAAAAAAATAAATTAAATTCTCTCTTTTTTGAGAGAATTTTTCATAAGAAATTTATAAATCAATTTTTGAGAGAATAATGAATACAGAAGATATATTATTATTACCACCTAAAATAGAATGTGAACCATGGCAATTAGGAACCATGGTATCTCATGAGATTCAAAAGGGAGGGATAGCATTGGTTTTTTGTTCCGAAGAAAGAGGTGCTGGAAAAAATGCTACTGGGAAAGATTTTCATTCTGTGAGGAAGGAACTTTATCATTTGTCAAAGTTAGATTTTGAAGTGCCTATAAGTGATTTAGGTGATTTGATTTCAGGTAAAACCCATGAGGATAGTCATTATATTTTGGAGGAATTAGCCTTGTCTTGTTTATCAAAAGGAGCGATACCTGTGGTAATTGGAGGAAGTAATGATTTGGGATATTCTCTTTTAAAGGCAATAAATTTAAATCAAAATTCGGTAAACTATACGCAGATAAATTCTTTTGTTCATCTTAACGATGAGGGGGATAAATTAACGGAGAAAAATTTTTTAGCAAGGATTTTTAGTGATAAAGAAATACATCTGAAAGATTATTTCCATTTGGGATATCAAAAACATTTGAATGAAATTGACTCTGTAAAATTGATGAAAAATGTAGATTTTGAGATATTGAGATTATCCGAAATGATGGGGACAATGGATAAAGCAGAGCCTTTTCTGAGAAGGGCAGATTTGGTTACCATAAATTGTGATGCGGTAGAGAGTTTTATGGGAGGCTTTTCTATAAATCCGCAAGTAAATGGATTGAACCGAAGAGAAATTTGTGCTTGTATGAAAGAGATAGGGCTGGGAGAAAATTTGAAATCGGTGGGGATTTTCAACTATAATGCGGAGTCTAAGAATTTATTAAACGCTCAGCTTTTAGCTCAAATGTTATGGTATTTGATAGAAGGGATTAACATTCAAAAAACACATCCAAAGGAGAGACAGTATGAAACTTTTATTGTAATGATGGAGGAGATGAATTGTGTTTTTAAAAGGGATATTTTTAGAGGAGTGTGGTATTTTGGGGATAATGATGATATTCAGAAATGTATTCCTTGCAGTGTAGAAGATTATGAGAATGCAAAGAAAGGTATTTTAGCGAGACGATTAAAATAGAAAATAATGAAAAAAGTATCGGTTATTGTTCCTGTTTATAATGTGCAAAATTATTTAGAAAAGTGTCTAAACTCTTTGGTTAATCAGACATTGAGCGAAATAGAAATATTGGTGGTTAATGATGGAAGTACGGATAATTCTCAGCAAATTATAGATAGTTTTCAAAAGCGATATCCTGAAAAGATTTGTTCTTTTTGGAAAGAAAATGGAGGTTTGAGTGATGCGAGAAATTATGGTTTAGATAGAGTGAAAGGAGAGTTTATAGGGTTTGTGGATAGCGATGATTATGTAGAGTTGACGATGTTTGAAGATATGTATAATCTGGCTAAAAAGCATAATGCGGAAATGACTATTTGTAATCTTCAAAAAGTAGATGAGGAAGGGCGAGTGGTACAAAAGTTGCCTCAAATACCGAATATGCCAGAAAAAATTGAGTTAAAAGAAAATTTTTCTATTTTTTCGGATTTAAGTTATTTTGCTTGTAATAAATTGTTTCACCGAGATTTATTTCAAAATAAAAGATTTAAGAAAGGTATTCATTTTGAAGATATTCAGTTGATTCCTCAGTTGTTATTAGAGTGTAAAATTTTGGCACATACCTCAAATTATTGTTATCAATATTTAGAGAGAGAAAATTCCATTACAAAGACACACACGGAGAAAGGGTTAGATATTCTCAGAGCAGTAGAGGAGGTAGATGAGATGTTTCGAAAATCTGTTTATGCAGAGCGGGTGTCAGAGCTACAAGGATTTAGAATTTTAGAAGGGGTTTATACTTTTTTGGCATATTTGGCGTATGTAAAGGATGAAAGTATGTATTGGAAAATGTCAGCAGAATTGAAGAAATTTATGCTAAAGAATAATATTTCAGTTGTAGAAATATTGAAATATAGAAGATTTAACGAGAATTATCTCTTATCTTTGCCATGTAAAAAGAAAATTTATTATTTGTTATATTTTTTAGGTCAAGAAAGGTTTTTGAGGAAATTATTAAAATAAGAAGGTCAAGTATAAATGGCACTTTTGCATCCAGTATTTTCGGTGGTTACTTTAGTTCTTATCGGTTATTCATTTTTAGAGGTGAATAACTATAAGAATTATAAATCTGTTTGGGCAGTAGTGGGAATAATGATTATATTGATAGGGCTTAGAAGTTGGGTAGGTGCGGATTATGGGGCGTATGTGCAGATGTATAATTATTTTGGAGAAAATACGGATTATTCAAAAATTTTGGATACTGCATTAAGGAAAGATGAATTGGATGTAGAATGGCTTTATGTTTTTGTGGGGAAGGTGATTTATGGTTCTGGTATGCCTTTTTTTATTTTTACATTTGTATTGGCTTTATTTTCAATAGGGATTAAATATTGGACTTTTGAAAATGCAGTTGTTTATCCATCAATTAGTATGCTTTTGTATATGTTTCCATCTTATTTTTCGGCAGATGGTGGGCATATGAGACAAGCGGTGGCGATGGCGGTAGCGATGGCTTCTTTTTATTTTATAAAGAGAAGGAAATTGCTGTTGTTTTTGTTTATGATTTATATAGCAATGGGGTTCCATAAATCTGCGGTAATTTTCATTCCTGCATATTGGTTGGTTTTAGTGCCGTTAAATTCAGTAAAGATATTATCCTTGATTGCTTTAAGTGTGCTTCTTTCTCCTTTTCAGGTTTATCAGTATATATCTTTATTGGACTCTATTGCACCCGCAGATGTTTATCAAGGGTTTCGAGCTTATGATACAATAGAAGATGGTAATATGGGGAGTGTGAAATTTACGGATTTGATCTGTATAATGTATGCTTATTTTTTGGTAACTTATAACAAAGAAGCTTGTGAGAAAATTCCTTACTATGAATATATGAGAAATATTGGAGTGGTAGGAGTGTGCATGTATTTTATATTTAGAGGGAGTTTTATTTTTTCATCGAGGCTAGCAGCATATTATATTATATTTATGGTAATGGTATTACCGAATATTGTAGCATCTATTACTAATGGTAAATTAAAGAGGATATTGCATTTGTTTTTAATAGCGTATATTGTGTTCTATTATTTTGTGTATGCGATAATGCAGGCACCAAGAGCAGGATATACATGGGACAGATATGGCAATTTCTTATGGTAAAATGACACAAAAATGGAAGAATTAGAATATTGGCTAAATTCAAAGGATCTATTTGTTATAAGGATTATTATAGTGTTTTTTTTGTCTGCAATATTGAGTTATAGGGCAATTCCTGTGATTATTAAAATATCAAAACGAAAAAATCTTATGGCAGTTCCTGTGGATAGAAGTTCTCATGATACTCAAGTTCCTAATTTAGGAGGAATAGCGTTGTTTTTTAGTATTGGGATTTGTGTGCCTATTTTTGCGTATGAGTTATTTGAGAGTTATAAGTTTTTATTTCCTGCTTTGGTGATTATTTTTTATATAGGAGTGTTGGATGATATTGTGGAAATTAGAGCTTATAAAAAGATAGTGGCTCAAGTTATTGTTGCTGTATTGATGGTTATTGGTTCTGATGTGAGAATAAAAAATTTTTTCGGATTATTGGGAGTTTATGAATTGTCTTATTTAATCAGTGTATTCTTGAGTATATTTATCTTTATCATTATGGTTAATGCGTTTAATTTGATTGATGGTATAGATGGGTTGGCGGGGATGTTTTCTGTTATATCGTGTGCTGTTTTTGGAGTTAGTTATTATCATTTAGGAGAATATAATTATCCTATGGTAATGTTATGTGTAGTGATTATAGGGGCGTTATTGAGTTTTCTTTATTACAATTTTTCGGAGGATCGGAGCAAGAAGATATTCATGGGAGATACAGGTTCTATGACTATAGGTTTTCTATTAGTTTTGACGGCATTTTATTTTATGGATCTTTTTGTTTATAAAGATGAGATAGGGAAGCCTCATTATCATTTGCTTTCTGCTCCAGTCATTACATTTGCAATATTACTTTTGCCTATAATAGATACATTGAGTGTTATTATTATTAGGATTTTGAACGGAAAGTCTCCGTTGCAGGCGGATAAGAATCATATTCATCATAAATTATTAGCATTGGGTTTAAATCATAAAGAAGCTACGGTGTGCATCATATCTTATTATCTTTTTGTGATAGGAATAGTTTATGTATTGAGACATTTGGAAATTAATTTATTATTTGCGGTTGTTTTATTTTTAGGATTTTTAGGAGCTTATGCCCCAAATGTCATTCAAAAAATTAGACAAAAAAGATAAAAAATATTATTTTTGTAAAAATAAATAAAATTATAAATGAGGAGAAAGAATTTTCTTTTGGTTTTAAGCTTGGTTTTAGGCTTATTAACTTCTTGTGTAGGAACTAAAGATATAAAATATTTACAGGCAAGCGAAAGTTTAGAAATTAATTCGGAAGGATTAGTTCCTTATAACATTCCTGAATATAGAGTAACGAGAAATGATATTTTAAGGCTAAATATCGTAACGACGCCCAAAGGAGATGCCGCTCAGTTTTATTCTTCTTACAATACAGGAACAGCTACTGGGACAGGTGGAGTATCAGGAACTTCAGTGTCAGGAGGGAATGGAAACTACTATTTCACAGGATTGAAGGTGGATTCTAATGGCGATATTCATGTTTTCGGGATAGGATTTATTAAGGCGGAAGGGAGAACTTTAAGAGAAATTTCGGAGGAAATTCAAGAGAAAGTGAATGAGAATTTTGTAGAGGGAAAGTCCGAAGTTAGGTTAAACACAGATGGTATTAGATATTATGTTTTAGGAGATATAGAAACTACTCAAGTTACGGGGGAGAAGGTTGCTTATAAGAATACTTTGAGCATTACGGAAGCAATAGCAATGAATGGAGGTCTAAATAGAACGATAGATAGAAAAAATATAAGGCTTCATAGAAAATTACCAGAGGGGATTAAGATTGTTACTTTAGACTTAACAAGAGAAGATTTGATGAATTCGCCTTATTATTGGGTGCAGAATGGTGATGAGATTTATCTCAATACCAGAAGAAGAAATCTTAATGGATTTGGTAAAGAACCAATACAGACTTTAACAACAGGAGTTTCCTTAATTACTACTGCATTGTCAATATATTATTTATTTTCAAGATTATAAAAGATAGCAATGATACCAAGTAGAGATAATAATACTGCTCAAACATCTATAACGGCTACCAAAGAAAAAGTGGGAGCATTTGAGATATTTAGTATAGAAAATTTTGTAAGAAGAGTAATTGGTAATTGGTATTGGTTTCTTATATTAGGGTTATTAGGTTATTCTATTTATTATGTATATGATAGATACTATGTGCAGAGAATTTACTCTTCTAATCTATCTTTGAGTATTTCTGGTAGAACATCTAATTATTTACCAAATAGATCTATTAACTTCTTTCTGGGACAAGGAGACGGAAATTCACAGGAAGGAGTTTTGTTAAAAAAACTTCTTTTGTCCAGGAGTCATAATGAGTTTTTAGTGCAGAAGTTAGATTTGTTCATTAATTATAGAACAAAAGGATTGATAAAAGAGACTTTTTTGGATAAATATGATTCTCCTGTTTTTATAGAGGTGGATAAGAATCATTTACAGCAAGTCAATTATTCCATTACAATTTTGCCAAAAGGTAAAGATAAATATGAAATAGTTCTTCCTGAAAAAGGAGAGTCGATGAGTTTGTATAGCTACAAAACAGAATCTTTTGAAACATTAAAAAATGGATATAAAAGGCCTGAAAATAAAATAATTTCTATAGGGCAATGGTATGAAACGCCTAACCTTAAATTTAGATTAGTGAGGAATCTTTCTCCTTCTGCACTTGCTTCAAGATTGGATAATTTGATAGTGAGTTTCTCTACAGTGAATTCTGCAGTGAATAATATTGTGTCAAATTTATCAGTGGGATTTGATAGTGAGATAAGTAGTGTGATGATAATCACTAAAACAGGATATAATCTCAGAGAAACGGTTAGTTTCTTAAATGAAACAGTCGCTGAATTGATAGAAAAGAGGAAAGAAGATAAAAGTACAGTAGATAAAAATACCATTAAATATATCAATGAAAATTTAGAAATTGTAAGGAAAAAATTAGATTCTAGTGCGAGTAATCTCAATGCTCTAAAAACAGATGAAAAACTTTATAATATTGATGCTAAAGATGTAGACTTACTTAATAAAATAGAGGAATTAGAGATAGAAAAAGCAGATATTTTAGATAAAATAAATTCCTTAAGTCGTATTAGAAATTTAGTAAGCAGTCGTAATTTAGATAATATGATTAGCTTAAATGTTGCTGGTGTGGAAGATGGAGACTTTGCAGCATCGATTTCTGAACTAAAATCATTATATGATAAAAAAGCAGAATTAGCAACGATTTATACTCCAAATTCTGAGCCGATGAGAGAGATAAATAGGTTGATTAATGAAGCTCATGGGAACTCTAATGGAAAGCTAAATCAATATACTTCTGTTTATTCACAAAAATTAGCGAAAATTAATCAGAAAATAGGAGAAATTGAGAAAGGTTTAGTTAATTTTCCTGAGAAACAAAGGAAATATATTGATTTGGAAAGAGGATATAAAATTATAGAATCTACTTATGATAATCTTCTTTCTAAACAAGCAGAGGCACAAATTAGATTAGCTACTATTAAGTCGGACTTGATGATTATTGACCCAGCTAAAGATTTAGGACAGGGACCTATCGGACCAAATGTTAATATCTTTAAATATGGAATTATAGGTGGGTTGATGCTACTACCTTTGTTGTATATATTGATAGGTGAGCTGTTGGATTCTAAAATTCGTTCTGTAAAAGAATTACTTAATGCTCTTAAGATTCCATTATTAGGAGTTATTGGAAAAAATAATCATAAGAATAATCTTACTGTTTTGGAAAGTCCCAAATCCTCTATTTCTGAAGCGTTTAGAGGGATTAGGGCAAATTTAAGGTTTTTATATAAAGAGGATGGTAAGAGTAAGGTGATTTTGGTAACATCTTCTATTGGAGGGGAAGGTAAAACTTATTCTTCAATCAATATAGCTTCGGTCTTAGGATTGAGTGGGAAGAAGACCATTTTGTTAGGAATGGACTTAAGAAAACCTAAGATTTTTGGAGATTTTAGGATTAACAATAAATATGGTATTTCTAATTATCTTTCAGGGGATGTATCTATAGAGCAGATTATCAATAAGACATCTATTCCTACTTTAGATGTAGCAACTTCAGGGCCTATTCCTCCTAATCCGTCCGAATTGTTAATGAGCGATAGGAATAGAGATTTTATAGATAAACTCAAGAAGGAGTATGATTTTATTATTATAGATTCGCCTCCAGTAGGTTTGGTAGCAGATTCATTTGAACTAATGAAACTTACAGACGCAAATATTTATATTGTAAGGCATGAATATACGGAGAAATATATGTTAAAAATGATTGCTGAAAAGTATCATTCTGGGGAAATTGAAAATCTAGGCATTATCTATAATGATTATGTGGCAAAACAAGGATATGGATATGGATATGGATATTTTGAAGAAGATAAAAATTATGAAGAGCCGTTATTAGTAAGGTTAAAAAATAAAATAAAAGTTGTTTTTAGGAAATCATAATTAAAAAAAGCGAATAAAAACTTTATTCGCTTTTTTAGATGGATAGTTCTATGACATAGCCTTCGTGGTTTCGGATATTAAAAACTTCGCCAGTTGAGAAGCAAAGGTATTGCCCCTTAATTCCAATTAAAAATTTTTCAAATTTAGGGTTTTTATCTAATGAAATAGAAGAGATTTTTTCTGGCACAGTGTAAGGAAAGTGTAGTTCCCAAAGATTTTGTTCTTCCAAAATAAATTTTTTACTTCCTTCTGGAAAGTATTGAATAATTTGATTTTTGAAGTGTATTAAATTCAAGTTGTCTTGTGGTTTATCTTGAAGCATTTTTCTCCAATTAGTTTTATCAGAAATATGTTTTTTTAGCTCAACTTCTATAATCCCAGCTTCATAGCGATTATTGGTTCTTGCGATAGGAAGGGCAAAAGTAGCTCCTTGATCTATCCATCGGGTAGGGATTTGGCTTTCTCTAGTAACACCTACTTTTATATCTCCTGTATAAGCAAGATAGACGATGTGCGGTTGTAGTTGAATTTGCTGTTCTACTTCTAAATTTCGCTCTTCTATTCCTAAATGGGCTTGTGAAAGTTCAGGTTTTAATATGCTTTCGCTAGCGTATGGACTTTCAAAAAAGCATTTTTTACAAAATCCCATACGGAATATAGGGGTGTTTTCTCCGCATTCTATACATTGGAAACCTACATGTTCTATTCTTAATTTTTTACCAAATAGTTGATTTACACATAATAAATCCCCAGAAAGATTTAGGTAGTATTGTATAGGGGTATCTATTTGTGTGAGCATTTTAATGATTTGTCCTTTGAATGTCATAATACTAAATATTGGGGTAAAATTAGGGATTTTTATGAAGAAATAGTTATTTTTGTGAAAAATAAACAGGATTAAAATGACTTATTTAGTGACAGGTGGGAGTGGTTTTATTGGCTCTCACTTAGTGGAGTATTTATTAGAAAATGGACATTCTGTCATCAATGTAGATAATTTTGATGATTTTTATGATTATAAAATTAAGATTAAAAATACTTTAGAGTCCGTAAAACAATCTGTTAATTTTCAATTTACAAATAAAGAGGAAGATATTAGGAAGCTTATATCTGTTGTTTCGCCTATTTCTTCCTATTCTTTTTATTATCAAGATATTAGAGATAAAGAGGGATTGAAGGAAATTTTCCAAAATCATAAAATAGATGTGGTAATTCATTTGGCAGCATTAGCGGGAGTTCGCCCATCCATAGAAAGACCTATGGATTATGCAGAAGTCAATATTTTAGGGTCAATGAAACTTTGGGAATTGTGTAAGGATTATGGAGTTAAAAAGTTTGTTTGTGCTTCATCTTCAAGTGTTTATGGTAATAATGAGAAGGTGCCTTTTTCTGAGTTGGATAATGTAGATAGACCGATTTCTCCTTATGCGGCAACGAAAAAATGTGGTGAAATATTAGGATATACTTATCATCATTTATACGATATAGATATGATTCAGTTAAGATTTTTTACGGTTTATGGAGCGCGCCAACGGCCAGATTTGGCAATTCATAAATTTACTAAAATCATCTCGGAGAATGGTGAAATTCCATTTTATGGAGATGGTTCCACTGCAAGGGATTATACTTTTATAGAGGATATTATTGATGGAATTGTAAAGTCTATCAAGTATTTAGAGAGTCATAAAGGAGTTTATGAAATTATTAATCTTGGTGAAAATCAGGTTGTTAATTTGAAAGAGATGCTTTCTGAAATTGAGTTAAATTTAGGTAAAAAAGCAAATCTGAATAAATTACCAATGCAAGTAGGCGATGTTCAAAAAACAAATGCAGATATTACCAAAGCCAAAAACTTAATAGGATATAATCCAAAAACGAACTTCCAAAATGGCATAAAAAAATTTGTGGAATGGTTTTTGAGTAAAAAAATATGAAAAATATCTTGAAGTATGTTGAATATCATTATAACAAACATGCGGATTTTTCACTGAATTGTTTATTTTTGCAAAGAATTAATACTAAATAATATGTACTGGACATTAGAATTAGCATCTTATCTTAGCGATGCACCTTGGCCAATGACTAAGGCAGAGTTGATAGATTATGCTATCAGAACAGGAGCTCCTATGGAAGTAGTAGAAAATCTTCAAGCTATTGAAGATGAGGGGGAAATATATGAGAGTATAGAAGAAGTTTGGTCAGATTATCCTACTGATGAGGACTTCCTTTGGAATGAAGATGAATATTAAAAAGCGTTAAGCCTTCATAGAGGGCTTAATGTTTTTTATGTTTTTGAGAAAAAGTATAGACTTAATTAATGTTTAACGAACGAATTATATATGAGTTTTTTTAATAAAATTTTGAAAAGCTTTTTGGGAGATAAAAACCAAAGAGACTTGAAGGAGGTAGGGAAAGTAGTAGCAAAAATAAAGAAAATGGAGCCTGTAATACAGGAGCTTACAGATGATGGTTTGCGACAAAAAACACGAGAGTTTAAGGAAAAAATAAGAACAGCGACAGCAGACATTACTCAAAAAATAGAAGAAATCAGCGAGAAGATAAAAACCATTCAAAATATAGATGAAAAAGAGGCACTTTTCTCCAAAATAGAAGAGTTAAAAAAGGATTCTTATAAAATAGAGGAGAAAGTTTTGAATGAAATTCATCCAGAGGCTTTTGCTGTTCTGAAAGAAACAGGGCGTCGTTGGGCAGAAAATAAACAAATAGTTGTTGAAGCTACAGACTGGGATAGAGAATTAGCTCTTACTAAGGATTTTGTGGAAATAGATGGTGATAAAGCGATTTGGAGAAATAGTTGGAATGCAGCAGGTACGGATGTGGTATGGGATATGGTGCATTATGATGTACAATTTATAGGAGGTTCTGTACTACATAGTGGTAAAATTGCAGAGATGGCAACAGGTGAAGGGAAAACTTTGGTAGGAACTTTACCGATTTATCTTAATGCATTGCCTGGTCGTGGAGTGCATGTGGTAACGGTGAATGATTATTTAGCGAAGAGGGACTCAGCTTGGATGGGACCACTGTACCAATTTCATGAATTAACTATTGATTGTATTGATAATCATCAGCCGAATACAGATAGTAGAAGAAAGGCTTATCAAGCAGATATTACTTATGGAACGAATAATGAATTTGGTTTTGATTATTTGAGAGATAATATGGTGAATACCACTGAGGAGTTGGTTCAGAGAGAATTGAACTTTGCTGTGGTAGATGAGGTGGATTCTGTATTGATAGATGATGCAAGAACTCCTTTAATTATTTCAGGACCTGTTCCGCAAGGGGACAGACAAGAATTTGATGTCTTGAAGCCTTCTGTAGATAGAATCGTAGAAGTTCAGAAAAAAACGGTTTCTACAATCTTTAACGAAGCTAAAAAGCTTATTGCTCAAGGAAATAAGAAAGAGGGAGGATTCAAGCTTCTCCAAGCATATAGAGGTTTACCTAAAAATAAGCATTTGATTAAATTTCTTTCAGAAGATGGAAATAGAGTTCTTCTCCAAAATACGGAAGCCCAATATATGCAGGATAATAATCGTGAAATGCATGTGGTAGATAAGGATTTGTATTTTGTGATTGATGAGAAAAACAATCAGATAGATCTTACGGATAAAGGTGTGGATTATATGTCGCAAGGAAATGAAGACCCTAATTTCTTTGTTTTGCAAGATATAGGTACTGAGATTGCAGAATTAGAAGCAAAAAATTTACCAAAAGAAGAAGAATTTTTGGCAAAGGAAGAGTTGTTTAGAGAGTTTGCCGTTAAGTCAGATAGAGTTCATACATTGAATCAATTATTGAAGGCTTACACTTTGTTTGAAAGAGATGACCAATATGTGGTGATGGATGGTGAGGTCAAAATTGTAGATGAACAAACGGGAAGGATTATGGATGGACGCCGATATTCTGATGGACTTCATCAAGCGATTGAAGCAAAGGAAAATGTTAGAATAGAAGCAGCGACACAGACTTTTGCAACGATTACTTTGCAAAATTACTTCCGTATGTATAATAAGTTGGCTGGAATGACAGGGACAGCTGAAACCGAGGCAGGGGAGTTTTGGCAGATTTATAAATTAGATGTAGTGGTAATTCCTACTAATCGTCCAATTTTAAGACAGGATAAACAGGATTTGGTATATAAAACTAATCGTGAAAAATATAATGCGGTAATTGAGGAGATAGAAAAATTAACAGCACAAGGCAGACCTGTTTTGGTGGGAACTACCTCTGTGGAAATTTCTCAACTCTTATCAAGAGCATTGAGTTTGAGAAAAATTCCTCATCAAGTATTAAATGCCAAATTGCATAAAAAAGAAGCAGAAATTGTGGCGGAAGCTGGTAACCCAGGGGTTGTAACCATAGCTACGAATATGGCAGGAAGAGGAACAGATATCAAGTTAAAACAAGCGGTAAAAAATGCAGGTGGTTTAGCAATTATTGGGACAGAGAGACACGATTCTCGTAGGGTTGATAGGCAGTTGAGAGGACGAGCTGGGCGTCAAGGAGACCCAGGAAGTTCTCAGTTTTATGTTTCCTTGGAGGATAATTTGATGAGGCTTTTTGGCTCTGAAAGGATTGCTAAAATGATGGATAGATTGGGTCATAAGGAGGGAGATGTTATTCAGCATTCTATGATTACAAAATCTATTGAAAGAGCTCAGAAAAAGGTGGAGGAAAATAATTTTGGTATCAGAAAGAGATTATTGGAGTATGATGATGTGATGAATAAGCAGAGAGATGTAATCTACAAGAGAAGAAGAAATGCGTTGTTCGGAGATCATTTGAAGTATGATATAGAAAATATGATATATGATACAGTGGCATCTATCATTACAAAAACAAAGGCTGCAAGTGATTATAAAGATTTTGAATATGAAGTGATTAGATATTTTGCGATGGAAATTCCTGTTTCTGAAGAAGATTTTAGAAATAAACAAATTCCAGATTTGGTGGATATTGTTTATAAAAAGGCTTCAGAGGAGTATCAGGTGAAGTTGCAAATGTTGAAAAATAAGGCATTACCGATTATTGAGAATGTTTATAATACTCAGGGGGCGTTGTTTAAGAATATTCAAGTACCGTTTTCGGATGGGCATAGAGTGTTGAGTATAGTTACGGATTTGAAGAGAGCTTATGAATCTCAATGTGAAAGTCTTATTTCAGATTTTGAAAGAAATATTTCTTTGTCTATTATAGATGAAAATTGGAAATTGCATCTGAGAGAAATGGATGATTTACGCCGTTCATCTCAAGGAGCTGTTTATGAGCAAAAAGATCCGTTGGTGATATATAAACAAGAGTCTTTTTATCTGTTTAGTGACATGATAGATAAAGTAAATAAAGATATAGTCTCATTTTTATTCAAGGGAGAAATGCCTAATAATAATGATTAACGAAATAAAAAGACAGCTATTTTTAGCTGTTTTTTTTGTTAAAATTTAGTATAAAATAGATGGAAAAATATTCTAAAACAGAACTAAGAAAAAAATATTTAGAAAAAAGAAAAAGTTTATCTGATATAGAAATTGAAGGTTTTTCGGAGAAAATATTTAATAGGGTTAAGGAATATTTTGATTTAGAGAAAATTAATAATATTCACATCTTCATTTCATCGGAGAAATTAAAAGAAGTTAAAACTGATGAATTTATAAAATTTCTTTGGGAGAGAGGGAAAATGGTTTTTATTCCTAAAGTTTCTGGGAAAGAATTGCTATGTTGTGAATTAGTAAAAGAAACAATTTTAAAACCTAATGCGTGGGGTATAGGAGAACCCAAAGGAAAATCGATTTCTTTGGATAGTGTGTCTATAGATATGGTTATAACGCCCTTGGTGTATTGTGATAAAAAAGGCAATAGAATAGGTTATGGAAAGGGTTTTTATGATAGATTTCTCTCCAAAATTAATCGTAATGCTCTGAAAGTAGGAGTAAGTATTTTTACTCCTAATGAGGAGATAATAGATATTTCTCCAGAGGATATAGCTTTAGATTATTTGGTAACTTCTTCCGAGGTGTTTTCTTTCAAATCAAAATTTATAAAATAGAATTTGAATTCTTTCACAAATTTTATTGGAGATTTTTTTAAAATATAGGTTGCTTTTTTATCAAAGAAACCAATGTTATTCTTGTTTTTGTCAAGATATTCTAAAGTGAAATGAGCAATATCAAGCGTGTCTTTTGAATTAATTTGTTGTTTGATATCTAAATGTTTTACACGAATAGTCTTAACTTTTAGGCTATCCAGTTCATTGATAAGAGAACTGATTTTAGTAGAGTCTTTAGAGAGAAAATAACTACTGATTTGGTTATAAATAAGGGAATCCACTTCTGTATTTCTATTTCCAGAGGCATAAATTGTAGATAAATCTAGTAATTCTTGTAATTTTTGTTGGGTGATATTATGAATAGCTTGAGCACTATCCATTTTTGTAGAAGGATAAGAATTTTTGTTGTTGTGTTTAATTTTGTCTAAATCACTGATTTCTTCAGATTCTTTTTTATGGCAAGAAAAAATCATGATAAATCCTATGATGGCTATGATTAAATTACTTATTTTCATTGGTTTCAATTTTGAATTTTATAGAGACTATTTTTCCATTTTCCATTTTTGTAGCTAAAACTTTTAGGTTTTGTAATGACTTTGTAGGAGTCGTTACTAATCCTATATATTTTTGTTTGCTCAGTGTTTCAATCCCATATATTTCATTATCAAATATTTGGTAGATTAATGCATCTTCACTGATGAGGTGGTTAAGTTTTTGTTGTTTATTTCTAATGTGTTCCAAAGAGCTGTTATTAGTGTCTTTGGTAGAGTAGTAGTAGAGCATCAGAGCATAATCATCAGGCTTTAGGGCTATGTTTTCTACTTCTGGAGCATTTTCCAGATTTCTAAAAATCTCTAAAGTTTCATACATAGGAGAAGAAACTTCCATTTTTAAGGTTTTGTCTTTTGTGGTAATGAGGAAGCATTCTCCTGCTTTTATTTTATAGTGTATTGGAGATTCATTTTCTTTGATGATTTTTATGTCTATATTGTTTTGTATATTATTTCCTCTATCTGCATCAGTAAAGCAAAATTGATAAGTTTTATTGAATAACTCTCCAGATAGTAAAATACCAATTCCAAACAAAAGACATAATAAAATAACAGCATATATATATGAGTATCGTAAGTTGAAGATACTTTTTTCTTTAGTTTCTTTATTTTTACTACGATTTATTTGTAAAATAGTATTTTTCTCTTCTTCCTTTTTTAAATTTTTATCTATGTATGAGTGCTGTTTTTTGAATTCATACCAAGAGTCACAACCTACATAATTGGAAAGTAGGTTCAGCATATCAATTCTGGGTAGTTTGTCTAAATTTGAAGATTTGAAATAGGTGTAAAAAGTTTTTTCACTGATATTTCCTTTTGCTTTTTTTCTTAATTCTTCTTGGAAATAAGTGATATCTATCCCTTTCCATTTTGAAATATCATCATCGGAGGGGGTATTGTTTTTAAGGTATTCCGTCTGAATTTCCTTTTTTAATTCTTCAAAATAAGATAATTCTAAATCTTTCAAGATTTTAAATTTTACTTAAAGTATTGATTATTAGTATTATTAATTTGTAAAATATTTTACAAAGATATTACAATTACTTTTCTTATCCAAATTTTTGGTCAGTCTTATATTTGCATCGTTCAAAATGGAACAGATAAGTGAATTGAAAATTTAATTTTAACCTTTAAAAGAATTGTATTATGAAAAAATCATTGTTTGCTGCTGCTGTTGTAGCGTTAGCTTTAGTATCTTGTAACAAAAAAGCAGAAGAAAAAGTAGAAGTTGTTGATTCTGCTGCTACAGTTGTTGATTCTGCTGCTACAGTTGTTGATTCTGCTGCTACAGAAGTTGTTGAAGCTGCTGCTGATGCAACAAAAGAAGCTGCTGATGCTGCGAAAGAAGCAACAAAAGAAGCTGCTGATGCAACAAAAGAAGCTGCTGATGCTGCGAAAGAAGCTGTTGCAAAATAAGACATTGACTTTTAACTAAAAAAGTTGAGCAAAATATTCCACCTTATCAGTGGGATATTTTTTGTCTTAATATTTCATAACAAGTTACCGCTACGGCATTGCTAAGGTTAAGCGAGTCTATAGTGCCTACCATTGGGACTAAAACATTGTATCCTTTGTTTTTCCAGAAGTTACTTAATCCAGAATGTTCAGTGCCAAAAAGAATGGCAGATTTTTTAGTATAATCCTTTTCGTGGATACTTTGAGCATCTTGACTCATGAGTGTGGTGAAAATCTGGAACTGGTTTTCTTTTAAGAAAGATAAAAGTTCTTCGTTTTGATAAGAAAATATATTCATACCAAAAATACAACCTACACTACTTCGGATAACATTAGGGTTATAGAAGTCTACTTTTGGATCAGTGATGATGAGTGCTTCTATCCCAAAAGCTTCACAACTACGGAGTATAGCTCCCAAATTACCAGGTTTCTCTATTCCTTCTAAAATAATGATAGAGGCGTTTTCGCTAGGTTGATAATCTTGCAAGGAATTTTCTTTTTCTTCATAAATTCCTATAATGCCCTCAGATGTACCTCGATAAGCTATTTTTTCATAAATTTCTTTACTTACTAAATTGATTTTTTCATTCGGTAAATAGGAGTTAAAAATTTCTTCACAAATGAAAAATTCTATAGCTTTAAAGTTAAATTTTAAAGCCCTTTCGTTTTCTTGCTGACCTTCTACGATGAAAACCTTTTGCTTCTTCCGAAAGCGGTTATCTGTAGTGAGACGGATAAGATTTTTTATTTTAGGATTTTGAAAACTTTCTATCATTTTTCATTAAGTTTATTTATTCTTCTTTTGAGCGTTCTATTAAATTCGGAGAAATATTTTTATTAGGTTTTATCCCCATTTTTTTGATGTTTTCTACTCGCCTCACTAGATTTCCTGTTCCTTCGGAGAGTTTTTTCATAGCATTGTCATAGTCAGACTTGGTTTCATTCATTTTCTTTCCTATTCTTATCAAATCATCGGTAAAACCTACAAACTTATCATATAAGTCAGCAGCTTGTTTAGCGATTTTTTCTGCATTTTCATTTTGATAAGTTCTATCCCAAATTTCAGAAATTAGTTTCAAATAAGCGATGAGATTCGTTGGGCTTAATACAATAACCTGTTTATTATAAGCATAATTCCAAAGCCCAGAATCATGCTGCATAGCAACCAAAAAAGCCGATTCTATAGGTACAAACATAATGGTAAAATCTAGCGAATCATCTAGCTTGTGGTATTGCTTTTTTGCCAAGGTATCAATGTGGTTTCTCATTGCCAGAATGTGCAAATCCAAGAATCGTTTTTGTTCTTCAGGAGTTTCTGATGAGGTCATTTTCTCATAGGAGTTGAGAGAAACTTTAGAATCAATGATGACTTTTTGATTTTTAGGTAATTGTAGAATAAAGTCAGGGCGTTGGTTTTCTCCATTTTCATTTTTGAAGTTGACCTGAGTGTAATATTCTCTGTCCTTGGTTAGTCCAGAGTTTTCTAAAATTCGTTCCAAAATCATTTCACCCCAATCCCCTTGAATTTTGGTCTGTCCTTTCAGTGCAGAGGCTAGATTATTGGCCTCTTGACTGATTTTATTAGACTGTTCCATGAGTGTTTTGATAACGCCATTGAGAGAGGCACGGTCGCGGATATCATTCTGATGAACTTCCTCTACTCTTTGTTTGAAAGAATTTAGGTTTTCACCCAAAGGTTTGAGAATAGAATCTAAATTTTCCCTATTGATGGAGGTGAATTTTTCAGTTTTTTCTTCTAAAATTTTGTTGGCTATATTTTCAAATTGTAGCCTTGAAGCTTCTTGTAACTGCTCCATTACGCTTTTTTGTTCTTTCATAGAAGTTTCCAAACTTTCGTTTTGAGCTTTTAGTTTAGAAATTTCAGCGAAGTATTTTTGGTTCTCTTCGGAGATTTCGGCGATTTTATCTTGAAGAGTTTTATTTTCTTTTTGCTTTTCTGAAAGCAACTGACTTTGTAAATCCTTTTCAGCTAAAGTTTTAGCCCACTCATTTTTTTGAGCATTTTGACTTTCGTAAAGAAGTTGATAATTATTCTTCTCAGATTGTAGTTCGGTTTGTAATTCCGTGATTTTTTGAGAAATATTGGTAAGTTCTGTCTCTTTTTTGACTAAATTTTGTTGAGTTTCTTCCAAAATAGAGCGAGAAACTCGGGAAGATTTCATATAAAGATAAATAATAACTGCTCCTAATACGATACCGAAAGCTACTTCTGATGATAAATATTGCATGACTAAATTTTTAATTCCCAAAAATAAAAAATATAAACAAATCAGCAGTTGAAAAAATGGATTTTCAGTAAATAATGATGATAGAAATATTGAATTTTCAAATTCAAATCTAAACCTTATCTTTGCAAAAATTTGAAGTAAAATAAATGACAAAAACAGGATTGATAGAACTTATGGCTCCTGCGGGGGATTTTACCTCTTTACAGGCTGCATTAGATAATGGGGCGGATTCAGTATATTTTGGGGTAGAACAGCTCAACATGAGGGCAAGAGCTTCTATGAATTTTACCTTGGAAGATTTGCCAGAGATTAGCCGAAGATGTAAAGAAAAAGGGGTGAGAACTTACCTTACGCTGAATACCATCATATATGATCATGATTTGTCTATCATTAAAAGGCTTTTGGATAAGGCAAAGGAGGCTGACCTTACGGCGGTGATTGCTATGGACCAAGCGGTGATTGCCTATGCGAGACAAATCGGTATGGAAGTGCATATTTCTACGCAAATCAACATTACCAACATAGAAACCGTGAAATTCTATTCCCTTTTTGCGGATACGATGGTAATGAGCCGAGAGTTGAGTGTAAGCCAAATCAAAAAGATTTGTCAGCAGATAGAGAAGGAGCAAATAAAAGGACCTTCAGGTAATTTGGTGGAAATAGAGATTTTTGGGCATGGGGCATTGTGTATGGCGGTGTCTGGGAAATGTTATTTGAGTTTGCATTCTCATAATTCTTCGGCGAATAGAGGGGCGTGTAAGCAAAATTGTAGAAAAAAATATACCGTAATAGACCAAGAAAGTGGTTTTGAAATAGAGTTAGACCACGAGTATATGATGTCACCAAAAGACCTTTGCACCATTGGCTTTTTAGACCAAATTGTGGATGCTGGAGTAAAGGTTTTGAAGTTGGAAGGGAGAGGGCGTGCACCTGAATATGTGGCAAGAGTAACCAAATGCTATCGAGAAGCGATAGATAGTATTGCGGAGGGGACATTCAGTCAAGAGAAAGTAGCGGAGTGGATGAAGCAGTTAGAAACGGTTTATAATAGAGGTTTTTGGAGTGGCTATTATCTTGGGCAGAAAATGGGAGAGTGGTCACCAAACTCAGGTTCTAATGCTACACAGAAAAAAGTCTATATTGGGAAAGGGCGTCATTTTTATCCGAAGTCTAATATTGCAGAGTTCTTGATAGAAGCTTATGACCTTTCTGTGGGAGATAGTGTGCTGGTGCAAGGACCTACCACAGGTTCGCAAGAGCTGGTGATAGAGAGCATGATGGTAGAGAATAAAGGACAAGCTGAGAAAGCTACCAAGTCTGAGGTAGTTACCTTTAAGACAGATTTCCGAGTGAGACCGAGCGATAAACTTTATAAAATAGTAAAAAACACTCCTGAGTAAAAAGGAGAGAAAAGAGTGCGGATATGGTGATTATTACATTACAAAGAGACAAGTGTATAGGGTGCAACTACTGTGCGGAGTTTGCCCCTGAGTATTTCCGTATGTCTAAAAAAGATGGGAAATCTGTCTTGCTAAAATCTACCGAGAAAAAAGGCTTCTTTACTCTAAAAACTCCTATGCCAGATGCCTTTGAGGAGTGTGATAAGGCTGCAAAAGCCTGTCCAGTGAAGATTATCTCTGTAAAGGAAATCTAAAAATATAGGCAACTACATACAAAAATACACTAATTTTTTGATGTTGTAATTTATCATTTTGTTAAATGATGAGTTATTTTTATAACTTTATCGTATAATAAAAAAGAATAAAACATGTTTAGAAAGTTTGATAAGAGGGATTACCTTGGAGTTTTTCAAAATGGTGGAGAGCCTAAAAACAAAACTCCTTATGCAACCCCTACCAGAAGAAAAGACCATGACAGTTCTTTTGATTTTGAAAAGTCAAAACAATTTGCAAAGGATATAAACGAAGCCAGGTGGAGGTTTGAAAGATTTCATAATAATAGGCAATCGATGTTGGGAAAGAAAGAATATAATCCTAACGATTATAGAAATAATTATGAGGAATTTTCCAAACATAGAGATGGTGTTAGTAGGAATATAGAAGATGCTTCGTTGTTTTATAGTGGTGATAGAAAAAGCATAGTTGCTTACCCTGTAATAGATGAAAAAGGAGAAATAGTTATGAGATTAACTAATCAAACTTTTTCTCTTCCTACCCGATACGATAAATTATTTCCGTATGTGACTTTATCAGATGAAGCTAATAGACTTACAGGGGTATCTAATCAAAATGCTTTAGGGCATGAATTAGGTCATTTTCTATATACTTTTGAGCCTGATGACAATGGGTATTCACAAAGTTTAGTGGATAAATATATGAGACCTAAAGATGAAGTTACAGAACATGACCAACAGCTTAAAGAAATAAAATCTGATATTCATAGTATTAGAGAGGCCATGTATAACAAAGGATTGTATGATCCTACAAACGGAAAATACAAGGGACAAACAGGTCAGTTTGATAGCAACATGACACAAGAAATGCTTAACGAAGTAGAGAATACAAATCCTTTGAAAAGGTTACGCTACTTGTTTAAGGGGAATGATAAAGGGATTTTAGAAATGATAAATACATTTACAAACAATAATCAAAGATATTATGACAAAAGGAATTATCAAGTATAGCTTACTCATAGCTGTATTTTTGGTGTGTTTAAGTTGTAATACAAAAAACAAATTTGTAATTACTGACTTGAATAATAGAATAATACCTAAAGAAAAACAACAGCAGGATTATTCTATGGGGTTTGGGAAAAAAGGAGATACCTTAATGGTAAATGATGATGGTGTAGTTATTTACTATAAAACAAAAAAGAACGAAAACTGATCAGAGTGAGATCGGTTTTGTTATTTTATTAACAGATTAAAAACCATAAAATTATGAAAAATAGTGAAATATACGAATTGATAATGGAATTAGGATCTTTGATAAGTAACAAACATCAATGGTCACAGGAATTAAGAAAGAAGTTTGAAAAAGTTACTTCTTACCTTTCTTCTCATTAGATATTTTTCTATCATAAGGGGATTGGTTAGTAGGTTTTAAAGAAATACCTTCTTTTGAAGATTTACTTCTAACAGAATCTACACTTCTTCCCATTTTATAAGCAATAAGTCCTGTTGGACAATTTCCCTCCGATAGTTGCTTTAGTAAATCAATGTCTTCTTTAGACCATTGTTTTCCTTGATTTTTTGGCGTTTTCCTCATATTATGTATATTTTTTCCTACAAATGTAAGGATTTTTGATCAAAATTCCGTATATTAGATTCCTAATTTTTTAATAAAACACAATGATTAAAACTACGGAGTTTGATTCTCTTGCAGATTTATTGATGTATTTTTCTACGGAAGATAAATGTAGAGAATATTTAGAGAGTCTAAGATGGAGCGGAGAAGTTGTTAGTCCTTTTGATGAAACTTCAAAAGTGTATAAATGTGCTAATAACAGATACAAGTGTAAAAATACAGGGAGGTATTTCAATGTGAAAACAGGAACTTTCTTAGAGCATTCCAAGATAGGTCTTAGAAAATGGTTTATTGCAATATGGTTACTCACATCTCACAAAAGGGGCGTGAGTTCTTTACAATTAGCCAGAGACTTAAATGTTACCCAAAAGACTGCTTGGTATATGGCTCATAAGATTAGAGAAGTTTTCGGTATTGAGAACTGCAATGAGTTTGAAGATGGAGTGATAGAATGTGATGAAACTTTTATCGGCGGTAAAAACAAAAATCGCCATTGGGACAAAAAAGTTCCCCACTCACAAGGTAGAAGTTTCAAGGACAAAGTCCCAGTAATGGGAATGCTACAGCGAAATGGTAAAATGAATGCCTTTGTGGTAGATGATACTCGAAGAGAAACTATCCAACCACTGATAAAAAGGTATGCTAAACTTACCATAGAGAAATTAATCACAGATGAATGGTGGGCATATGTCGGTTTAGGTAGAGCGTATAAACATCATGTTATAGACCATTCTAAGAAAGAATATGTTTCTTTAACTGATAAAACAATACATACAAACCATATAGAAGGTAGTTGGAATCACTTGAAAAAGTGTCTCGTAGGGACTTATAATTGTGTGTCCAAAAAACATCTACAGAAGTATGTTAATGAGTTTATATACAGATTTAATCTAAGAAATTCTCCAGATGGAGAAAAATTCCGATATTTGCTTCTACATTCTACTGTTAGAAACAATTAAAAATATGACAGATGAACAATTATTAAATCAAAATACATCTTATATCGAAATAGATGGTGTAAGATATTTTTTATTGAGCGAGGTTAAAGAGCGGATTGAGAATGTATTTGTTGATGTTACAAAAATCATAGAACAAAACAACAAAAAATACATCGCTTCAAACCACCTAAGACCTTTAACAGCATTTGACAAAACAATCAAATCAATATTTAAAAAAGGAGGCTCACAATAAACCTCCTTTTGTTTTTAACAAAACAGTGTAAAATAGTATATAGTTACCAAAATATATAAATAAAAAACAGGAGCCGTAATGCTCCTGTTTTTGTTTTCCTTACTATGGGATAGGGAATATTTTATCTGCATACTGGCTCCATCCTGATGCGGCTTTATAAGTTTCAACGCTATTTGTTGGAACATAGATTTTTAGATTAGCATTATTCAATTCAAAAGGAGAATCTACAGTTGGAGGATTAATTGCATGGATCGTTACATCTCTGAGGTTATCGTTACTGTGAAAAGCTTCCTTACCGATATTTGTTATATTACTAGGAATCTCTATCTTGGTAAGTTGGTTACTAAAGAAAGCTTGTTCACCGATACTCGTTACATTCTCATGAATAGTGATTTTAGTAAGCTTATTGCTAAAGAAAGCTTTTTTACTAATACTTGTTACTTTACTAGGGATAGTTATATTAGTGAGTTTATTAAATAAGAATGCACCTTCTCCAATGCTTGTTATACTACTAGGTAAATTTATGCTTTCAAGTGGAGTATATGCGAAAGCCTGTTTGCCAATGCTTGTTACTTTTTCAGGAATAATTACGCTTGTAAATCTCATCTTTGCCAATGCTATGTTTCCAATTTTTGTTATATTTTTTAATTCTGGATCACTTTGCATATTTAGGGTAAAGATTCTATCATTCGTCCACTTCATTAGAGTTGTTTTATCTGTACTTAATTCATATTCTCCATTTCCAAGAGGAAATCCTATACCTCCTTCCCATTTATCGGTTTTAGGACCGTAGAGAGCATTAGTGGTTTTATTGATGTACCAATCTCCTTCTTTCCCTATGTTTTGTGCAGGTGCTCCTTCTCCTATCGATATTTTGTCAAGGGTTGCTCCTTGTAGAGTAACAGGAAGCCCCCATTCTTTCTCTTTTTTAGGACCGTAAAGTTTGTAAGTAGATAGGTCAAGATAGTAGTCGCCTATATTTCCTAAATCAGTAGTAGGGGCAGACTGTCCAGATAGGATAGGAGATTTGGTCTTTTTTTCATGGATAGTATTATTAACTTGTTCTGCTTCATCTCTTGAACAATGTGTTGCTGTTACGGATAGGGCAAAAATCATCCCTAATTTCATTACTTGTTTCATAATATATAAAATTTAAATTAATTTTCTTTCATGTTTGATATGTGTGAGAGAGTATTATTTTTCTCTACCCTCCTTATGTGGTGTTATGTATTGTTTTAAAAGTAATACTTGTAAAGAAAACACTTACCCCCCAAAATAGATTCCCTATAGAATACTTTTCTTAACAAATTTAAGAAAAAAAATGGTAAAATAAAATCTCATCTATAATCATAGATGAGATTTTTATATTGATGAAGATTAAACTTCTCCAAAGATACTTTTAGTTACACAAAACTCGGTGAGTGTTTTTAGGGAAAGTTCCAGCCCATATCCAGAGTTTTTCGTACCTCCAAATGGGAAGCGTGGGTCAGAGGTCATCATTTTATTGACCGCCACGGTACCAGACTCTAAATTCTCTGCAAAGAAATAGGCTCTCTCCTTGCTCTTCGTCCAAACAGAATTTCCTAATCCAAAGTTAGAATTATTAGCGATTTTTAGAATCTCGTTATCATCTTTCGCAGAGATGAGCATTCCAAGTGGCCCGAACAGCTCTTCATCTATCATCGGATTATCTAAATTCATTTTGATAAGCCCAGGTTTGAAGGACAATTCATCTACACGCTCCAAAGGAAGGATAATTTCCGCTCCGTGAGCAATGGCTTTTTCGTATTGCTCTTGTAGTTCATCTGCAAAGGCTTTACTTGCTAAGCCCGTCAGTTGAGTGTTTTCATCAAATTTGTCTCCCAGTTCATACTTCTTAAATTCTGTGACTAAATTTTCTACGAATTCAGGGAATACACTCTCTTGAATGATAAATCTCTTCGCTGAAGTACATGCTTGTCCGTTGTTTCTTAGTCTTGCAGCCGCTCCTTGTTTTGCTGTCGCTACTAAATCTGTGTCATCTAAAACGATGAAAGCATCATTGCCCCCTAATTCCAATAGAGATTTCTTGATGTTTGCTCCTGCTAAACTAGCGATTTTTCTACCTGTGGCTTCACTACCTGTGAGGCTGACTCCCTTGATGATAGGGTGAGTGATGAGCTCGTTAATATCATCATAAGAATACTCAATGTTCTGTAAAATACCTTCTGGAAATCCTGATATTCTGAATAATTCTTCAATAGCTCTTCCCGAATCTTTACAAAGAGAGGCGTGTTTCAGTAAGATAGTATTTCCTGCTAAAATGGTAGGAATTGCAAAACGAAGAGCTTGCCAAAATGGGAAATTCCAAGGCATAATTCCTAAAATAACTCCCATTGGTTGATAAAGAACTTCGCTTACAGAAAGTTCTGTTTCTACTTTTTCTGGTTGTAAAACATTCGTTGCATTGATATAGTAATCAGCTACTAATGCACATTTTTTAACTTCACCTTTTGCTTGTGCAATAGGCTTGTGCATTTCTTGGGTAACTAGTTGACCATATTTTTCTACATTTTCTAAAATATTTTTAGAAAGGTTTTTGATTAATTCTTGTTTTTTTGTAAAGCCTACCTTTTTCCATTCAACCTGTGCTTTTTGAGCGAGTTCTAATTGTTTTTGAAGTTCTGTATTCATTTTAATATAATGTATTTAATGGGTTAAGAAATATGATGATTACCTACATAATGGAGAAATTCTTTTCTCGTGGTAGGATTATTTTTAAACAGACCACTTAGTTCTGCAGTGATAGTGCTACTTGCAGTATCTTTTATTCCTCTACAATTGACACAAAGGTGCTTTGCATCAATAATACATGCTACATCTTCTGTATTAAGAGCCTCTTTCATTGCTTGGGCTATCTGCATTGTAAGACGCTCTTGAACTTGAGGCCTTTTAGCATAATAATCTACAATTCTATTAATTTTGGATAGCCCTATGACTTTACCATTAGAAATGTAAGCAACATGAGCTTTACCAATGATAGGTAGAAAATGATGTTCGCAAAAAGAATATACCGTGATATCCTTTTCTACAAGCATCTGACGGTATTTATATTCATTTTTGAATGTAGAAATAGAAGGTTTATTTTCTGGAAGCAGTCCTCCGAAAATTTCATTGACATACATCTTTGCAACTCTTTTTGGGGAATCTTTAAGACTATCATCAGTTAAATCTAATCCTAAAGTTTCCATAATTTCTTGGAAAAGCCCTTGAATTTTTGTTATTTTTTCCTCTGGGGACTTCTCAAAGGCATCTTTCCGCAAAGGTGTATGTTCTTTGCCAGTGAAAAAATCATCTTCTATATCTGGAAAATTATTCATTTTAATTGTTTTTTATTGGTTAAAATCAATCTCTTCGGACTGGTTTAAGCTTTGATTAATATTTTCATCTCGGTTAGTAGCTCTATTATTAGAATTCTCTACTGATGATTTTGGATTTCGTATTTGGTCTATGGTTCGTAGATCCCCTTCATCTCCATAGCCTCCGAGACCATGCAAGTCAGAACATTTACCTGTCCAATCAGAAGGTTTTTCAAAGGTATCGGCAGGGGAAATACCTAGGCTTTTATCCGCATAGACTCTTCGCATAAAATATCCCCAGATAGGAAGTGCCATTTTTGCTCCTTGACCTTCTCCTGTGCTATAAAAGTGTGTAGCTCTGTCTTCCCAACCTACCCAAACGCCTGTGGCTAATTTTGGAGTAATTCCAATGAACCAACCATCGGAGTTGTTGTTGGTAGTACCAGTTTTTCCTGCAATTTCTGCATTGATTCCCATTCTTCTTAATTCACCTGATGCTGTCCCGTATGCTGTAACCCCTTTCATCATATCTATCATGGTGTAGGCGTGGATAGGATTCATCACTTCGCGAATTTCTGGTTTTACTTCCTTAATAACTCTTCCGTTACCATCTTCTATACGCCAAATCATTTCTGGTTTTATATAATTACCATAATTTGCAAATGTACTATAAGCTCCTAACATTTCATAAATTGTAATGTCAGACGACCCTAAGGCAATGGTTAGATTATCTGGTATTTCCTCCGTTACGCCCATGTCTCTCGCTAATTGAATGACATTCTTAGGCCCTACTTTTTCTATCAATCTCACAGCAATAGGGTTTTTAGAATGAGCGAGACCATCTTTCATTAGTAATGTTCCTCCAGAACCTTTAACATGCCAAGAGCCTTTGGAGAAAGAAGCATTGGATATAGGGTCGCATGGAGTCATATTTAAATTAATAATTGCAGCAGCATAAACGAAAGGTTTGAAAGTAGACCCTACTTGTCTTTTACCTTGCTTTACATGGTCGTATTGGAAATGATGCCAATTGATACCTCCTACCCATGCTTTAATATCTCCCGTTACAGGTTCCATTGCCATAAGTCCTGCTTGAGCAATTTGTTTATGATAGCGGATAGAGTCCCAAGGAGACATTTCCACATCTTTTTCTCCATTCCAAGAGAATATAGAGGTTTTTATAGGCTTTTTGAATTCCATGATGATGGAGTCTTCTGGGACATCAGCATTTTTCAACTGTCTGTAACGCCCTGTTCTTTTCACAGCAGCCATCATAATATCATCTATTTGTTTATTAGATAGATGATAATAAGGGCGTTTAGGATTTCTACTTTGTTCGTTATCAAATCTTCTTTGTAACTCTGTTAAATGTTCTTTTATCGCATCTTCAGCATATTTTTGCATTTTAGAATCTAGAGTTACATAGATTTTAAGCCCATCTTTATAGAGATTTAGGGGTTTCCCTGTTTCATTTTCATAATCTTTAAGATAAGTAGAAATTTCTTTTCTTAAATAATGTTTATAATAAGCAGAATATCCTTGGTCTACGGTTTTGATGCTTTGATAATCTGTGATGATAGGCTCATTTACTACTCGGTCATAGGTGTTTTGGTCTATGTATTGAGTCTCAAGCATTTGTCTCAAAACAGTGTTTCTTCTGTCTTTTGCTCTTTCGGGATTTCTTAAAGGGTTATTCCTTACTGGATTTTCAAGCATGGCTACGAACATTGCAGCCTCTGAAAGGGTGAGGTCTTTAGTTTTTTTATTGAAATAAACTTTTGATGCCATTTCTATTCCGTTGGCATTGTAAAGAAAATCAAATTTGTTGAAATAAAGAGTAATGATTTCTTCTTTAGTATATCTTTTCTCTAAACTTACGGCAACAGACCATTCTTTCAGTTTTTGGAATGCTCTTTGGATTTTATTTTGTGAAGCAGTTCCTGTGAATAGAAGTTTAGCTAATTGCTGTGTAATGGTGGAGCCACCACCGCGTTTACCACGATAATAAACAGCTCTAATGACAGATTTTAAGTCTATTCCTGAATGTTCCTTAAATCGCTCATCTTCTTTTGCATAGAGAGCATAGACCAAGTGAGGAGGTAGCTCTTGGTAAGTGATGGGTTGTGTTTTTTCTTTTTCAAATTTTCCGAGAACTATACCATCAGAAGAGATGATTTCAGATGCTACATAAATATCAGGATTTTCTAAATCTTTTACATCAGGCATTTCTCCTAAAAAGCCTTGTGATACAGAGAAAAATAATAAGACCAGTCCTATAACTATTCCGAAAAAGGAAAGCCAAATGAATTTAATCCATTTGCTAATGCTAGATTTTTTGTTTTCCATTTTTTTTATAATGTTAATTCACATTTTCTATTTTAATACCAATGTCTTCCATGCCTTTAAGCTCATCCGCTCTCATGCCGTGTTTTATTTCTATTAGGTATTTTCCATTATTGGGAAATAAATAATTATTTTTGTATAGAAGTAGAATTTCCTTTACACTTCCAAACCCATTCCCAAGCCACTCTCCGTTAGGTTTTGCTAAAATATATTGCAAAGTATCCGTTTTTATGATTTCATTTTTTGGATTTTTAACAGATGAGATTAAAAATAGATTGCTATACGGATATTTATTATTATGTCTTACAATAAATGTGATGTTTTTAGGCGTTTGAGAATCGTGAATCTCAAATTCTAATACTTTGTTATTATCTTTTTTCCAAAGATTATCTATTGGAGTCATATAGATTTCTCCATGCTCTGAACAGCTAATACTTATAATCAAAATAATTAAAATCAACCAGAATTTATTCATGACCATTTTCATTTTTAGGAGGTTGAGATTTTTTTCTTGTATCATTAGTTTTTTTATGATGATTTTTTTGATTTCTATATTTTTGTGGTTTATCTGTAATGTGTTGAGGTTTTTGATTAATTACTTGGTGGTTGTTTTCTTGTTTCTCTTTTGTGGATTTTCCTCTATTATGATGCTTTTTAGGAGAATTTTTCTTTTTCTCAAAGCGGTCAATATTATTTTCTTGGATTAAATCCATATCTTTATGGATAGGAGTAGATAAACACTGATTCTTATAATCTTCCAATGATAAAGTTTTTTCGCCTCTTTTGTTGATAGAGATGAGTTCTTTGACCTCCTTGATGCTTAAATCATACCAAAGCATAGAGTTATCTACATAAGCGAACCACATTCTTTTTTTAAAAACATCTATTTTGATACAAAAAGCCTTACCTTTTTCCGTATCTAAGATAGTATTAGAAGAAGGGAAATGACTTAGTGCATCTACATAACTATCTAATTCAAAGTTAAGACAACATTTAAGCTTTCCGCACTGTCCTGCTAATTTTAGCGGATTAATGCTTAATTGCTGATATCTTGCAGCATTGGTATTAACAGATCGAAAATCAGTAAGCCAAGTAGAACAGCAAAGTTCTCGTCCACAAGAACCAATACCCCCCACTTTAGCGGCTTCTTGTCGATAGCCTATTTGTTTCATATCTATTTTAGTATGAAATGCAACGGCATATTCTTTTATCAGCTGTCTAAAATCCACCCTTCCTTCTGCTGTGTAATAAAAGGTGATTTTTGTGCCATCTCCTTGATATTCAATATCTGTAATTTTCATTTCAAGATTGAGTCGTCTGGCTATTTTTCGGGCTTCTATCTTGATGCTGTCTTCTTTCTTTCTTGCCTCTTGCCAAATGTCTATATCTTTTTGAGAGGCTATTCGGTATATTTTTGGAGCTTGTGCCTCGGAGAATTTTTTCTTTTTCATTTGTATTCTGACTAACTCTCCAGAGAGACTTACAACTCCTATATCGTGTCCTGGACTTGCTTCTACGGTGATAATGCTACCGATATGCAGAGGTAATTTATGAATATTATGATAAAAAGCTTTTCTATCATTTTTGAATCTTACTTCTACAAAATCACATTGATTTTGTGGGGCTTTTACATTAGAAAGCCAATCAAATATATTCAGTTTATAACTATTCCCGCAGGTATCTACTTTATCACAACCAGTGGCACTCTTGGTAGAGCAACTGCTACATGAAGAATCGCCAGATGTTTTACATC
This sequence comes from uncultured Flavobacteriaceae bacterium, assembly GCA_963530615.1. Classification (GTDB taxonomy): domain Bacteria; phylum Bacteroidota; class Bacteroidia; order Flavobacteriales; family Weeksellaceae; genus JABCPE02. Next base: position 115,019 of record CAUSDX010000002.1, read on the forward strand.
CACAACTCATATTTTGTATATTTATTCTTGCAAATTTAATTATTTTTTTGAATATTGAGTAGAAGATTAAAATATTAAAGTCATGGCTATTCTTTTTCTCTGCTCATCTATTTCTATTACTTTTGCGTGGATTTGTTGATGAATTTTTACAACATCATTTACATCATTCACAAAGCCATCTTTGAGTTGAGAAATGTGAATAAGCCCACTTTCTTTAATTCCTAAATCAACAAAACATCCAAAGGCGGTTATATTGTTCACGATACATGGTAAAATCATACCTACCTTCACATCTGTAAAATTTTTAATATTAGGGTCAAATTCAAATACTTTAGCGGATTTTCTTGGGTCAAGTCCTGGCTTCAAAAGTTCTTTAATAATATCTTGAATCCCTAAAATTCCAATATTTTCGGAAATATAATCTTCGGGATTTATTTTCTTGATTTTTTCTTCATTAGCAATGAGTTCTAAGGTGCTGATGCCTAAATCTTTTGCCATTTTTTCTACAATTTCATAACTTTCAGGATGTACAGCGGAGTTGTCTAGTGGATTTTCGCTGTCTTTTATTCGGATAAAAGCAGCGGCTTGTTGGAATGCTTTTTCCCCTAAACGCGGAACTTTTTTGATTTGATTTCTATTTTGAAAAGCCCCATTTTCGGTACGATAATTTACGATGTTTTCTGCTAATTTTTCACCAATTCCAGAAACATAACTTAATAGAGAAACACTTGCTGTATTAATATTTATTCCTACTGAATTTACGCATTTTATTACAGTGTTGTCCAATTCTTCTTTGAGTAAAGTTTGGTCTACATCGTGCTGATATTGTCCCACTCCGATGCTTTTAGGGTCTATTTTTACTAATTCTGCCAAGGGGTCGGCCAGTCTTCGCCCAATAGAAACGGCACCACGAACCGTAATGTCATAGTTAGGAAATTCCTCTCGTGCTATTTTACTGGCAGAATAGACAGAGGCTCCTGCTTCGGATACAACGAAGACTTGTATTGGTCGGTCAAAGTGGATTTTTTTGATGAAATTTTCTGTTTCTCGTGATGCCGTGCCATTCCCGATAGATATTGCCTCTATTTGATAGGCATTGACCATGGAGCGTATTTTTTTTATCGCTGTGGCAGTTTCATTTTGTGGAGCGTGAGGGTAAATAGTCTCATTGTGAAGTAAATCTCCTTTTTCATCTAAGCAAACTATTTTACAACCTGTTTTATACCCAGGGTCAATGGCTAAAATTCTTTTCTCCCCTAAAGGTGCAGCAAGGAGTAATTGGTTCAAATTTTCTGCAAAAATAGCAATGGCTTTTTCATCGGCTTTTGTTTTGGCATCTTGCAAGGTTTCATTTGAAATGGAAGGCTCTAAAAGTCTTTTATAAGCGTCCTCAATTGCAAGGGAAATTTGTAGTGAAGAGGGGTGGTTGTTTTTAATCAAGTTACTTTCTATAAAGTGAATGACTTCTTCTCTATCAATATCAATGCTGATTTTAATAAAACCTTCTGATTCCGCACGAAGCATTGCTAATAAACGATGAGAGGGGATTTTGCTTAAATTTTCGCTCCAATCAAAATATTGAGAGAATTTTAGAGCCTCTTCTTCCTCCTTTTTAGATTTAATGACTTTTGAAGAGATTATTGCTTTTCGTTGAAAAATTTTACGAATATTTTTTCGGATATAGAGGTTTTCATTAATCCATTCTGCAATGATGTCTCTCGCTCCTTGTAGAGCTTCTTTTGGGGTTTTTATTTGGTCAGATAAATATTTTTCAGCCAAGATTTCTGTATCAGAAGCGGTATTTTGAGCCATAATGATTTTCGCTAAAGGTTCTAAACCCTTTTCACGAGCAGAATCGGCTTTAGTTTTTCTTCGTTTTTTAAAGGGAAGATAAAAATCTTCAATTTCTTGTAAATTAAAACTTTGATTTATTTTTTGCTGAAGTTCAGGCGTGAGAGCCTTTTGCTCTTCTATGGATTTTAAAATGCTTTCTTTCCTTTTGGTGATTTCATCAAAAATTTTTGCTGTTTTTGAGATTTGTTCTATCTGAACTTCGCTGAGGTTTCCCGTTTGATCTTTTCTATATCGAGCAATGAATGGAATCGTAGCATCTTCTGAGAGAAGTTGTAAAACAGTTTTGATGCGTTGTTCAGTGATAAGGCATCGTTGGTTGATGAATTGTATTTTGTCCATGTTATTTTAATAAAAAGAGCAATATAAAGAATAAAATTTAACTAAATTGTAAAAAATCCATATTTTTAATGAAAAAAATAATTATTTTTGTAGATTGAATGTAATATTAAGATGTCGTATCAATTAAAAATATATAATTCTCTTTCAGGAGAAAAGGAAGTATTCAGACCTATTACAGAGGGGAATGTAGGCATGTATGTTTGTGGACCTACGGTGTATAGCAATGTGCATTTAGGTAATGTGCGAACTTTCATGTCGTTTGATTTTGTGTTTAGGACACTTCAGTTTTTAGGGTATAAAGTGCGTTATGTGAGAAATATTACTGATGCAGGGCATTTGACAGATGATGGTAATGTTGATAATGACCGTTTTGTAAAGCAGTCTCGATTGGAAAAGTTAGAACCAATGGAGGTGGTACAAAAGTATACGGTTGATTTCCATAAAGTGCTGGATTTATTTAATTTGTTGCCACCAACAATAGAGCCAACCGCCACAGGACATATTTTAGAACAGATAGAATTGACCCAAAAACTCATTGATAAAGGATTGGCATATGAAAGCAACGGTTCGGTATATTTTGATGTCTTGGCTTATAATGAAAAAGGACTGAAATATGGCGAACTTTCTAACAGAAACATAGAGGAACTTTTTGCGAATACTCGTGATTTAGATGGACAAGGTGAAAAGAAAAATGCTCCAGATTTTGCACTTTGGAAAAAAGCATCTCCTGCACATATTATGAGATGGAATTCGCCTTGGGGAGAGGGATTTCCTGGTTGGCATATAGAATGTACAGCTATGAGTACAAAATATTTAGGAGATAAGTTTGATATTCATGGAGGAGGAATGGACTTGAAATTCCCTCATCATGAGTGTGAAGTAGCACAAGGAAAAGGAGTGAATGGTGTATCTCCTGTGAATTATTGGATGCATGCCAATATGCTTACCATGAATGGACAAAGAATGAGTAAATCAACAGGGAATTATATCTTGCCGATGCAACTTGTTTCTGGGAATAATGATTTCTTTGAAAAGCCATTCCATCCGAGTGTCGTGAGATTTTGTTTTTTACAAGCTCATTACAGAAGTGTTTTGGATATTTCTAATGATGCAATGGTAGCGAGTGAAAAAGGTTTTTATAGACTAATGGAGGCAGTGAAAATTGTGAATAATTTAGAAATTGAAAATCACGAGCAAGTAGCTGAAAGTCAATCAAAATTGAAAGAATGGAAAGACAAATGCTATCAAGCCTTGACAGATGATTTTAATAGTCCGATTTTAATTTCTCACCTTTTTGAAGCGGTAAAATGGATTTTCCAAATCAAAGAAGGTGATGAAAAAATATCAGTAAATGAATTGGAAGAATTAAAAACTGTGCTCAATGCCTTGGTTTTTGATGTTTTAGGATTAGAATCAATAGAAGAAAACGGAGGTGGTGAAAAGCTAGATGAAGCGATGAAGGTTTTGATAGATTTAAGAAATCAAGCTAGAAAGGCGAAAAACTTTGAACTTTCGGATCAAATCAGAGATAAACTTTTAGAGCAAGGAATAGAGTTAAAAGATGGAAAAGAAGGAACGATTTATACATTAAAATAAAAATTAGAAATTATGTTAGAGATAGGAGAGAGACCTTGGGGGAAATATTATGTTTTAGAGGATGAAGCGAATTATAAATTAAAAAGAATAGAAGTAAATGCGGGACATCGTTTGTCTTACCAATATCATCATTATAGACAAGAGTTTTGGACAGTGGTGCAAGGTGAAGCGGTAGTGGTATTAGATGAGGTGGAGCATGTGGTAAAATACGGCGAGAGCATCTTTATCCCATTAGGGGCAAAACATAGAATAGAAAACAGAAGTTCAGAACTTTTGGTTTTTATAGAAGTGCAAACGGGAACTTATTTCGGTGAAGATGATATTGTGAGAATAGAAGATGATTATTCTCGAGATAAATGAAAAAAGTAAGTCAAGGATTTTTTCCTTGACTTTTTTATGATAATAATTCTGAAAAGAACCTTTTTTCAGAATTTAGATTATGGTTCTTTGAGAAGAAGTTGAACGCCTCTTTTTGATAATTTTCATAAATAGTATCACCTTCTAAAAGAGTGTGTATTGCATGGGCAAAACCTTCAGCGGTATTCGCTACCCAGCAGCCGTTGTTTGTTTTATTGACCAATCCATCTACGCCTCTTTCATTAGTAACGATGGGTATATTATAAGAAAGAGATTCCAAAACTTTTATTTTAATGCCTGTTCCGCTGAGCATAGGACAAATGGTTAATTTAGTCTTTTGATAAATTTCCGAAAGAGAATTTACTTCTCCATGTAGAATTACATTATCGGGGTGATTTTTAATTTTTGTACAAATTTTGCCAATAATATGTATTTTATATTTTGGGTTGAGGATAGGTACTACATTTTGTAAAAACCAATGAATGCTTCGCACATTGTGAAAATTATCACTCGCTACATAGACAATATCGTAGGTGTAATTTTCCTTTTTTAGCAGGGGATATTGCTGAAAAGCGATAGGGAGATGCACTACTTTTTTATCACTAAATTGTTCAAAAATATATTTTTCTTCTGAAGAAAATGTCCATATCTCATCAAAAAGGTTAATGATTTCCATTTCGGATTGAAAATAGTAACCGATTTTATCTTTTTCATCTCTTCGCTGAGCGGTGAGAAAATCGTGGGTGTCTAAGATTAAGTGAGTTGGATATTTAACTTCTTTTGCCAATTTTCCCCAAAGAGCATAACTGATAATGATTTTGTCATATTTTTTAGCATTGACTAATTTTCGGAACTGCCTGATGAAATAAGGAGTGAAAAAATCATTCAGTGGTTTTTTAGAAAAAAGCCGAATGATTTTCGGAAGAATGTTAGGGATTTTATATTCCCATAATGTTTCCCAAAAGGATTTGTTCTCTATTTTTCTGTTAATTAAAAATAGATTGATATTAGGAAATTGTTCCTTAAATTTTGCAATAGAATTTTCAGACCAATGATACCACCATCCTTCTACGGAGATGAAATCTACTTCGTAGTTTTTAGCTTCATTAAGGTAGCTTAGCATTTGCTTAAAACGAGTGATATTCCCTGCGGCGGTATCCATTGGGCAGTCAGGGGCAAAGTATAGGACTCTTTTTATTTTTGTATAATTTCTTTCCATATTTGTAAATAACGATTTACTACCTTATCCCAAGAGAATTTTTGGGCTTGGATTAGGGATTTTTCAGAAAGTGATTTTCTTAAATTTTCATCATTATAGAGATTAAGCATGGTTTGTATTAGGGCTTCTTCATCTTTGGCATTGAGTAGTATTCCTGCATCGCCTACCACTTCTGGAAGAGAAGAATTATCAGATACTACGACAGGGATACCGCATTGCATCGCCTCCAAAGGTGGAAGTCCAAAGCCTTCATACAGAGTCATGTAATAAAATGCTAGAGCATTGCTATAAACAGATGCTAAATCTTCATTAGGGATAAAATCGGTGAAAATAATTCTATCTTTTAGCTCTCCAGCATTGTCATGTTCTTCAAAGATTTTATCAAAAAGCCAACCTTTTTTACCTGCTAAAACCAAGTAAAGATCATCTATTTTGTTTTCTTTTATCATTTTGATGAAGCATCTGATCAAATGGTCTATATTTTTTCTCGGTTCTAAAGTGCTTAGACTAAGAAAATATTTGTCAGGTAACTGATATTTTTCTTTTATTTTTTTTAATTTTTCAGAATCCTTGCATGGATAAAAAAACTCTTGTGATGCCGCCAATGGACAGACATGAATGTTTTCAGGATTGATGTGCGGTGCATAATGTAAAAAATCTTTTTTAGTATGCTCCGAAACCGCAATAATAGTGGTAGAGTCATCTATGCTACTGAATATATCCTTCATCAGAGATACATCAATATTATTAAAGATAAAAGGAATGGTATCATGTATGGTAATGACTTTTTTGATGTGCTTTTTCTCTCGGATATGCTTTGGGATAGGATAAAAAACAGAATAATAAATATCTGCACTATCTAAAACACTTTCCACAGGAGTAGTGGAGTAATCATATATTTTGTATTTTTTATACAGATATTTGAAAAGTTTTTCTTTCCTGAAAGGCAGATAGCGGAGTTTTCGTTCATTAGCTTTTGGGAGAAGAGGATAATTATTCCCCATCAAATAATTTTCTACATTTTTGTTGGTGATAGGATAATTCGCATACCCAAAAACAGAGTAAAAAAGCTCCACCTCGTCCTTTTTTACCATACGCTTAAAGATTTCATCACAGACACGATAAATTCCTGCCTCAATAGTTTTATACATGAAACCATTAAAGCTTAAATCATAAATCACTCTCATTACCATTTTGTTTTTCTGTGATACCATTTTTGCTGTTTCATCCAGTTTGATTGCATTACGATTCCTAAATAATTTTCTTTAATAGAATCTATGGTATGTCCTTCTTTTACAAAATCTTGATATTGTTTTTTGTAATGAAAAACCTTGAATAAAGGCTCTTTTGGGAAAAGAGGAATTTCTCGGGAATACAATAGCCACTCGCCGTACCAAGTAAATTCACTTGGGAATTTACTGATTAACTCTGGATAGTCAATGTTATTTTTCTTTAAGAAAGATTCTTCAAAAGATTTCCAAACTTTACAAGACCAAATCGTGGGGCTTGGGCCGTAATCATAGCAAATGCCCTTTCTGCCGAGTTGGGACATGATTTTTCTGCTGATTTGTTCAAAATAATCTTTTGGGCAATTCTTGAAATGCTTTCTATTGATGCTCAGCCATGAAAAGAGTTCTTTCTGCTGATGGATAATCGTGTAAGGAATATCATCTTCCACGATAAAATCATTTATAAAAAAATCTTTGATGAAGAAAGAGTCAGAGTCTAAACAGACATAGTTTTCGGTAATATCTAATCTGTGAAGTTGAGATTTTACGATTTGCTGATATTGCCAAGGGTCTTTTATATCGCATTTTATGATGTCGCTATCTTTGATAATATTTGCCTTCTCGGTAGAAAATCTTTCTTGAAACAAGGAAAAATCTTCATCATTCACCGAGATGATGACTGGGATTTCATCTTTGTTAAATCTCTGTATAGATTGCAAAAGTTTTTCACAAGCATTTATATCTTGTGAATATGTTTTTATAAAGAGTGCTATTTTATATTTCATATTTTTGGTTAAATTAGTTTTATCATAAAATTAAGAAGATTGATTGGTGAGACTCTCTATCTTTTCTATTTGGTTTTCAAGGTTTTTTAATGAAAATGGGAAAAGACTCTCTTCCGAAAAACTTTGTAATTTACCCCAAAGATTTTCATCGTGATAAAGCGTTAAAATGGCCTTAGCAAAATTCTCTTTATTGTCGGCAATAAGGGCGTTTCTGTTGTTTTCTAATCGCATGCCTTCAGCTCCTATACCGCTTGTAACTACCGGCAAGAAATATTCAAATGCCTGTCCAATTTTTCCTTTTACTCCTGCTCCGTAGCGGAGAGGTGCGACCATTATTTTGCTTTTTAGAAGGAATTCTTCCATATCAGGCACATATCCGTGAAATGTAATCATTGGGTGCTGTAAAGCATGATGATCTATGGTATCTTTAAGATTCCCAACAATATCCACTCCGATGGAATTGTCTTTTTGCCAAACAATAGGCATAATGTCCTTGATGAGATAATGAACGGCATCGATATTAGGAGGGTGGATAGAGCCTACGAAGAGTATATTTTTTCTTTCATAGAATGTAGGGACTTCTGCTATGTTTTTTTTAGGGTAATGTATATTAGAGATGGTCAGAAGCTTGTCTTTATTGGCGAATTTCTGCATATATTCTTCTTCATCTTTTGAAACGGTGATGATTAAATCCGCTTTTTTAGAAGCTTTTTTCTCTAAATATAAAAACTTATAGAAGTTCTTTTTATTAGAAAATCTGTTGGGTTCTAATTGCATCGCTCGTTGATACCTTAGATGATGAATATCCACCATATCATAAATGGCATATGTATCAGGATTCGCAAGACGAGCCCTTTGTAAATTGTCATTGAAGATTTTAACGGCGTAGAACCAACTAATAGGCCTTACTAATTTTAATCTTTTCAAAAACCAAAATCTGTCTTCGTAGATTTTATGTTCATAATAAACACACACGCCCAACCTTTGAAAATACTCATTGTATTCAAAGTCTATTTTATTTTTATGGGCAATAATCGCAACGAAATACCCTTTTCGTTTATAGGCTTTGGTGATTCCTGTTAATCGCAATTCACCTGAATTTTTATCATATTCAGGAACCATTCCGTTATAAAAAACAATGCTTTTATTTTGATTAAGTTCTAAAATTCTTGATTGTTTTTTCTCGGCTTGTATTTTACCTATTTCTTCTTTCCATTTTTGTCGGAATAAAGAGTGGTTTTTATCAAAAAGTTCTCTTTTTGTATTAGTTTCATTTTTAGAGTTGTACGAAACTCCATCAAAATGAATGATTTTTGAAAAAGGCGTATAATAAATATCCTTTCCCTGCTTATATTTTAATTGGAAACATAAATCTGTCTCCTCAAAATAAGCGGGAGCAAATTGCTCATCAAAAAGATTAAATTCTTCCGCATCGCTTTTCTTTTTGAAGAGTAGGCTACACCCCGAGCAATAATCCACTTTGTAGATGTAATTAAATTCAGGATAATAAGCCTTTTTTTTACTTACATGAGAAATTTCGCCTCCTTTCATGCATACAGACCCCGCTTCTTGAAGGCTTCCATCGGCATTTAATAGCATAGAGCCTACTGCACCTACATTAGGGAAATTATCAAAAACAAAAAGAAGTTCATCAAGAAAACCATTCTTTACAATCGTATCGTTATTCAAGAGATAAACATATTCTCCTCTTGCTTGGAGAATGGCTTTATTTACGCTTTTTAGAAAGCCTAAATTCTCTTCATTATGGATAATTCTAATGTTTTCTACGGAAGAAAAATCAGGGTTTTCTGTGCTTTTATCATTGACTAAGATAATCTCAAAACTCGTTTTCGGAAGATTTTTCCAAATAGAATGAAGGCAATTCCATGTATAAATTTCTTGATTAAAATACGGAATGATAATACTCACCAAAGGATTCTCATGATAAGGAAAAGAGATTTTTACATCTTTATAAGAATCATTGATAGATTCTTCTATATTTTGGAATGCTCGTTCTAGTTTCTTTATCCTGCCAATTCTTCTTATATTGTATTTAAGCTCTCTCCAGATGCCCATTTTGATTGTCTTTTAAGTTAAACACTTTCTTGACCCAATTTTTCAGAGTATATTCTTCATAAATCTCCTGCGGTAGAGATTGATAAGGGGTCTCAAAAAAATCTTTGGTAATATTACTAAAATCTTCATTTAATACCAGAATATTATTCGGATGGTAGAAGTCATAGTTTTTAATACTTTCATTATCCGTAATGATTTTTTTCTCCAATGCCATTGCTTCAAATACACGGAAGCTCAACCCAAATTGATTTTTTCTCATTAAATCTAAAATGACTTTGGAGTTTTTATAATACTGTGGCAATGCCTCGTGGCTGATTTTCTTCTTGCTGAAAGTTATCTGGTTATTCATCGTCAATGGTTTGGTTAGTTGATATTTCCAGCCTTTTTTTCCAATGACAAAGAAATCAAAAGCCAGTTTGAGTTCTTGGAATTTTTGTGAAAGAACCTTTAATTGCTCTATTCGTTTGGTGTCATATGAAGTGATGTAGAGAATATCCATGCTCGGATTTTGTTGCTCCTTCGGTAAGAAAGGCAAGTAATTGTAGTTTGTCAGTTTTTCAAATCCGTAGTTTTGAATATCTTGGTCATCAAAAGAAAAAATTTTATCAAAGAAGTGCAATTTATCCTGTGCAGGATGTCGGTCTAGATTATCATATAAAAATGTAACGAGCCGATTAGTACATTTTTTCATATGTTCTAATGTAGAATGCTCAAAGGCATCAGGGTTTAAGACGAGAATCTGGTCTTGATGTCCTAATTTATTCAGTTGCTCTATCACAAAACTTTGTCGTTTCTGATGTTTTAGATTTTTATTCAAAAATATCTTAGAAAAACAATTGATTGCCCTTTCTCCGAAATTATTGTGAGAAACACTTCCTATCCTGATATGATGGGCATCTATTCCTTTTACTTTCAAAGTATCTACAATATGGGCATCATATCCCCAAAAATCAAAACTAATAACACTTATTTTCATAGTTTTAGTTTGGTGATTTGTTTTTTTTCTTCGTTTTTTAATGATTGATAAGTTTCATACACGCTTAATGTTTGTAATTTGCATAGGGAAAAACCATCTTTTCCATCTAAAAAACCTAATTGAAGAACATAAGATTTGAAGAACTTGAAGAGTGTTTTACTCCACTGGGTGAAAAAGCTATACCTTTTTCCTTTGGCAAAGAGTTCCTGACCTTTGAGCTGACCATAATGTATCATCTTTCTTCGGTAAGATGTTATATCTGAAACTGAATAATGAAGTAGTTTGTTTTTTAGAATGCCAATGTTTTCTGTGATGTCAAGTGTTTCATGAACTTTTTTATCTGTTACATATTTTGTCTTAGATTTCCTAAAAAGTCTAAAATTCTTATCATTCTGTGTTCCTGAAAAATGAATTGGTCGTCCTTCAAAAAAGAAATTTCTATAAAAATAATATGCATCTTTGGGGTGCTTGGAATGTAGTATTTCTATAATTTCATTTTTTAGTGCAGGGGTAATTCTCTCATCTCCATCTAAAAATAAAACCCAATCATTTTTAGCATGTTCCAGAGCGATGTTTCTTTGTTCAGTAAAGTGATGAAAAGGATGCTGGATGATTTTAACTTTGGGAAGATTTTTGGCAATTTCTAAAGTTTTATCGGTACTAAAAGAATCTACAATGATGATTTCATCACAAAAATCAAAACATTCTAAAATTTCTGCAATGTTTTTCTCTTCATTATAGGTAATGATTAAGCCACTAAGTTTTTCTTCTGAAGACATGATAGCCAGATAATTTTTTCACAAAACTAATAAAATAATTCATACTTTACCCCGAAAATATATTAAAATTATAAAGTTTTATGATAAGAATAACGAAAATAATTGCCATGAGAAAAATTTTACATCTTATTGGGGAATAGTCGGGTGAATGATTGTAATGTTCAGACTTATTTTCTTCATGGTTTGTTAACTTTCTATAGAAAAGCTAAGAGTTTGTTTTGATGAGGTTTAAGAGAAAATAAAAATGATTTATTGAATTTGATTTAACTTTTTTTATCTTCGCTATAAAAAATAAAATAGATGAAAGAAAATCAGAAATTAGAGGCTAAGTATGGACTGTTTATGGCTATCTCTATGGTAATAGGACAGGTCATTGGTTCTGGGATATTTTTCAAGGTGGATGATGTGCTGATAGCGACCGATGGCAATGTCTATGCAGGGTTATTAGGCTTTTTAATTGTAGGAATAGGGGTGGTTTTCGCAGCGATTTCTATGGCAAATTATGCAGAGCTTTTACCTGGTAATAGCGGTATTTTAGGTTATGTAGAGTATCGTTTTGGGAAGAGAGTAGGGGCGTATGTTGGTTGGGTTTATTTCAGTATGTTTTTCCCATTGCTTACAGCAGTGCTTTTGACTGTTTCAGGGATTTATATTTCCCATTTCTTAGCAATGTTTGTAGGCTTTGAGCCGAATTTTTTACATTATTGCTCTATCGGTATTCTGAACAGCTTTTTATTTTTAGGGTTAAATATTTTCAGTCCGAAATCAAGTGGGATATTTCAGCAGATTACTACTGTTTTGAAGCTTTTACCCTTAATTTTAATTTCATCTCTGGGGATTGTGAGTATCATTAGCGGACATTCTGAGCTTCATCATACGGAAGCGAGTGCCACGGAGAACCTTTCGGAGCAGGTGCCGTTTTGGTTTTTAGTGGCTGGGAGTTTCATTCCCATCTCTTTTTCTATGGATGGCTGGTATACGGGGTTACAGCTTTCAGGAGAGGTTAAGAACTCACAGAAGAACTTGCCAAGGGCTTTGGTGATTGGTTCGGTAGTAGTTTTGGTGGTGTATGTTTTTTATTACTTGGGGATTGTCTCTAAGATGAGTGTGAGAGAAATAAGCACATTAAGAGATACTTATATTATAGAATTTGCAAATAGAATCGGCGGAAGAATAGGAGAGATTTTTATGCAACTATTTATTATTATTTCGGTATTGGGGACGAGTAATGGGCTGTTTTTAGCGAGTAGCCGAGTGCCTTATCAGTTTTATCATTTGGATAAATCTAAGAAATTTTTAAACTTAGGTAAAGTAAATCCTAAAACTCAACTGCCTCTTAATAGTATATTTTTAGCGTTTGTGATGATATTATTTTATATAGTGATTTACGGTATGACAAATATACTTCCCTTCTTCATGGAGAGACAATATGATATATCGGCACTGCCTATTCTTTTCATTTATTTGGTTAATTTAGCATTGTTTTTAGGGTTATTTAAGTTAATCTCCGAGAATAAATTTAAAGGGAATAAACTTTTGAAGTATTTCATGCTGGTGTTTGCTATTTTTGGGACAGGACTTGTGATTGTAGGGAGTGTAATTGCTCCTAATGGTTTTTCGTATTTTCTTATTGTATTATTCTTTTTAGGGTTGGGGTATTTCTTTGTGAGAAAATAATTTAGAGCAAAAAATAAAAGCTATTCTATTTCAGAATAGCTTTTATTTTTTTAGATATGTTCATAACTTTCATCCATTACAAAGTTTTCCATGAATTTTGTAGTATAATTCCCTGCAAGGAAATCGGCATTATCCATGAGCTGTCTATGGAATGGGATAGTAGTTTTTACCCCTTCTATGTAGAACTCATCTAATGCTCTTTTCATCTTAGCAATAGCTTCTTTCCTTGATTGAGCTGTGATGATGAGTTTAGCAATCATAGAGTCGTAATTGGGAGGAATGCTATATCCTGCATAAACATGAGTATCTACTCTTACTCCATGTCCACCAGGGATATTGAGTTGGGTAATTTTCCCAGGAGCTGGTCGGAACTCTGCATAAGGATTTTCCGCATTGATTCTACATTCTATAGAATATAATTTAGGATAATAGTTTTTTCCTGAAATTCTTTCTCCAGCTGCTAATAAAATTTGCTCTCTGATTAAATCATAATCTATAACCTGTTCAGTGATAGGATGCTCTACTTGGATACGAGTATTCATCTCCATAAAGTAGAAATTTTTATGTTTATCTACTAAGAATTCTATGGTTCCTACTCCTTCATAGCCTATATATTCAGCGGCTTTTACAGCAGCTTCTCCCATTTTTTCACGAAGTTCTTCCGTCATGAACGGAGATGGGGTTTCTTCTATCAATTTTTGATTTCTTCTTTGGATAGAGCAGTCTCTTTCGGATAAATGACAAGCTTTTCCAAATTTATCTCCTGCAATCTGGAACTCGATGTGCCTAGGCTCTTCTATGAGCTTTTCCATATACATGCCTCCATTTCCAAAAGCAGCCAAAGCTTCCTGAATTGTCGAATCCCAGTTTTCTCTCAGTTCTTCCAAACTCCAGATAGCTCTCATTCCTTTACCACCACCACCAGCAGTAGCTTTTATCATTACAGGATAGCCTATCTCATCAGCAATTTTTTCCGCTTGTTCCAATGATTCTAAAAGTCCGTCAGAACCTGGTACACATGGTATTCCTGCTTCTTTCATCGTAGCTTTGGCAGTTGCTTTATCCCCCATTCGTTCAATTTGCTCAGGAGTAGCTCCGATAAATTTGATACCGTTTTTTTGACAAATTCTTGAGAAATTAGCGTTTTCTGCTAAAAAACCATATCCTGGATGGATCGCATCAGCATTTGTAATTTCAGCTGCCGAAATAATATTAGGAATGTTGAGGTAAGAGTCTTTACTTGCTGGGGGACCGATGCATACTGCTTCATCTGCAAATTTCACATGAAGACTGTCTTTATCGGCAGTAGAATAGACAGCGACAGTTTTGATTCCCATTTCTTTACAAGTTCTGAGAATTCTCATTGCAATCTCTCCTCGATTAGCGATTAATATTTTTTTAAACATGATTTTATGAGTTAATGGAAATAATTGGTTAATTACAATTTGTGATATACACTTAACAAATTGTAAAAAAAATTAGCCAACTTTATGATGGATCAACAAGGAATAATGGTTGGTCATATTCTACTGGCGAAGCATCATCTACTAATATTTTTACTATTTTTCCGCTTACTTCTGACTCTATTTGATTAAATAACTTCATAGCTTCTACAACACAGACTACGGAGCCCACGGATATTTCACTTCCTACATTTACGAAAGGTTCTTTATCGGGAGAAGGCTTTCTGTAGAAAGTCCCTATAATAGGAGATTTAATAGTTATGTATTTGCTATCATCAGTTGTTTCGCTATTAGTGACAGGAGTTTCTGTTGTTTGAGAAACTGTGGGAACCACAGTTGGGGCTTGGAATACTTGTTGGGTTTGAGGAGTAGTAACTACAGTTCCAAAAGTGTGGTTAGTAATATTTATTTCAAAGTCTTTAGTTTTATATTTTACTCCAGCAACATCAGCTTTAGAAACAAATTTGATGAGATTTTGTAAATCTTTAATGTCCATAATAAAAAAAATAATTATAAAAAATTAAACTATCAACACAAAAAACCATACTCTTTTTCAAAAGATGGTTTCTATGTCTATAACGATAACTATAGGATTCTTTATATAAAAAATCTTTTAATTATTCTGCAGATTCTACTTCTTTTTCTAGAACTACTTTCCCTCTATAATAAAGCTTTCCTTCATGCCAATGAGCTCTGTGGTAAAGGTGTAATTCACCAGTTGTAGCATCTTTTGCTAATTGAGGAACTACAGCTTTGTAGTGAGTTCTTCTTTTATCTCTTCTTGTAGATGACTGTCTTCTTTTAGGATGTGCCATTTCTAATAATTTTTTAGTTAATTAAGATGAGTAAAACTCTTCTGTTACTCTGTTATTTTATAATATTTAATAAACTTTATTTTTTCAATTTATTTAACGCTGCCCATCTAGGGTCTATTTCATCAATTTCATTCTTTTCTTCTTCTATTTTAGGGCTGTATTTATCAATAAGGATTTGATATTTATTGTTTTCCAGAATTTCAGGTGATAGTTTTTTCATAGGTATAGAAAGCACTACGGCTTCATAAATAATTTGTGCTATGTTAAATTCGTGATAATGATGAGGGATTGTTATAATCTCTTCATTACTATCATTATATTCTTCTCCGAATTTAACTAAAAAATTAATTTTATGCTCAATATTATGTGAAAAATTTTTATTGCTAATATCACAAATCAAATCAATATCTCCTGATACAGAAACTTTAAATTCTAAAAAAGTAGAATGTTTCTCAAGAAGAACATGACTTACTAAATTAGCATTAGTGAAATCTTTTTCAGCCTCAAATAAATCAAAGAACTTCTGATGAATAACAAACTCAAAATGATGTTTCCCATTTTTGAGTCCTAAAAAACTTATGCTATAGTCTTTATACTTATCCATAAATTGGTTTGCAAAAATAATTTTTTTTTCTAGAATAACAAAATGAAAATGAAAATAATTTTCTATCAATATGTTAATGTTATTTTTTTCTAAATTTTAGTAATAAAATATTATCTTGATATAGTTCTAAATTTTGAGATGTGGAGTGATATTTATTTACTTTTTCAAGGAGATTTAGAAAATATTGTTCAGAGTTCATTTTGTGGCAATTTTTTCTTGTCGCTCCTATATTTTGAACCTCAAAATTTCCCGAAATATCTGTTTTAAGTGTTCCGAAATAGTTGTTACAACTTGCATTTCCTGAAATTTTATCGTATTCTATAAATAGAGTGATTGTATGGGTGATAGTGGAGATGCTACTATCTTCTAATATCCAATGAGTATTAGTCAGAGATGTGTTTTTATTTTTAACAGAGATTATTTGGGTCGGAGTAGTAGAACAAGCTCCTAATATGATTAAAATTAAGCTAAAGAATAGTTTTTTCATTTTTTAAGAGATTAAAACCACAAAAGACTGATTTTTGTGGTGTCTTTTGTGGTAGATTTATGATTTTATGAGCGAAGCTCCGCGTTAAATTCTTTTTTGAAAGCAGATATTAAACTTTCCATTATTTGGTTGATTTCCTTTTCTTCTAATGTTTTTTCTTCACTAAGAAGTTCAAAACTCATTGCGTAAGATTTTTTGTTTTCAGGTAAGTTTTTTCCTTCATAAACATCAAAAAGATTGATGGATTTTAATAATGGAGAAGGGTTCCTCTTTGCTGTTTCATACAGGTTAGCATAAGATATTGTTTTATCTACTAATAAGGCTAAATCTCTTCTATTTTTATTAAATTTAGGAATGTCTCTAAATTTCAAATTTTCTTTTTCGCGAAGTTGTTGACAATTTTCTAATTCTATCTCTGCGTAGAAGACTTCTTGTTCTATATCAAATTCTTTAAGAAGTTTAGGTTCAACTTTTCCTAATCTTGCGATAGGTTTTCCTTTGCAATGGATTTCTATAGCATCAGAAAAGCGATTGTCAGATAAAGCTTTTTCTGAAAGGTTGAGTTCTAATTTTGATAATAATATTTGAACATATGCTTTTAAATCATAAAAATTAGAAGAGGATTTAGGTACTAACCAATTTTCATTGAATTTTCTTCCAGAAATTAAAACTGCCAATTGTTTTCTTTCTTCGTAAGTTTGTTTTTTATGGTAAATTTTTCCTAATTCAAAAAACTTTATATCTGTATTTTTTCTGTTGATATTGTATATAGCGTTATTCAAAAGTCCTTCTAATAAGGATGTTCTCATAAAAGCCAAATCATTACTTAAAGGATTCAGTAGTTTTACGGCGTAGGTTTCATCTTTTACTGAGGTTAGAGAATTGTTCATTACCTCATAGAATCCATTTGCTTGTAAAGTCCTTGCCCATTGATTTTCTAATGAATCTTGATCTTCAAAACTTAATTTTACAGGAGTGAAGGAGATTTTCTGAGGAGCTTCTATTCTATTGTATCCATAGATTCTTAAAATTTCTTCTATGACATCAATTTCTCTAGTAACATCTGCTCTATAATTTGGCACGGAGAGTTCTAGTCCATCTGTGATTTCGTTTAAAATTTCTATTTCCAGGGATTTTAGAATCTCTTTTACTTTCTCTCTATGGATTTTAACTCCTAAAATTTGGTCTAATTTAGAATATCTAAAAACGATATAATGTGGTTCTATTTGTTCTGGGTAATGTTCCAAAATTTCGCCTACTAATGTTCCTTCTGCGATTTCTTGTAGCATTTTTATTGCCAAAGAGATGCTTGTTTTGGTATTATGAGGATCTACACCTCTTTCAAAACGGAAGGAAGCGTCAGTGTTTAGTCCATGAAATTTTGCTCCTTTACGAATGGTAATAGGATTAAAATAGGCACTTTCTAAGAAAATAGTTTTTGTAGTTTCTGAAACGCCACTTTCTGCTCCGCCCAAAATTCCTGCGATGCATAAAGGTTTACCTTCTCCGTCTTTTATGATGATTTCTTCTCCGTTTAGAGTTCTTTCTACATTATCTAATGTAGTGAATTTCGTGCCACTAGCTACATTTCCTACAACAACTTTATTTCCTGCAATTTTATTAGCGTCAAAGGCGTGGAGAGGTTGTCCGTATGCATGAAGGATATAGTTGGTAACATCCACTACATTATTGATTGGGGTTAAGCCAATCGCTTTTAGTCTGTTTTTAAGCCATTCGGGAGATTCAGTTACATTGATATTTTCTATAACAGCTCCGATATATCTTGGGCAGAGTTCATTGTTTTCTACTTCTATGGAGAAATTATGCCTTCCTACTGGAGTTATATTTGCATTTTCAATTTTATTGAACTCTGAAGAAATTGAATTGCAAGACAAGAAAGCATGTAAATCCCTTGCTACACCATAATGCGAGATAGCATCGGTTCTGTTAGGTGTCAGCCCAATTTCATAGACACTATCTTTTTCTATATGATAATAATCGGCTAATGGTTTCCCAATTTCATAACTTTCATCTAAAATTATAATTCCATCATGCCCTTGTCCTAAGCCTATTTCATTTTCTGCACAAAGCATACCCTCGGAGACTTCTCCACGGATTTTGGTTTTACTGATAGTAAAAGGATTGCCTGTTTTATCATATAGGGTTGTTCCAACGGTTGCTACGGCTACTATTTGTCCAGTAGCAACATTAGGTGCCCCACAGACGATATTTAATATAGTGCCATTACCTATGTTTACGGTTGTTTTGCTAAGTTTATCGGCGTTAGGGTGTTTCTCGCATGTCAAAACTTTGCCTATAATAATTCCTTCCAAACTACCTTTTATACTTTCATATAGAGTGATGCCTTCCACTTCTAGACCAATATCGGTGAGATAAGCTCCTGTTTTTTCGGTAGTTAAATCTGTTTTAATATAATCTTTAAGCCAATTATTTGAAATTTTCATTGAAGTTGAAATTAAATAAATGAGATGCAAAGTAAAGGCTCTACATCTCGTGTGGTTTGTATTTATTGTAAATTCTATAGTCCTATAACGGGCATAGAGAGCATAAAAATATGTTCATTTTCTTCTAGGCCATCGGCGGGTTCTATGATACCAGGTCGGTTGGGTTGAGACATTCTAATAATGAGATCGTCAGAATTTAGATTTGCTATCATTTCAGTTATAAATTTAGAACTAAACCCGATGTTAATATCTTCTCCTTGATATTCGCAAGGAATTTGCATTTCAGCTTTATTTGCATACTCCGTATCCTCTGCGTGGAGGTGAAGAATATTGCCAGAAAGTTTGAATCTCACCTGATTAGTAGATTTATTTGAAAAAATAGATGCTCTACGGATGGAACTTAAAAGAAGATTTCTATTGATTGTCAAAACATTTGGATTCTCTTTCGGAACTACAGCTGTATAATTTGGGTATTTTCCATCTATCAATCTACAGATCCAAATATGGTTACTAAAAGTAAATTTAGCCATATTCTCATTAAGTTCTATACTTACATTATCATTGGTATTTGCCAAAATATTCTTGAAAATACTCAATGGTTTTTTAGGCATGATAAACTCTAATGGTTCAGAATGAGTAACATCAGTTCTGTTATATACTACCAGTCTATGAGAATCGGTAGCTACGAAATTAGTTTCTGTTTCATTGAATTGGAAGAAGACCCCAGTCATTACAGGACGCAAAGTGTCACTACTGGTCGCAAAAAGTGTGTTACTTAAAGCTTCTGCCAGAATTCCAGAAGGAAGAGTTATTTTTTGAGAAGAGTCAAACTCCATTAGCTCTGGGTAATCTTCAGCATTGTCTAATGCGATAAAATAGTTGTCTTTTTCATCTAAAATTTCTAAAAGACCACCATCTTGATTCTCATTGAGTTTTACCACAAAAGTCAGAGGTTGATCTCCAAAGGATTTTATAATATCTTGAAACATCTTTGCTGGGACAGCTATTTTTCCATTGCTTTCAGACTTTACAGTCATAGATGTTAATAAGGTAGTTTCCCCATCGGATGCTGTAATTTTCAATAAGTCATTTTCTAATTCAAAAAGAAAATTTTCTAATATAGGTCTTGATTGCGAACTTGAAATTACGCCACTTACCGTGTTTAATGCTTTTTGTAATTCGCCACTTGCAATAATAAATTTCATAAAACTAAATAATTTAATAGACAAAGGTATTAAAAACGAATGGAAAAAGCATTAAAAAAAGATGAAATTGTATAAAAATAGAATGAAAAAATATTTTTAATAATCCGTGAAATATTTTGTATGACAAAAATCATGGTATTATTAAATTTAAAATAGTGTTATTATAAAATAATAGTGTTACCTTTGTCAAAGAAATATTAAATGAATAATTTGTAAAGAATCAATTATGAAAAACAGGAAAATTTCACTGATGATGTTATCGGTATTGATGTGTTCTTCAGCGATGGTTTATGCTCAAAAAACATCGGTAAAAAAGGATACTATTAGGGAGAGTCAAATAGAAGAAATATATATTAAAGGGCATTCTTTAAAGCATAAAAACACGACTTCTACGATAAATGTAATTACGAATGATGAAATTAAGAATTTGGTAGTGGAACAGCCTCTTAGGGTTTTGGAACAGCTGCCAGGTATTAATGTAATTGGTTATGGACAAGGAGGGGTTGCTGATCAGTTTTCCATGAGAGGATTTGCAGGAGGTGGTCATGAAGGTCAGGCAGGTATAGAGATAGATGGAGTAAGTCTTAATGAGGCGGAGGGACATTCTGATGGTTATGCAGATTTGAATGTTTTGATTCCTATAAACTTAAGAAAAATTACGGTCTATAAGGGGCCTTCTTCAGCTCTTCATGGAAGATTTTCTCAAGCAGGAACGGTGAGTTTAGAAACAAGAAAGGGAGGAAATTATAATGATGTAAGATTATCAGGAGGTTCTTATAGTACTTTTGATGCTCAATATGCCATGGGGAAAATGATGAAAGTAGGAAATCGAGAGGATGCTTTGAAAGTTAATTTAGCAGCACAGGTATTTAATACAAATGGATATATTAAAAATTCAGGTATTTTAAAGGGAAATTTTAGTGGTAGATTGGCATATCAATTATCTAATAGTTCAGAAATTGCAGTTTCTGTTTTGGGGCATAGAAGTGAATGGGATGCTCCTGGATATATCCCAAGGGAACAATACCTAAATAGGGCTATGAGGAACAGACCACATGAAACAGCACAGCATGATGGTGGTGGAAAGGCATTTTTATCCGAAAGAGTAGATTTTAATCATAAAATTTCAGATAATGTGAAATTATTAGTATTTGGGTATGCAGTACAACAGGATTTTACCCGATATGCAAAGTTTAGATATAATGTAGGGGGACAAAGAGAGGATTATAATAAGAGAAGGGTATATGCTATAGGAGGAAGTTTTAATGGGAATACTCATCTGGCAGGTAAGGAATTTAACTGGATAGGTGGGGTGGAATTTTATACTGAAAATACTGATTCACAAAGATATGCGACCACATTTAGAAGGAGAAATTCTCAGACTTGGAATAGAAGTTATCAAATTCAAACTTACTCAGCTTATGCTCAAGGGGAGTTAGATATACATCCATTGTTTAGACCATCAGTAGGGTTGCGTTTTGATATATTTGGTGGGTATTATGAAGATTTAGGGAATGGAACTTCTATAACGAGGAAGCATATTAAAAATTTATCGCATTTTAGTCCCAAGTTAGGGTTTAGGTCTACTTTAGCTAATAATTTTGATTTTAAGGTGAATGTTTCTAATGGTTTCACGCTTCCACAGAGTGATGTGAGATATGGAACTGAGATGAAGCCTGTTCGTTTATGGCAGTATGAAGCAGCATTTGTTTATGATAATCAGAAAAACTTATATTTTAATGTAACAGGGTTTATCCTTAATTCTTCACGAGAGATTTTGGAAAGACCTTTGGGGTCTGGAATGTATCAAAATGCGGGGAGAACAAGACGGAATGGTATAGAAACAGAAGCAAAGGTCAATATTACAGAAGGGTTAATGCTTAGAGGGTCATATACTTATACACACACTAAGATAGTAGAAGGAGATAATAAGGGGAATGAATTAACTATGTTACCGAGAAACATGTTTAATGCTGGTGTCACCTATACATCTCCAATAGGTTTGGGAGCAGATTTACAATTTAGAGCGGTTTCAAATTACTATACAGATGATGAAAATACTTTTAGAGATGGTGCTTATAATGTGTTTAATTTAAAGGTGTTTTATAATTTCGATAAATTGTTTTCTTCTAGAGGAAATATCTTTGTAGGAATGAATAACTTGTTCAATAAGCATTATGCTGAAACTATTTTTGGCACAAATATGTATAGTGCATCTCCTACATTTAATGTAACGGCAGGTATAAATTATTCGTTTTAATATAAAAATATTACTTATATGAATAAAATGTTTTATAAATCTTTGTTGGGTATTGTTCTTTTAGGAAATATTTTTTCGGCTCAAACATTGAAAAAGAAATCTAAGAAGGAGGAAATCAGATATCGTTATGCTTACCTCGAAATGAATGGTATTTTTGAAATGGACTCCAAGGATGCATTGACTATAAATGATCCACGAAATCCGAGCAAAATTATATTATCTACAACAGAGCAGCCAGGAACATTGACAAAAATGACTTTTTTTCATCATGATGATAAGACCAAGAAATGGGCAGAATGTGGTTATCAATATATAGGAAGTAGACCAGACCCATTTTATTTTCCTAATACTTCAAAAACTTCTATTTGGGATATTTTTGAAAAAGTGGAAGATTATTCAGGGGAATGTGAGGAGTTTAAGTATGTGATTTCTCGTTCTCCACATGATTCACCGTTGCATATGCATTTGAGGTATGGAGATAATGTAGAAGATTTGCTTAATATGAGTAAAAATCCGAAAGATGATAAATTTAATCCTTGGTGGGCGGAGTATATATATGCTAATAAAAAATGAAAAATGGGAAATGGACAATTTTAAATTGTCCGTTTTTTTGATATCTCTCTAATTCGTAATGATTTTTGCAGCTCGGTCACTTGCTCCTTCACCTCCTAAAAGTGAATGTAGTTGACGATAATTTTCTAAAATTTCATCTCTTTGGTTCGGTATCAAAATTCTTTCTAACTCTAATTTTAGATTCTTTGTATTGAGATTATTTTGTATAAGTTCTTTGACAACTTCCTTACCCATAATGAGATTGACCAATGAAATGAATTTAATGTGCTTTACCAATCTTTTGGCGATTTGGTAGGAAATCCAACTACCACGATAGCAGACCACTTCTGGGACTTTTAGTAGAGCGGTTTCCAAAGTTGCCGTGCCAGAAGTTACCAATGCCGCTTTGGAAGAACGAAGCAAATCATAGGTTTTGTTGGAAACAAAATGAATATCATCAGTCAAAAATTCATCATAAAATTCCTTGGGTAACGATGGAGCCCCTGCAATTACAAATTGATATTCTTTGAAATAAGGAACTACACTAAGCATGATTCTTAACATTTTTTTTATTTCTTGTTTTCGGCTACCAGGTAGCAGTGCGATGATTTCTTTTTCGCTTAGATTATTTTCTTTTTTGAATTGCTCTGAATTGATGTCTTTCAAATCAGAAATGGCATCAAGTAAAGGATGTCCCACAAAATGACTTTCAACGGAGTGTTTTTGATAAAAATCCTTTTCAAAAGGTAAAATAATGAGCATTTCATCTACATATTTTTTGATGGTTTCTACCCTGTTTTCTTTCCATGCCCAGAGCTGTGGAGAGATGTAATAAACTACTCTTATACCTAATTTTTTTGCGAACTTTGCAATACGGAGATTAAAACCAGGGTAGTCTATAAGTATCAGAGTATCAGGTTGGTATTTTTTTATGTCTTCTTTGCAAAATTTGATGTTTCTCAATATAGTTCGGAGATTAAGAAGGACTTCTAAAAATCCCATAAAAGCCAAATCTCTATAATGTTTTACCATAGTACCGCCAACTTCCTGCATCAAATCACCGCCCCAAAATCTAAATTCAGCTTCTGGCTCCAGTTTTAGGATAGCTTTCATTAAATTGCTTCCGTGTAAATCTCCTGAAGCTTCACCAGAAATGATATAATATTTTTTTGCCATTAAAGTTGAGTTAAATTGAAATAAAAACTTAATTTTGTTCAAAGATAATTAAAAATACTTTGATAGGATGTCGGCTCAAGGAGAAATTGTAAATAAGGTTGCCAATAGTGGTTTGGTTAATTTTGATATTTCTGATCTCAGACCTCAGGGAAGGCGAGTGGGATTGGACTTGAAAAACTTTTTATATGAAGGATTAATTCTTCGAGAGAAGGAATTTCGTGAGCAAGTTTCGGAGTTAGATATAGCAGAATATAATGGAGCTTGGATATATTTGTACTGTTCTACAGATGCCATTGTTCCACTTTGGGCATATTTTTTAATAACTTCTAAATTAGAAAGTGTAGCTAAAAAGGTGGTTTTTGGTTCTTTGGATGATTTGGAGATGTTATTGATGAGCGAGGCTATTCAGGGTTATGATTTTTCTGATTTTAAGGATAAAAGGGTTTTGGTAAAAGGGTGTAGTAAGTTTTCTGTTCCGACGAATGCTTATGTAGAATTAGTGCAAAAATTGAAGCCTTGGGTCAAGTCTTTAATGTTCGGAGAGGCGTGTAGCAGTGTGCCTATTTATAAGAGATAAAACAAAATCCGATGAAAATTTTTCATCGGATTTTGTATAAAAATATTAGATTTTCTTAAAAAGAAATTTCATTCGTTTCTTTTCCTCTTTGAAAAGTAAGATTTCTTTGATAGCCTTTATAAGAAATATTAACCATATTCAGTTGTTTTGGATAACTTTCTAAAAGAATACTATTCTTAATTTTTAAGTTAGAGATATCTTCCACATTGGGAGTTTCAAAATAAACCCAGATATAATCTCCACTGATTTGGTTTCCTGTAAAGACTAAATTTTTATTATCTCCATTGATAAAAATGTTAAAATTTTTACTGATGTATTTTCTCACTTCAGCTTCAAAGTCAGTGGTGTTAGGGCTGATTTTTAGGGTGTTGGAAATATGGTTTGTGTTTACTTTTGTGGTGAATTTCAGAGTTTTATTACCTTCTATGTAATCTACTTTTGTAATGGAAGTATAAAGTTCTGACACTACAAAATTCATTAAGGTAATTAGTATTATAAAAAATCCAAGTATTCCTAAATTCTTCTTCATTTTATTTGTAATTTATAGTTAAAAATTGTTCAAATCTTATGCCAAATTAAAAATTTTCGTGTATAGCATATTTATCATAAAATGCTTTGATGTGAGAAACTACTTCGTCGGCAGTATCAACGACACGGAATAGAGAAAAGTTATCTTCAGAAATTAGTTTCATTTCAAGAAGGGTATTTTTCATCCAATCTAACAACCCTTTCCAAAATTCGGAGCCTACAAGAATTATTGGGAATCTTCCGATTTTATGAGTTTGAATGAGAGTTAGGGCTTCAAAAAGTTCATCTAATGTTCCGATACCGCCAGGCATAATGATGAAGCCTTGAGCATACTTTACACACATCAGTTTTCTTACAAAGAAATAATCAAATTCTATGCTGTATTGTTTGTCTATGTAAGGGTTGAAACTCTGTTCAAAAGGCAACTCTATGTTTAGCCCTATGGATTTTCCTCCATTTTCTTTTGCTCCTTTATTTGCTGCTTCCATGATGCCAGGTCCTCCTCCTGTGATAATGCCAAAGCCTAAATCAGTAATTTTCTTGGCGATTTCTTCTGCTAATAGATAATATGGGCTATTTCGAGGGAGTCGTGCTGAACCAAAAATAGAAACACAAGGACCTAATTTTTGCATATTTTCATATCCTGAGACTATTTCTCCCATAATTTTGAAAACCATCCAACTGTCTTTTGTGGTCTGTTCGCTCCAAATTTTTGGGCGGAAACTTTCTTTTAATTTTTCTTCCATTTTTAGTTAAAGTATTTTTCAGCTTCTATTATGCTTTCGGGTTTTCCTACATCTATAAGCAAGTCATTATGCTCATATCCTATGATTTGATAGTTTTTCATGAGTTCCAAATAAATTTCCATAATAGAAAATTTTCCTTTTTTAGTTATTAAATTCAAAAGGTTGGTGTTTACACAATGGATTCCGCTGAATGATAATATTCTAACATCTTTACTGTCGTTTCTTAAAATTTCTTCATTCGTTTTTTCATTTCGCCAACCGTTGAGGGACATATCTTTCTTATTAAAAAGTAATTTTCGGGAACTTTCTCTATCCGAAACCGCCAAAGTTACAAGATTTTTTGATTTCAAATGAAAATTTATGAAATTGGAAATATTGAGTTGGGTCAAAATATCAGCATTCATGATGAGAATATTTTCATCTTGTTCTAAGAATTTTTTAGCGAAAACCAATGCTCCGCCAGTTTCTAAAAGTTCTTGGCGTTCATCAGAGATTTGAATATTAGCTCCGAAATTTTTATTTTTTGCTAAAAAATCAAGAATTTGCTCCCCAAAATGATGAATATTAATAACAAAATCATTAATTCCAAATGATTGCAAATACTTAATGTTCCTTTCTAATAGAGGAATATTATTCACTTGGGCTAAAGCTTTTGGGTGATGATTGGTGAAGGGTTTTAGGCGAGTGCCTTTCCCTGCTGTGAAAATAAAAGCTTTCATTTCGGGTTAATAGTTTAGTTGTGGCTGTTCATTGTGGCTAATGCTTATATTAACATTATTACCATATTTTTCTTGTAAAAACTGTCCAATCTTAATGGCAGAATATACACTGCGATGCTGTCCGCCAGTGCAACCGAACGAGATTTGCAGGTTTTCAAAATTTCTTGAAATATAATTATCAATAGAAATAGAAACTAAATTTTTAATCAAATCCAAAAAATCAGGCATTTGGGTTTCTTGTTCCAAGTATTTTTGGACATCTTTGTCAGCTCCTGTTTGGGCTTTATATTCGTTAATTCTCCCAGGGTTAAGAATACCTCTGCAATCAAAAACGAAGCCGCCTCCGTTATCAGAATTATCCTTTGGGATACCGCCTTTTTTGTAAGAAAAACTATAAATATTGATATTTAGCATTTTAAGATTTATTTTTTGATAAAGTTATGATGATAATGTGATAATTTTTGGATAATTTCGTGAAGTTCGGGATATTGTTTTTTTTCTTCCCAATTTTCAAAAAAGTAATAGATATTCTTAATTCCTTGGTCTAAACTTGCCAAGAAATGTTTTTTTTGCTGGATAATTCCACGAAATCCATACGCTCCTAAAACCTGTAAAAAACGAATGAGTTGACAATAAGGAAGACTTTCCCAAAGTTGGTTTTGTTGTTTCTCTTCCCAAAGTTGAACATAAAATTTTAACATTTCGTTTTTCCATTCTTTAGAGAAATTTGCCTTAGCTTGGTAAAGAAAGGAAACCACATCATACATCGCAACTCCTTGCATGGCTGATTGATAATCAATAAAAAAGACATTGTTTTGCTTATTGATAATAATATTTCTGGCTTGAAAATCTCGGAGTATTAAGGTCTTTGGAGATAAATTTTCTACTTTTGAAACAATTTTCTTGAACTCTTTCAAAAGAGAACTTTTATGGTAAGGAATTTCTAAAATATCTACCAAAAAATTTTTGAAGTAATAGAGGTCATGAGTAATGGGCAAGTCATTATAAGCTTCATATTCATAGCTTTTACTGAAATCTATTTGGTTTTGTGTTTTCTGTTGAAGGTCAAAAAGTTTAGTTAAAGATTTTTTGGCTAAAGTTTTTACATGCTCTGTGTGTTCTTCGCTAGAGATAATTTCTGATAAGGTATTCTCACCTAAAAACTCTTGAATATAAATATTTTTGCTTTCGTTGATAGCTAATATTTTAGGAGTGTTGAGATTTAGTTTAGCAAATTCATTAGAAAAATAAAAAAACGCTTCATTTTCTCTAATGTTTTCATTTTGGGTGATGATGAAATGATGATTTTGAGCCGTTCCTACAAAATTTACTCTCCCTGAACCACTTTGAGGCAGAATTTTGAAATTATAAGTAGTCTCTCCGATGAATTTTTCAAAAAAGTTTTTTGCATTTAAGTCAGACATGTGGCATATACTAAAAACACAAAGATAAGGATTTTATGTTTAAATATCACGCTTATTTTATAGTAGTTTCTTTATAAAATGATTATTTTTGCCTAAAATCTAAACAGTATGAATAAAAAGAATGTAGCCGTAGTAATGGGCGGTTTTTCAGATGAATACAAAGTATCTTTAAAGAGTGGGCAACTCATTTTTGATGAGCTGGATAGGGATTTGTATAATGTTTATAAGGTGCATGTTTTGAAGGAGGGATGGTTTTTTATTGGTGAAAATGAAGAGAGAATCGCCATAGATAAATCAGATTTTTCCGTGAAATTAAACGGTGAAACATTAAAATTTGATGTTTGTTTTAATACTATACATGGAACACCAGGGGAGAACGGAATTTTACAAGCTTATTGGGATGCGGTAGGGCAGAGATATACAGGTTGTGGATTTTATCAAAGTGCTGTTACTTTCAATAAAAAAGATACTTTGGCGATACTTTCTAAATATGGTATACCTTCTGCAAAGAGTGTTTATTTGCGAAAAGGAGATGTGATAGATGTAGAGAGAATTATAGATGAATTAGGATTGCCATGTTTTGTGAAACCGAATCAGTCAGGGTCAAGTTTAGGTATTTCCAAGGTAAAAGAAAAAGAAGAGTTTTTGGAAGCATTAGATAAAGCCTTTGCGGAGGATGATGAGGTTTTGGTGGAAGAATTTTTAGAAGGAATGGAAGTTTCTGTAGGAGTGGTGGATTATCAAGGTGAACAGATAGTTTTAGGGATTACAGAAATTATAACAGAAAATGATTTTTTTGATTATGAAGCGAAATATGAAGGAGCATCACAGGAGATTACCCCAGCAAGAATAGATGAAGAAACCCGAAAAAAAGTAGAAGAGATAGCAGTGAGAGCTTATCGTTCCTTGGGAATGAGTGGTTTTTCTCGTTCAGAGTACATTATTGTGAAGGGAGTGCCTTATATGTTAGAAATGAATACTAATCCTGGTTTTTCTCCTACGAGTATCCTGCCACAACAAGCTGAAATTTACGGAATCTCTATCAAAGAGCTTTGTGGAAATGAAGTAGAAAAAGCGTTGAAAAAATAGGAAAGAGAAATATTAAAGGGTATGAAAATAGCGGTTTTTCCTGGGTCTTTTGATCCAATTACTTTGGGACATTATGATATCATAGAGAGGGCCTCTCGTTTATTTGATAAAATTATTATTGCCATAGGACAAAACTCTCAAAAGAAATATATGTTTTCTTTGGAGCAGAGAAAGGTTTTCATCAAGAAGACTTTTGAAAAATTCCCAAATGTAGAAGTAGATTCTTTTGATGGGCTTACGGTGGAATATTGCCAAAAAAGAGGGGTGAATTTCATTGTGAGAGGGTTAAGAAATCCAGCTGATTTTGAGTTTGAGAAGGCAATAGCTCATATCAATAGAAGGCTGACAGCAGAGAATAAGATAGAGACGGTGTTTTTGCTTACATCGTCTTCTAAATCGTTTATTAGTAGTAGTATTGTGAGAGAAATTATATCTTATGGCGGAGATTATACGCTCTTCGTACCTGAAGCGGTTAGGGTGGAGGGGGCTATATAGCATTTAACAATAAAATAAGCAGTATGCATGAGAATATTAGTTTTGTAATAGAGTTGCTGGGGTTGGTGTCTTTTTCCATGTCTGGAGCTTTTGCGGCGATGGAGAAGAAGTTAGATCCCTTTGGAGTGATTATTGTTTCCTTCGTGACATCTTTCGGTGGAGGGACATTAAGGGATGTGTTGCTTGATATCCCTGTGTTTTGGATGAAGGACTTGTTTGGTTGTTCAGTTGTGTTGTTTGCAAGTATATTTGCAATAGTCTTAAAATCCTTTGAAAAGAAATTTCAGTCGCCACTGTTCATCTTTGATAGCTTTGGGTTGGGGCTATTTACTATTATGGGGATACAGAAAGGTATAGATGCTGGGCAAGGTATGATGATAAGTTTGACCTTGGGTATGATTACGGGGTGTTTTGGGGGAATGTTTCGGGATATATTTCTGAATAGAATACCGCTAGTGCTTCGTAAGGAGATTTATGCTACGGCATGTATTTTGGGTGGAATATTATTTTTGATTTTGACTAAATATACTTCTCTACCTTATGTGGTGGTGCATATCTCTACTATTTTAGTGATTGTAGTGATTAGAACTTTGGCTGTAAAATACGAGTGGCAGATGCCTAATATTTATACGAATGATGAGAACAAGGAAAAGTTATGAGGAGGAAGGTGAGTTAGATATTCACCATCATTTTTTAACGAAGAAAGGTATTTATAATTTAGATTTGGGGGAGGATGTTCCCCAAATTCCGTTTTCTGTCGGTTTGCATCCCAAGGACATTGATGAGAATGTTGAGCAATATTTAGAAAGAGTAAGGGATGTTTCTAAAAAAAATCCTCTTTGTTGGGCAGTGGGTGAATGTGGTTTGGATTCTTTGGTGAGTATTCCGATTTCTGAACAAGAGAGAGTTTTTGAGGCTCAAATTCTTTGGGCAAATGAAGTGTATAAACCAGTGATTGTTCATTGTGTTAGGCGTTTTTCGGAGTTGTTAAGATTTTCAAAAATTGCTAAAACTCCGATTATTGTCCATGGATTTAATAAAAAAAAGAATATTGCTGATGAGCTTTTGAAAAAGGGATTTTATTTATCTTTGGGTAAAGCATTACTATATAGTGAGAGTCTACAAGGTTTGGCAAAAGATCTACCTTTGGAGAGAGTTTTCTTGGAAACTGATGTTTGGGAGGGAGAGGTGTCGTTACTTTATGAGCAATTTGCAAGGCTTAGAGATATTTCTATTGAAGTTTTGCAAGAACAAATTAAAAAGAATATAAAGGAAGTTTTTAATAAATAGATATAAAAAGTGCCGAAAGTCATCTCAATAATCTGTGTCTGTTTTTATCTATTGTTGAGTAAATTCTCTTTAGTAGAGAGTGTTTTTGTAAAAAAATACATGTTATATAAACAAAAAATAAAGACAAGTGTGGAAATAATTTTGTTGGAAAAAATAAGAAAAACTTCGTGGGTTTTTATAATTTTGCAAATATTTTATTACGAATAGGTAAAATGCAAAATAGTATATAGGGATTGGAAAAATATATGAATTATCAATTCTGATAAGATACTGAAGATAAAAGTTAGATAAAACATAATATTAGAGTTAAATAAAAAATGTCAAGAATACTTACAGGAATACAGGCGACAGGAACGCCGCATTTGGGGAATATTTTGGGAGCGATAGTCCCAGCCATAGAGTTGTCAAAAAAACAGGAAAATGAGTCTTTTTTATTTATTGCTAATATGCATACTTTGACGCAGATAAAAGATGCGGAGGTTTTGAGACAAAACACCTATGAAATTGCGGCGGCATGGCTTGCCTTTGGAGTAGATACTGAGAAAACTTATTTTTATAGACAAAGTGATATTCCAGAAGTGTGTGAGTTAGCATGGTATTTATCTTGTTTTTTTCCTTATCAAAGGTTGACTTTAGCTCATGGATTTAAGGACAAGGCAGATAGATTGAGTGATGTCAATGTCGGGCTTTTCACTTACCCAATGCTTATGGCAGCAGATATTTTACTTTATGATGCAGAGGTGGTTCCAGTAGGTAAGGACCAATTGCAGCATTTGGAAATGGCACGAGATGTAGGTGCAAGATTTAATAATCAAATGGGAGAAGTTTTTGTTTTGCCACAAGCAGAATTGCAAGAAAACACTAAATATGTGCCAGGAACAGATGGGAATAAAATGTCTAAATCCCGTGGGAATATCATCAATATCTTCTTGCCAGAGAAAGAATTGAAAAAACAAGTGATGTCCATAGAAACCGATTCTACACCATTGGAAGAGCCGAAAAACCCTGATACTTGTAAAGTCTTCGCGATTTATTCGCTTATTGCTTCATCTGAACAAGTAGAGGTATTAAGGCAAAAATATTTAGCAGGGAATTTTGGTTACGGACATGCAAAAACAGAGCTTTTAAATCTTATTTTAGAAACTTATCAAAAGGAGCGAGAAACTTTTAGCTATTACATGAATAACCTCCCAGAATTGGAGAAAAAGCTCCAAGAAGGAGCAGAGAAAACTCGTGCAGTCGCTAGGAATACTTTGGATAAAGTAAGGGAGAGTTTGGGGATGTAGACTGAGTTTTATTATTTTTTAGAGAGTTAACGATAGTATAAAAAAATGAGAGTGTATGAGGTATATATAATCGTCAAAACGAAATGTCCAAAAAAAATGAAAAGCGACCAAGTTGATTGAGTCGCTTTTTTAATGGGTTTTTAATTGCTTTTTAAGAAGCGTTTAATTTATTGTTTGATTCAAACCACTGCAATTTGATTTGTTCAGCGATTTTGGCGGTCATCATTGGAGGTACGGACATTCAGCAAACATATCGAACCTTGGCATCACCAAAATCAAAGTCGGAAGGAAAAGTGCTCATTCTGCGATATTCCATATCATTGATATTGCGTTTTTCAGGCCAATAAATACTTTCACCAGAGCTGGTTAAAGTCGGAGCCACTCTATCATCATAAAGTCTTAATAAAAAAATGAAAGCAGTTTTGGATAGGGAAGGAGTGTATATGGGGAAGACTTATGATGAATGGATAAGGTTAGATAAAGCGTATCCTGATGGGGTTAGGTATACCCAAGCAGGATTTCCAGATTTTTCTATATATGCGTATAAAGATAAAATGGGGAATCCTATTCAGGTGAAACTAAAGGAATTGGGGGGGAGTAATGATTTTAATAAGGCTAATAAAATACTTGAAGAAAGAGGAATTAAATTAGAAACTGGGTATACTTGGCATCATATAGAAAATACATCGGAATTAATTCTTGTTGATACAAAAATTCATGATGCTATAAGACATACAGGAGGGGTTGCTACGGCGAAATAGAGTTTTTAATGGTAAATCATTTCTTTTTAGTAAAAAAAATAATAAATCAGAGAAAATTATTTTTATGATTTAGAAAAAAGTTATATTTTTGCAAATTAATTAAATATATAAAGCAATAAAATGCCTACTATTCAACAATTAGTAAGAAAAGGAAGAGCCACACTTGCCAAGAAGAGCAAATCGGCTGCTTTGGATTCTTGTCCACAAAGAAGAGGAGTATGTACAAGAGTATATACGACTACACCTAAGAAACCGAACTCTGCACTTAGAAAAGTAGCTAGGGTAAGACTTTCTAATGGTAAAGAAGTAAACGCTTATATCCCGGGCGAAGGACATAATCTCCAGGAGCACTCGATAGTATTGGTAAGAGGCGGAAG
The DNA here is from genome assembly GCA_963530615.1 of uncultured Flavobacteriaceae bacterium. GTDB lineage: Bacteria > Bacteroidota > Bacteroidia > Flavobacteriales > Weeksellaceae > JABCPE02. The sequence goes on from CAUSDX010000002.1 coordinate 148,225, forward strand.
GGTGAAAGACCTACCGGGAGTTCGTTATCACATTGTTAGAGGTGCCTTAGACACTGCGGGTGTAAATGGTAGAACTCAAAGAAGATCTAAGTATGGAGCGAAAAGACCTAAGCCAGGTGCAGCACCAGCGAAAAAATAATCATTAAATTTTAAGGAACAAGACAATGAGAAAGACAAAAGCGAAAAAAAGACCGTTGTTACCAGATCCTAAATTTAATGATCAATTGGTAACGAGATTTGTAAATAATTTAATGGTAGATGGTAAAAAATCTATCGCTTTTAGAATTTTCTATGATGCATTAGATATTGTAGAAACTAAAAAAGAGGATCAAGAAAAAACATCTCTTGAAGTGTGGAAAGATGCATTAACTAATGTGATGCCACATGTAGAGGTGAGATCAAGAAGAGTTGGAGGGGCTAACTTCCAAATTCCAATGCCAATCAGAGCTGATAGAAAAATTTCTATGGCAATGAAATGGTTAATCAAATATGCTTCTTTGAGAAATGATAAGTCAATGGCTCAAAGATTAGCGGCGGAGATTATTGCAGCTGCAAAAGAAGAAGGGGCTGCAGTCAAGAAAAAGACAGATACTCATAAGATGGCAGAAGCAAATAAAGCATTCTCACACTTTAAATTCTAATCTGAAATGGGAAGAGATCTTAAATATACAAGAAATATTGGTATTGCTGCTCATATTGATGCAGGTAAGACTACCACTACAGAGAGAATTTTGTTCTATACAGGAAAAACTCACAAGTTGGGGGAAACTCACCAAGGGACATCTCAAATGGACTGGATGGAGCAAGAAGCAGAAAGAGGTATTACAATTACTTCTGCTGCGACAACTTGTAACTGGAATTTCCCAACGGATCAAGGGAATGTTTTACCAGAAACAAAAGGCTACCACTTTAACATTATTGATACTCCAGGACACGTTGATTTTACTGTAGAGGTAAACCGTTCGTTAAGAGTATTGGATGGTTTGGTGTTCTTATTTTCAGCGGTAGATGGTGTAGAGCCACAATCTGAAACTAACTGGAGATTGGCTGACAATTATAAAGTTGCCAGAATGGGGTTTGTAAACAAAATGGACAGACAAGGAGCTGATTTCTTGGCGGTTTGCCGTCAAGTTAAGGAAATGTTAGGTTCTAATGCTGTGCCAATTGTGTTACCAATCGGTGCTGAAGAGGACTTCAAGGGAGTTGTAGACCTAATTAAAAATAGAGCTATTGTATGGCATGAAGATACTCAAGGTATGACCTTTGATGTAGTTCCAATTCCTGATGATATGAAAGATGAGGTGTTGGAATATAGACAAAATTTAGTAGAAAATGTAGCAGAATATGATGAATCTTTATTAGAAAAATTCTTTGAAGATCCAGATTCTATTACAGAAGAAGAGATTAACGAGGCATTGAGAAAAGCTACGATAGACTTGTCTATCATTCCAATGACTTGTGGTTCTTCATTCAAAAATAAGGGAGTTCAGTTCATGTTAGATGCAGTATGTAAATACTTGCCATCTCCACTTGATAAAGATGATATTAAGGGTACTGATCCTAAAACGGATACTGAAATTACAAGAAAACCAGATGTAAATGAGCCTTTCGCTGCATTGGCATTCAAGATTGCAACTGACCCTTATGTAGGTAGGTTAGCTTTCTTTAGAGCTTATTCAGGAAGATTAGATGCTGGTTCTTATGTGTTAAATACAAGATCTGATTCTAAAGAGAGGATCTCAAGAATCTATCAAATGCACGCTAATAAGCAAAATCCTGTTGAGTACATTGAAGCAGGAGATATTGGTGCAGCGGTAGGATTTAAGGATATTAAAACAGGGGATACTCTTTGTGATGAGAAAAATCCTATAGTTCTTGAATCTATGATATTCCCAGACCCAGTAATCGGTATCGCTGTTGAACCTAAAACTAAAGCTGACCAAGATAAAATGGGTAATGCTTTGGCGAAGTTGGCAGAAGAGGATCCAACATTCCAAGTAAAAACTGATGAAGCTTCTGGACAAACGATTATTTCTGGTATGGGTGAGCTTCACTTGGATATTATTGTAGATCGTTTGAGAAGAGAATTCAAAGTAGAAGTAAATCAAGGTCAGCCACAAGTAGAATATAAAGAATCTCTAACTGCTACAGCAAATCATAGAGAGGTTTATAAAAAACAAACTGGAGGTAGAGGTAAGTTTGCGGATATTGTTTTTGAAATTGGTCCAGCAGAAGAAGGTAAAACAGGTCTTGAATTCATCAATGAAATTAAAGGGGGTAACATTCCGAAAGAATTTATTCCGTCTGTTGAAAAAGGATTCAAAGAGGCTATGAAGAATGGTCCATTGGCAGGATTTGAAATTGAGGGAATTAAGGTTACATTAAAAGATGGATCTTTCCACCCTGTGGATTCTGACCAATTATCGTTTGAATTGGCTGCAAAACTTGGTTTCAAAGAAGCTGGTAAAGCTGCAAAACCTGTGATTATGGAACCTATTATGAAACTGGAAGTAGTAACTCCAGAGGAATATATGGGGGATATTGTAGGAGACCTTAACAGAAGAAGAGGAACGGTAAATGGTATGGATGACAGAAATAATGCTAAAGTTATTAAAGCATTCGTTCCATTAGCGGAGATGTTCGGATATGTAACATCATTAAGAACATTATCTTCTGGTAGAGCAACATCTTCTATGGAGTTTGAAAAATATGAACCAGCTCCACAGAATGTAGCAGAAGAAGTGATTGCGAAGGCAAGAGGTTAATATTATAATTTAGATTAAAATGTCACAAAGAATCAGAATAAAACTTAAGTCTTACGATTATAATTTAGTAGATAAATCTGCTGAGAAAATCGTAAAAACAGTAAAATCTACAGGAGCAGTGGTGAATGGACCAATTCCGTTGCCTACTCATAAGAGAATCTTTACTGTATTGAGATCTCCGCATGTTAATAAGAAAGCAAGAGAACAGTTCCAACTTTCTGCTCATAAAAGATTGATGGATATTTACTCTTCTTCATCTAAAACAGTGGATGCACTTATGAAGTTAGAATTGCCAAGTGGTGTAGATGTAGAGATTAAAGTATGATAATTTCTATTCATTAAGCACTTTGCTTTACATAAAAACTCCCAATTCCTTGGGAGTTTTTTTATTGGGAAAATAAATAATTTGTAATGTTAAAATACTTTTGATATTATTGTAAAAAATAATGTATATTTTATGAAAGATCAGATCAGCAATAATAAGATTAGACAAATTATATTATTGGCATTAATTTTAGTTTTTCTATATTTGATAACGAGTAGTCTAAGTGATTTTTTGTCAGCATTTCTGGGTGCCATTACGCTTTATACGATATTTAGAGATTATTATTGTAGATTAATAGAGAATAGAGGGTGGAAACCATGGTTGGCCTTTATTTATTTGATGTTGATATCGATAGTTGTGATTTTAGTACCTTTATATTATGTAGTTTCTACATTGGTTTCTAAATTAGCAGATTCGGGAGATTATGTAGATGTGGTAATGAATTATGCAGAGACCTTGCATCAATATTTTGTACAAAAAATAGATTATAATTTAATAGATTCTATTGATGTGAAAAAGGTTGGAGGTTGGGTTGCGGAATATTCATCATCGGTGTTAAATACTACGATAGATTTGATAACGATGATAGTAACTGCCTATTTCATATTGTATTTTATGCTTACTAATACACGGAAAATGGAGAATGCAATAGAGATAGCAGTGCCGTTAAAGAAGTCAAATGTAAGTAAATTAGGAGATAAATTTCGTAAACTTATTATAGCTAATGTGATAGGGATTCCTGTAGTTGCATTGGGGCAAGGCTTGACGGTTTTGATAGGCTATTTATTGTTTGGTGTATCAAGTCCGTTTTTTTTATTTGTATTGACGGCGATAGCTTCTGTTATCCCAATTGTAGGAGGGAGTGTGGTATATGTCCCTGTAAGTATAGTACTTTTGGTAAATAATGATGTTACGGGTGCAATAGGAGTATTATTTTTTGGGTTTTTATCTGCGGGAGTGGATAATGTGATGAGATTTACTTTGTTGAAGAAAATAGAGGATATTCATCCTTTGATATCGGTATTTGGGATTGTTTTGGGATTAAAGATATTTGGATTTATTGGGTTGATTTTTGGCCCTATACTACTTTCTATTACGATTCTGTTGATACAAGTTTATTATGATGAATTTACAGAAGTTAATGAAACAAAAGAAAATGTTTTAGAGGAACAAAAATCAGACCGAAATTAAAAAATAATACTCTAACCAGTTTGATTTATAGTATTGTTTTAGAAAAATTAACTTTTTTAGGTGTAAAAAAATAAGTTTTGTTAAATTTAGTTAAAAAATAAATGTAAATTTGCAACATCTAATAATTTATAAAAATTTATGAAGACAAACTTTTTAAGGAAATCTGCGATAGCAGTATTGACTTTAACAACGGCGAGTTTTTATTTTGCACAAGAACAAGAAGAAAGCACAGGTAAAGACATCGAGGAGGTAGTTATCGTAGGTGGTGTTACAGACATTGCTAAGGATAGAAAAACTCCAGTGGCGGTTTCTACACTTAAGGAAGCTGCTATTGTGGAAAAATTAGGAAATCAAGAGTTTCCTGAGATTTTAAATTCTACTCCATCAGTTTATACTACTAAATCAGGAGGAGGTTTTGGAGATTCAAGAATTAACATCAGAGGTTTTAGCCAAGAAAATATTGCTGTAATGGTGAATGGTATGCCTGTGAATGATATGGAATCTACAAAGGTATATTGGTCTAACTGGGCGGGTCTTTCAGATGTTACTTCTGCTATGCAGGTTCAGAGAGGTTTGGGAGCTTCTAAATTAGCGATTGCTTCAGTAGGGGGTACAATTAATATTATTACAAGAGCTGCTGATAAGAAAAAAGGAGGAACAGTATCCATCGGAATAGGTAATGATGGTTATAAAAAGGCGTTATTTGCTTATAATACAGGAAAAAATGAAAAAGGTTGGTCATCTTCATTTTTAATGAGTAGAACATCTGGTGCGATGTATGCTGATGGGACTAGTTTTGAGGGGTATAATTATTATTTAGCAGTAGGGTATCAACCGAATAAAAAACATGATTTCCAAATCATGGTGACGGGAGCTCCACAGAAACACGACCAAAGAGGAGTACAAGTTACAATTTCGGACTATATTAAATATGGACACGGAGGTATACCTAATAGAAAATATAATTCTATGCTAGGTTACTTAAATGGAAAGGAATATGTTTGGTCAGAAAACTACTATCATAAACCAGTAGCAATGTTTAATTGGGATTGGAACATTAATACTAAAAATAAGTTAGCTACTATAGTTTATGCTTCTTGGGGAAGAGGTGGAGGAAGTGGAAGTAATTCACCAGTAAAAGGTTCTAGCCTTGAAACATATAGAAATTTACAAACAGGTTTATTAGATTATGATGCAATGTATGCTGCAAATGCTGCATCTCCAACATCTCCAAAAATTTTAAGACGAGTATCAACGAATGACCATAATTGGTATGGTTTCTTGACAAACTTTACTCATAAATTTAATTCTAATTTACAACTGAGTGTAGGTTTAGACGGAAGATATTATAAAGGTTATCATATGATGGCTGTATCTGATTATTTAGGAGCAACATCTTATACTGATGGAGGTAATAAAAATGTAGGAAATAGAGTGGTTACAACAAATCATACGATAGGTATTCCTTATTTCTCAAAAATTAATGCAGAACCGATTTCTTATAATAATGATGGTGAAATTTTATGGGGAGGATTGTTTGGTCAGTTAGAGTATAGTAATGATAAGGTATCTGCATTCGTTCAAGGATCTGTTTCTAGTCAAGGATATCAAAGAATAGATCATTTCTTAAAACCTGGCACATTAGCTGTAGTGGGGGATCCTTCTTCTGCAATAGATACTAAAACAGGGTTTAAATACAAAACAGGATTTAATGTAAAAGCAGGAATCAATACTAATATTGATGAGCATAATAATGTATTTGCAAATATTGGATATTATGAAAAGCAACCTGTATTTGGCTCTGTATATCCTAGTAATAAAAATTATTTGAATCCAAATCTTACTAATGAGAAGATATTTGGTATGGAGATAGGGTACAGTTTCAGATCAAGCTCTTTTAGTGCAAATCTTAACTTGTATAGAACCTCTTGGAAAGATAGATATTTGTCTGTAAGAAATAGTTTTGATGAATATGTGGTAGGTGCTACTGGTGTAGTAGGAACAGGTAAGAAAATTAATGGTAGTGCAAATATTTTAGGAATTACTCAGATTCACATGGGGGTAGAGTTTGATGCAGAGTATAAAGTTGTAAACTACCTTTCTCTTACAGGTATGATTTCATTAGGGGATTGGAAATATAGCGGTAATGCATCGGGAACATATTTGCAAGATACATCAGAGTTGATTATTGGAGCTGATGGAAAACCAATAGAAGCAAAAACACTTTATTTGTCTGGAGTTAAAGTAGGGGATGCAGCTCAATTCACAACAAGTGCAGGATTGAAATTAACACCAGTAGAAGGGCTTTCTATATCAGCGGATTGGAGATATTTAGATAGATTATATTCAGCTGTTGATGCTGGAAAATTTGAGAAACCAGGTCATCAAGGTTCTTTAAGGTTACCAAGTTATAATTTATTAGATGTAGGATTGTCTTATAAATTAGGTATAGGAAATGGTCAATCTTTTACTTTTAGAGGAAGTATTTACAATGTATTGGATACTATTTATATTGCTGAGTCTAGAACGAATATCCATGCTACGGAGCAAGATGTAATTAATGGCAATACATATAAAGGATTACACAAGAATAATCAGGTATACTTCGGTTATGGTAGAACATGGTCAGCATCATTGACATTCCAATTCTAAAAAATGATGAAATAAATTAAAATCTCGGCTTTTATAAGTCGGGATTTTTTTATATTTGTATATTTTAATAAAGTTATAAAAATGGAAGAAATTTATCAGACATTTGCAGGTTCCCATAATGGGATTTCTTATTCCACGATTATCATATTTGGAGCATTTATTTTTTTGTTATTGCTTACATTTTTAGGGCAAGGAGGAAGAGTTTCGGAGGTATTGAGAAAATCTTCTTTTTTTGCTACAATGTTACTATTTATTCAAGGAGTGTTAGGTGTAATGATGGAGTATTATTCACCAGCATTTGTTACTTGGGAAGGAAGTAATTTGGTGTATTTTAGATATTCTATTAGTATATTAATTTCTATGGGACTAATGGCATATGTTACATTTTTATTGAAAAATACGAAGAAGGTGTCATTATTTATTGTAGTATTAGCTCTCAGTGCAGCTCTTATTTTTGAGTATGCTTATCCTTGGAGCAAAATTTTTGGATAATTAAAATAATAAAAAATCACTATATGAAAGTTGCTGTAGTAGGAGTTACTGGTATGGTAGGTCAGATTATGCTTAAAGTTTTGGAAGAAAGAAATTTCCCTATAACGGAGTTAATCCCCGTAGCCTCAGAAAAATCTATCGGAAAGAAGATAAGTTTTAAGGGTAAAGAATGTTCTGTAGTGTCAATACAAGAAGCTATTGTGAAAAGACCTAATGTCGCATTGTTTTCTGCGGGGGGTAGCACTTCTTTGGGATTTGCACCTAAATTTGCAGAAGTGGGTACAACGGTGATAGATAATTCTTCTGCGTGGAGAATGGATTCAACTAAAAAACTAGTGGTGCCAGAGATTAATGCTCATGTTTTAACTAAAGAAGATAAAATCATAGCGAATCCGAATTGCTCTACCATTCAATTAGTGATGGTACTTAATCCTTTGCATCAAAAATATGGGATAAAGAGAGTGGTGGTTTCCACATATCAGTCAGTTACGGGAACAGGAAAAGATGCTGTAAATCAATTAAATGCTGAAATAAAAGGAGAGAACTGTGAAAAAGTTTATCCTTATCAAATCTTCAAAAATGCTTTACCGCAATGTGATGTTTTCGCAGAAGATGATTACACAAAAGAGGAGCTGAAACTCATGAATGAGCCTAAAAAAATAATGAATGATAAGAGCTTGAAAATATCAGCAACGGCAGTGCGAGTTCCTGTTCAAGGAGGGCATTCTGAAAGTGTAAACATAGAATTTGATAAAGATTTTGATTTAGAAGAGGTTAAATTTATTTTAGCGAATACTTCTGGTATTATTCTACAAGATGATGTATCTCAAAAACAATATCCTATGCCTTTTTATTGTGAGGGAAAAGATGAGGTTTTTGTGGGAAGGATTAGAAGGGATTATTCTCAACCTAATACTTTGAATTGCTGGATAGTAGCAGATAATTTGAGAAAAGGGGCAGCTACGAATGCCGTTCAGATAGCGGAATATTTGGTGGAAAATCAATTAGTATAGGGGGAAGTTTCTTTAGCTTATAAGATGAATATTTTAGGGAAATCAAGGTTTGCTTTTCAGCGGAGTATAGCAATTATTGGAGTATTTTTATTCGTGGGGAAACTATTAGCATGGTATCTCACAAGCTCTGATGCGGTATATTCTGATGCAATGGAGAGCATTGTAAATGTGATTAGTGCATTTATGGGCTTGTATTCTCTTTATTTGGCTGCAAAGCCAAGAGATGAAGATCATCCTTATGGTCATGGGAAAATAGAATTTGTAACTTCTGGGGTAGAGGGAGTGATGATTGTTTTCGCAGGAGTAATGATTGTTATTGAAGCCATAAATAGTTTGTTGAACCAAAATCAATTGAAAGATTTAGATTGGGGAATTGCAATCGTTTTAGTTGTAGGATTGATAAATTATTATATAGGGTATCTTTCAGTAAAAAAAGGTAAAAGAGATAATTCATTGGTTTTGATTTCATCAGGAAAGCATTTGCAATCAGATACTTATACTACTTTTGGGGTTGTTTTTAGTTTGGTTTTGGTATATTTTACCCAATGGTATTGGTTAGATGCTGTGGTAGCATTGGGTTTCGGTGGGTATATCATAGTGGTTGGTGGTAAAATTATCAGAACTGCATTGAAGGGAGTAATGGATGAAGCCGACGAAAATATTTTAGAGCAAATAGCTTCTATTTTAGAATTTCACAGAGTCCCCGAATGGATAGATGTTCATAATATGAAGGTGCAGCAGTTTGGTTCTCATCTGCATATAGATGCTCATATTACAATGCCTTGGTATAGAACGCTTAAAGAGTCTCATGATGAGTTAGGAAAATTAATGCAATTACTTGCTGAAAAGACTAATCGTAGTATTGAGTTTAACTTTCATATGGATGATTGTAAGGCTTATTCATGTAAAATTTGTGAAGTGAACTGTGAAAGTAGAAAGGCTCCATTCCAAAGAAAAGTAAAATGGAATGTGAAGAATATTTCTCAACTCCAAAAACATCAGATCATGGATGGTAATTAAATTGAATTATGATTCTGTTTTTTCTTTAAATAATAAAACATTGGAATAAGAACTAGTAAAGGTATAGGCTGAATGATAATTCTCCGAATATAAAAGGTAAATAATTCTCCAAATTCAAAATGAGAGTAAAGACAATACAGATAAATAGGGAAGAAAAATATAAAAGATAGAATAATAAGTCCTCCTGTTTGTATGGTCCATTTTTTGTTTAGAAATAAAAAATAAATCACTCCTAAAGAAAAAATAAGATTAAGTAAGAATCTTAAAATATGACTAAAAATGATTTTCCCCCAATCAAAACTGGGAAATTTTTCCTGTTGAATATTACTTTTGAAAAAATCTAAAAAAGGGTCATAAAAAATTTGATTTTCTACCATTCTCACTCCAATTAGGCAGAAAGTAAAAATGAACACAAAAATCCATTGCAAATATTTCATCTTTTCAGTACAAAAAATTTAATCCAAATAATCCAAAGTAAAACAACAGCACCGTAGATTATTGCAGGGAAGAAATAATCGTGGCTCATATCTGCATATTTATCAGGAAGTTCTAAAATTACAATATTAATAATAGCAATTCTCAAAATATTAATGATATAGAGGAAAATCAGTCCTCCCAAAGAAAACCAAAATGTTTTAATACCCTGATAAAAAGCAAAAATAAATGCCAAAAATAAAATCATAATAGAAATAGCATTACAACCTTCTATCATTACTGTGGGCCATATTTTGTTGATATAGAAGTAAATGCCTTCTTTGGCTTTACCATCTATTAATTGAGTAGGGTAACCAGTTTCACGAAGGCAATAAGCAGATTGCTCAGCAATAATCCTAGTGATAGGGTCTGCAGCAACATCAGAATATGCATTAAGATAAAGTTGATACAGAGCTATAAGCCCAAAGTAGATTCCCAAAAACCTACCAAGTAATAATAAAATAGGTTTCAATTCTTTTAACATGAAAGCAAAGTTATTGATTTTTAATCTTTGAGCCAAATTATGATATGTTGATTTAATTTTTTATATCTTTGCTCATGTTTATAATTTGCGATGATTATGTTTAAATCGTTTTTTAATTGGAAAGTAGGAGTTAATATATTGATAGTGGTCTGTCTCTTCGTTGGGCTGATATGGGGAACTTTCAGATGGTTAGAATATCATACGAATCATGGTAAAGAAGTTCCTGTTCCAAATGTAGTAGATATGCCTATTCATCAAGCAGTGAAAGTTTTGGAGGATATGGGGCTGACTGTGGAGGTAGATAGTTTTAAATATGAACCTAAATATAAGCCTTTTCAGGTTTTACAAATTTATCCATCTGCGGGTTCTAGGGTTAAAGAGGGGAGAGCTATCATGTTAAAGGTTAACCCTAAAACTTGGGCTAAAGTGGAGGTTCCTGATATATTAGATAAATATAAAGGTTTGGCTTATAGTAGATTAGAGCTTGTAGGTTTGAAAGTAGGTGATACTATTTATGAGCCAAATATACAGAAAGATGCGGTTATTCGTATGTTATTTGAAGGGCGAGAAGTAAGACCAGGAACTTTGTTGCCGAAGTTTTCGGTGGTTGATTTAGTGATTGGTTCAGGACCGATGAGAAATATTGCTGTACCAAATTTAGTAGGGTTAAGTGTGAGAGAGGCAAGAGAAATTATTAGAAAACATCGTTTTGAAATAGGTCTTATAAAGTTTGATGATGGAGAAGATGAAGAAGCAATTATTTATTACCAAGACCCTGATAGAGGAGCTTTTAGAGACCAAGGAATGCAAATAGATATTTGGGCGAGTAGAAAAACACCAGCAGAGATGATGAATAAAATTAAAGAATTAGATAAAATTTATCGCAAATATGAAGCAGTGGAGGAAGATGCTTTTGATTATTCTATTGAGGAAATTAAACCAGCAGAACCAGTAAAAACAGAAAAATCATCTAATACAGTTCCAATATCGGAAAAGGAGAAAAAGCTACCCGTATCATCAGAAGAAAAAACAAAGGTCAATAAAGTAGTTATAGAATAATTACTTAATTAAGATAATTCCTTATAATATGGATGTATTTTTAGAAGATATAGAGTTGTTAGAGGGGCAACATGATGATAGTGAAGAACATGATGGGCTGTATGAACATCTAAACATTGTTGTTGATAAAAGTCAAGAGCCGTTGAGGATTGACAAGTTTTTGTTAATTTTCAGACAAAATTCCTCCCGAAATAAAATTTCGCAGACTTGCCGTGCAGGTAATGTTGTCGTGAATGGAGTGTCTGTGAAACAAAATTATAGAGTAAAACCAGGCGATCAAATATCGGTATTGTTGACTCATCCACCAAGGGAGAATGTGATAGTTCCGCAAGATATTCCTATTAATATTGTTTATGAAGATGAAGATGTTTTGGTGATTGATAAAGAGGCAGGTATGGTAGTACATCCAGGATTTGGAAATTGGGAAGGAACATTAGTTAATGCTGTGGCGTATCATTTTGAAAAAAATGGACTTAAAACTGATTTAGACCGAGTGGGGCTTGTTCATAGAATTGATAAAGATACTTCGGGGCTTTTAGTTATTGCTAAAAATGAATATGCGATGAGTTTTTTAGCAAAACAATTTTTTGAAAGGACAACTAAAAGGCTCTATTGGGCATTTGTATGGGGTAATTTACCTGATGATATGGGGACTATTCGTGGGAATATCGGTAGAGATCAAAAGAACCGAATGCAGATGGCAGTCTATGCAGATGGCAGTCAAGGGAAACATGCGGTAACTCACTATCGTGTTTTAGAGCGTTTTCGATATATGACTTGGGTAGAATGTAAATTGGAAACAGGGAGAACACACCAAATTAGGGCTCATTTTAGACATATAGGGCATACTTTATTTAATGATGAAAGGTATGAAGGACATATTCCTTTAAGAGGGCAAAATTTACCAAAATATAAGCAGTTTATTCAAAATGTATTTAATATATTGCCACGCCATGCTTTGCATGCTCATACATTAGGGTTTGTTCATCCAACGACTAAAAAAGAAATGTATTTTGAAAGCCCTATGCCGAAGGATATGCGAGATGCGGTGGAAAAATGGCGGAATTATTTAGCGAATAACTAAAAAATAGAATTTCTCTTAAAAACCATGAAAAAAATAATTTTATTATTTGTAGTAATATTTGAATTAGGAGAGGCTCAGGAAACTTTGCCAATTTATCAGCAATATTTATTTGATGGAGAGTTTCTCTTTAACCCTGCTCATCTTGGGAAAACAGATGATTTTGTGTTAAATGCTAATTATCAAAAGCAGTTTTCAAAGTTAGAAGAATCACCGAATATACAAAGTCTTGGTGCTCATGCAAATGTTTTTGATAGAGTAGGAGCGGGAATAACTCTCTTTCGGGATCAGAATGGTCCAGTTTCTTCTCATGGTTTTGGATTGGGAGCATCTTATTTTGTGCCATTGGGCGATGATGGAAGAAAAGATCAGTTTTCCTTTGGAACAGCTGTCAATTTTTATAATATGTCATTTGATTGGTCTAAAATTAATGCCTTAAACTTAAATGACCCACTTTTAGGAGGAAATAACAGCATATTTTTGGTATATGCTAATTTAGGATTACAAGCGAGTTACCGTAATTTTTTTGCAGGAGTTTCTTTGGTAGACATTCCGTTGAAAGAAGATAGGGCTATTGTTAATGGGATAGAGCCTACACCGACTAAATTCTTTATTAATGGAGGTTATGACTGGCGAGTTTCCGAGGATAGATTTTCTTTCACACCTTCATTTTTTCTAAATCTGAATACAAATTCTACAAGAATGTTAGATTTTAATCTATTGGCAAATATTCATAATGGAGATAATGTAGTGAGTTTAGGGGCTAGTTATAGAACAGAAAATAATCATGTGGGTGGACAAAGATTAAGCCTTTCACCGATAATCAAATTTAGATTTAATCGTTTGACTTTTGGGGCAACTTATAATTTTGGTTTATCAAGGATACAGCAGTATGGAGGGAATAGTTTGATGATTAGTTTAGGAATAAATTTAGGGAATTTTATTAATCCAGATGGTATGAGATAATAATAAAGAAAATGCCTATCCTTTTCTGGATAGGCGTTCTTTATATTTATATAAATTATTTTACAATTATTTCTCCAGTAGCAGTGTGGGTTGTTATTATTTGTTTTCCTTCTGGAGTTTCTCCTGTTACTCCAAGAAGAGCAGGGATTAGAGCATCAGGAGTTACAGAAAATTCCTCTATTCCTGCTTCTACTAGCCATTTTGCAAACTCAGGGTTAGTAGAAGGGAGGTTTCCGCAAAGACCTAAATGGAAGTTGGGTTTTTCTCTATTTCTTCGTTGTATTAATTTTTGGATACGGAATTGAAGATGTTCAATATGCCATGGCAAAATGTCTCCACCAGAGCGATCTAAACCAAATTCTAATTGAAGTAAATCATTGGAGCCTATTTGTCCGCCATCGGCTACTTTGAAGAAATCTGCAGCACGAGAAATATTGACAGGTAGTTCAAACATCATTTGAAGAGGAATATCTATTCCGCTATCTTTCACTAATTTGGCTACAGCTTTCATTTCATCTGGCGTTCTTACGAAAGGCACTTCTATATGAATATTGGTGTATCCCATTTCATTGATAACATAGGCTAAAGCTTTGAGGTCTATTTTAAGAAATGCTTTTTGGTATGCTCCCAAGTATTTCCCCGCACCACGATCTCCGAGCATTGGGTTTTCTTCTACTGGTTCATAGGCTCTACCACCGAGTAAATCAGCATGTTCATTAGTTTTGAAGTCGGGAAGCCTTACTACCATCGGTTCATTGATATCATCTGTATAATAAGGAGAAACGATACCTGCAATTTCTTTTGCTAATGATTTTACATACCATTCTATTGGGTCAAGATTTTTAGCCTCATTTTTGATGTATTTAATAACATCGTCAGCTGTTTTTAGGGCTTCTTCATGAGTCATTCGACCTTGGTGAACTAATTGTAAATAGTCTTCAGATAGAGTTTTATGGTTTATTACCGCCATTGGATGGACACGCAATTTAGCTGCGAGCATTTCCCAACGAACTAAACCAGAGCCTCTACCGATGTTTAGAGATGGAAAATAAGAACGCATACATACGGAGCGGGCTGTACTAGCATCAGAGATAATCAATCTAATAGGAATAGGAGATGGTTTTAGTCCTTTTAATAAAGTTTCTGTGATTGTATACTGATGACGACCTCTGTAAAATGCAGGTGTGTCTCCTACACCATAATAAGTGATTAAATTTCCATCTAATAGAGCTTCTGGTACACCTTTTACAGAAACAGCACATGGAAGTCCGTGTTCTTTACACCATATTGGGGTGTGGTCATTTTTTCCTCCGCGAGTAGTTATACAAGCTACTGTCTGTTCCATAGAGGGTTCCATCCAAGGGTAAGTCATGGCAGTGACTAAAATAACACCAACTTTATCACCATATTTTTCTAAAACTTCTTTTCTTTTCTGGTTAAATGTTTTTTCAAAAGATTTCTTGAAATCAATTCCTTCACCAAAAAGAGAAATAACCACCCCATGAGTAATACTAGGAATACCGGCATTAATACCTGTATCTTTTAAAAGAATAGTGTTTTTCAAGGAAGCTGTCTCTTCTCCGTCTTCATTGCGTCCATCGAGACTGAATTTTTTATGAATAGGTTCATGTTTTAGAGTAGTGATGGCTCTTTGTTGGGTGATGATAATGGTATTCTGGGAGAAATTGATAGCGGCTTCTAAATCACTTTCTAAGCTGTCTTTATCCAATTCTCGGAATAAATCCCCTAACAACATTCCTGTGGTTGCTAATGCCGTAGCAACTTCGTTTGGCATACATGCTTTTGTAGCGTTTTCTTCAGTGTTTTTGTGCCATTGTCCATCAAAATATTCTTGTTTTTCTCCCAATTTGAAATCAATGAGTCCATTTTTTTCTAATCTCAAAGGTCTTTTCGCAAAAATCCAAGAATCACTAGAAACACGCCCTGAAACAACAGCTTCACCAAGACCATAAGTGAAATTTATTTCTACGAAACCAGAATGATTGCTTTGGGTATCAGCAGTAAATATAGTTCCTGCAATATCTATTTGGGGTTGCATATCCTGTACCATTACCGCAAAGGATAATGATGCTAAATCTTCCCCAAAGACTTGAGGAGCAGAGAATTGATAATGTAAAGCACCTCGATTAAATCGAGAAATGAAACAATCTTTGATGGAATTTAATACTTCTTCAAAGCCAAATTGACGGAGTTTGGTAGAGTATTTTCCACTACCGCTAAATTCACCCCCATCTTCTGAAGGAGCTGTAGAACGCACTGCTCTAGGAGCATTAGGATTTTTCTTGTCGAGCCATTCAAAAGCAATTTTTACAGCTTCAATAAATTCATTAGAAAAATTTTCTTGTTTGATGAGGTTTTGGCATTCTTCTTCTGCTGAAGAGAAACTTTCATTGTTTTGTAAATCTAAAACATCCCTATCCAAAAAGCCTTTTAATTGAGATAAAATTGGATTGATGAATAATTGATAAGCAAAGTCTGTTACTGCAAACTGATTTTCAGCGATAACTTTTAGAGGTAAATTTTTTAATTGATGTATAATGTCTCGGGATTTTTTAGACATATTTTCATCGAGACCATTAAGCTTTCTAAAAATATCAGCTTGTTTAGCGGATTTTCCTCCTACCCATTCTTTATTGAGAATATTAGGATTAAAGGTTGTAACAATCCAAGGAGCGTCGGCACTTCCTCCAGCCCATAACAAATTTCCTTTTTCATCAAGTTGATGAGCTACATTAAGCATTTCTTTTTTCATTTTTTTAGATAATTAAACTTTTGAACTAATAATATTTTTATAGATTCTTATACAATCAAAAAAGAATTTGATTATTTCATCAAAGGTATGTAGAAAAAGCTGAAAAAATTATTTTTTATATAACAAAAAAAGTTATAAATTTGAAGTTCGCAAAAAGGTATACTATTCCGTTTGGGGACTGTATAATGAGAAGTCTTGTTTTTTCAAGATAGTTTTATCTATGCTTTATATTCATATTCCTTTCTGTAAACAAAAATGCAGTTATTGTAATTTTCATTTTTCTACATCATTAAAGATGAAAGAAGAGATGCTGTGGGCAATGAAGAAAGAGTTGCATTTGAGAAGTAAGGAAGTGAAAGAGAAAAGTCTGAAAACTTTATATTTCGGTGGAGGAACTCCTTCTATTTTATCGGTTCAAGAAATTTCAGATTTTATAGAGAATATACAGCAGTATTTTTCTTTTGATGAAGATATAGAGGTTACTTTGGAGGCCAATCCAGATGATTTAACTCCATTTTTTTTAAAATCTCTTCGTGAGGAAACTCCTGTCAATCGTTTTAGTATAGGTGTTCAATCTTTTTTTGAAGAGGATTTAAGGTTGATGAATAGGGCTCATACGGCGGAAGAATCGGAAAATGCGATAAAATTGGCTCAAGATTTAGGTTTTGGTAATATCAATATTGATTTGATTTATGGAGTGCCGACATCCAGTTTTGATCAGTGGAAAAAAAATCTAGAAAAAGCGGTAGAATTGAATGTTCAACATATTTCCTCTTACGCCTTGACTATAGAGCCTAAAACGGCTCTTAATCAGTGGGTAATTAAAAAACCAGAACTTTTACCGAAAGAATCTGCTCAAAGTCGAGATTTTTTCTATATGGTAGATTTTTTGAGAAATCATGGTTTCGAGCATTATGAAATATCTAATTTTGCACAACCTCCTTTTCATTCTAAACATAATTCGGCTTATTGGGAATACCGACCGTATTTGGGCATTGGACCATCGGCACACTCTTACGATGGGGTAAATCAGCGTTCGTGGAATATTCCCAATAATGCCAAGTATATTAAATCTCTTTATGATGAAATTTTACCTCAAGAAGTTGAGATTTTATCCCAAGAAGAAGCTTATAATGAGATGTTGATGATAGGTTTGCGAACTTCCAAGGGGGTAAATTTGAAACAAATGAAGATGCAGTTTTCAGGAGAAATGATGCAAAAACTTGCAAAAAGTATTGAACCAAAAATTCAAGAGGGAACTTTATATATAGACCAAAATCATTTGAAAATCAATAAAAAACATTGGTTTCTTGCTGATGGTATCGCTTCAGATTTATTTTTAGTATAGAAAAATCATAAAGTAGCGGACTTCCATAAATTGTCTTTTTTAGGGGTAGGTGCGGTGATTTTTATTTGTTCTTTACTCACGGGATGGATAAACTCTAAACTTCTGGCATGTAGAGATATTCCTCCATCAGGGTTTGAGCGAGGAGCTCCATATTTTAAGTCTCCTTTAATTGGAACCCCGATTTTAGAAAGTTGGGCTCTAATCTGATGATGTCTACCAGTTTGTAAATCTATTTCCAAAAGCATATAATTATCTAAAGTTTTGATAATTTGGTAATTAAGGATAGCTTTTTTAGCTCCATTAGTTTCTCCGTTGTATACAATAGCTTTATTGTTTTTCTCATTTTTTTTGAGATAATGAGTTAAAGTTTGACTTTGTGGGATTATCTCTTTTGGGACAATAGCCCAATATGTTTTTTTGATTTCTCTATTTTTTACCATTTGGGTTAGGCGAGAGAGAGCTTTGGAGGTTTTAGCATAGATTACAAGTCCTGATGTGGGTCTGTCTATTCTATGCACTAGCCCTAAAAAGACATTGCCAGGCTTCTGGTCTCTTTCCTTGATAAAAGATTTTAGAAGTTCTAAAAGACTTTTGTCTCCTGTTTTGTCTCCTTGAACTAATTGTCCTACATTTTTATTGATGATTAAAATATGATTGTCTTCGTAAAGGATTTGAGTTTTCATAAAGTATGATTTTTGCAAAAGTAGGAATTTTGTTGATAATCAAAGATAAAGAATGAATAAATATGGGAAAGTAGATGTATTTCAGTAGAAAATTTTATATTTACCAGGTGAATTGGATGAATAATGCTGATTTAAGAACATATATAGATTTCCAGATGTTAGATTGTTGATGGAAAATTTTGGGGTTTTTCCTGTTTGTATGGGAGGTAAATTGTCAGAATATTTAATGGGTATGAAGAATTTTGAAATTTATGATAAAAAAGAATTAACATATCCAAAAAGCTATAAACCAGACCACTTATTAAAAAAGAACATCTAAAGTTAAAATATCATATCAAAAACCTGTATCTAAAAATATTAAAGAAGCTAAAGAGCATTTTGCTAAACTCACAACTAAAAAGCAAGATAATATGAGAGTAAATGGAAAATTACAGTTATGATAGGTTAGGTTTTGAAAATGAATTAAAAAATTATAAATGGAAGAAATAGAACAAATACTAAATAATTTGACCCTTTTTAATATTATTTTTGGGTTATGTGCTGTATTTTTATATGTTACAGCTATTCTATTTGATAGTGACTATGAAACAGTTTCTGTTTATATAAACTTGTATTTACAAGGTGTTTTGCCTATTTTATATGGTTTATATTTACTATTAAGAGCTAAAAGTTATAAAAGATTCATCATTACTCCTTTATTAGGAGTAAATTGTTATATTTTTTATAAAATTTTAGAAATATTCCCTTTATCTGATAGTATAACAATTAGATTTGCAAGATGTGTGGATATACTACATGATTTGGCAAAAAGATACAACACTTCTTATATAGATATTAATATCTATATTTTTGTTATAGGATTTTTATTAAATTTAGGCTTATATTATATTTTAAGTAAATTGGATAGATAAATGAACAGAAATGATAGATGACTTTATAAGAGTAGCAATAAGAATTAGTCATGGAAATTTGACCTCTACATGGAAGGGTTTTGAGCAATATGGATACCTTGTAGAGCAGAATTTATACCGATGAAAAAGGAAGAGTTACTTAAAAATCGTCATTAATTTATGTGAAAATATATGGAAATATAATGTTGAAAATAGCTTTATATACACAGAAAAAAGATAAAGAAACGGAGAGATATATTCAGAGATTTTTAGAGGTTTTGGAAAGGAAAAAATTGAGTATATTTCTTTTTAATGAGATGCAAGAAAGTTTTAATTTTCATAAATCTTATCAAGCTTTCAGAACTAAACAAGATTTGCAAGAAAATGGAATTGATTATTTTTTTTCTTTTGGAGGAGATGGGACTATTTTGAGTACATTAAATTTGATACAAAATCTTGAAATTCCTATCATAGGTGTTAATTTGGGGCGTTTGGGGTTTTTGGCGAGTTTTACCCAAGAGAGTATTTTAGAAAATTTAGACCAGATTTTAGCTGGAGAGATGAATTTTAGTAGGCGTTCGGTAATAGAAATACAAGCCGAGAATATAGATTGTCCTTATGCCTTGAATGATGTTACGATTACTCGAAAAGAGACCACTTCAATGATTACGGTAGAAGCAGAAATAGATGGTGAGTTTCTCTCATTTTTTTGGGGAGATGGGTTAATTGTTGCAACTCCTACAGGTTCTACAGCGTATTCTTTAAGTTGTGGAGGTCCTATCATAGAGCCTAATAATGATAATTTTTCTTTAACGCCTATTGCTCCACATAATCTGAATATGAGACCAATTATTCTTAAAGATAATGTGGAAATTAAATTGAAGGTATCAAGTAGAGTGCCAAAATATTTTCTCGGATTAGATTCTCGGCTTTATCATATGAATACGGAGAATGAATTAATTTTGAGAAAAGCAGATTTTAGCTTTTGTATCGTTTTTCCAAAAGAAACTAATTTTTATGAAACATTGAGACAGAAGCTTCTTTGGGGAAATGATAAGAGAAATTAAAGTTGATAAAGAATAAAGAAAAGCAACAGGGTATAATAGGATTTATTAGATTAAACAAAAAAAATGTAAATTTGCCGAATATAAAAAAGTAAACTATGTCAGCATTTGATTGGTTCAGAAGAAAGAAACAAAATATTAGTACTCCTACGGAAGAAAAAAAAGACCTTCCAAAAGGGCTTTGGCATCAGACTCCGACAGGAAAGATTATAGAAAATGATGAGCTGAAAGCAAATCAGTATGTGTCGCCAGAGGATGGATTTCATGTGAGAATTGGGAGTGAAGAGTATTTTAATATTCTTTTTGATGAAGGAAAATTTAAGGAACTCAATGCAGGGGTAAGAAGTATAGATATTCTTAAATTTAAGGATACAAAATCATATAAAGACCGATTGAAAGAAGCCAAATCTAAGACAGGGTTGAAAGATTCTGTTCGTAACGCAATGGGAAAAGTGAATGGTGTAGAAATGGTAATTTCTTGCATGGATTTTAGTTTTATTGGTGGTTCTTTGGGTTCAGTAATGGGGGAAAAAATCCGTAGAGCAATTGATTTTTGTATAGAAAAAAGACTTCCGTATATGATTATTTGTCAGTCAGGAGGAGCAAGGATGCAAGAAGCAGCTTATTCATTGATGCAAATGGCAAAGGTTCAAGCAAAATTGGCTCAACTTTCTGAAGCGGGGTTGCCGTATGTTGCTTATCTTACAAATCCTACTTTTGGGGGGATTACAGCATCTTTTGCAATGACCGCGGATATCATTATGGCAGAACCAGGAGCATTGATAGGTTTTGCAGGACCAAGGGTGATAAAAGAAACGATAGGCAAAGATTTGCCTGAAGGATTCCAGACTTCAGAGTTTTTACAAGAAAAAGGTTTTGTAGATTTTATTGTAAAAAGAACTCAGGCTAAAGAAACGATTGCAAATACAATGAGTTTGTTATTAAACAAATAAACATATAAAAATCGTAAGTCTAAGGATTTACGATTTTTGTTTTTAATCTTTTTATGGAAAAATTTAGTCAAATTTTGATGTTTTTGAGAGCGATATTTAGGAATCCTCTTTTTGGTATTTTGACTATTTTTGCTACTTATAAAACACTCAAAATTTCTAACAAAAAGTATCCTCAAAATCATTATAAAGGAGGTAGGGGGAGTGCTTTTAGGCATTCGCTTTGGTGTTGTTTGATTATGATGTATTGTTGTAAAATATCTTCTCCGCAAAAAGTACTGAAGTGGTGTAAAAATATTACGGACTTATATGAGAAAATAGTAAATGATAAAACTATTTTTAGTGTGATGAATTTGCATAATAATCAATTAGGAATAGATATTTTTATGGAAAAACTAAAAGGAATTCACCGGCAATTTTTTGAAACTTTATTCTTTACTGATGAACTCTTTTTATTATCACAAAAAGCTTATATGATTACTTCCGAAAAAGAAGTTCAAGGAGGTAGAATGGTTATTATTAAAGATATAGACTGACGACTTTATTGGATTTGAAAAAAGGAAAAACTTACATTTCCATATTTTCTAGTTTCTTGTAAATGGGAATGTTCTATTTTTAGACGAGATTGATGTTCTAAAATAAAAATACCATTTTCTTTTAAGATTTCATGATTTAAGACAAGTGAAATCAATTCTTGATACTCGTTTTCTGATACATCAAAAGGAGGGTCAGAAAAGATGATATCATAAGTTTTCCCATGGTTTTTAAATTTTTTAAGCCAATCAAAAACATTTGCTCTTTGAAGATTGATATGGAGGTTAAAACCCAAATCTTTTGCTGTATTATTGATAAAGGTTGCATGTTTTGGATTCATTTCTACAGAAGTAATGTCTTTACAACCTCTGGAAGCAAATTCTAATGAGATGGAGCCTATCCCTGCAAATAAATCCAACACAGAAAGGTATTCTAAATCAAATCTATGATCTAAAATACTAAACAAGGCTTCTTTGGCGAAGTCTGTTGTGGGTCTTACTTCAAAATTTTTTGGAGCAGATATTTTTTTTCCTTTCCAAGTTCCAGATATGATACGGTACATTTTTTATATTGATTTTTAGTGATTTAAGATGAAATTTTTGCCTTTATAATTTTCAAAAACAATGGAGATATTAGGTGCGAATTTTTTTAATTCGGATATAAATGTTTCATTTTCAGAAATTTCTCCGTAAATATAAAAATGAGTTTCGCTGATTTTGAAATTAATTTTATTCAGGCTAAACATTATGAAATATAAAAAATCAACCTCTGATGTTGCATCTAAGTTGTTATACAAAATCACTTTTTTATTATGCAATGCTAAAAATTCTACCTGATGGTGATAAAGATTGATATGGATTTCTTTTTGTTTTTTACAATTAATGGTATTGAGTAGCTTTTCTCCAGTAAAATTAAAGAAAGTAGGGACTTTCAATGCTTTAATTTTATGGTAAAAATCTTTTGGAAAAGAATAATAAAATTGCACTCCGAATTTGCGATTGATAGAGAGCATTAATTCTTCTTTTTCTGGTATGATATCAGCATTATAAGATATAATCTGCTGTCCTAATTCATGTATAGAAAATCCTTCTGGCATTAATGAGAAATGATTGAAAGCAGATAGTACTCGGATTTCATTCCAAGATTTTTTTTGAAGAACATCTTCAAGTTTTTTCTCTATAAAGGTAGGATTATTTTCTTCCTCATTTACGAAAAAAGCTTCCTCTTCTATGGTGGTAGAAGCTTTGTTTATTTGCCATTGTAGTCCGTCTTTGGTAAAAAGAAGTAAGAGATTTTCCATGTTTTTGAATTGAGAAGCAAAATTAATATTTAATTAAGATAGTATGAAACTAAAAGGTTAAAGATTTTCTAATTTTTCCCAAGTTTGAAAACTATAATTATATTGATTTTTTTCATCTTTTTGATGAGCAATTTCTTTGGTTTTTACCCAAATTTTTTCATCTATTTTAGGAAAGAATACATCGGCATCAGTGGAAATATCTACTTGGGTGATTTCTAATTTATCAGCTTGTAAAATCGTTTGTTCATAGATATTACCTCCACCAAGGATGAAAATATTTTCGTTAATTTTTTGAGCATGTTTTATCGCTTCTTTAAGACTTGGAACGATTAAAATACCTTCTTCAAACCAATTATCTCTTTGGCTTACAACTATATTTGTGCGATTGGGTAGAGGCTTTCCTATACTTTCATAGGTTTTTCTCCCCATAATTATAGGGTGTCCCGTAGTCAAATTCTTGAAGTGTTTTAAGTCCTCAGGAAGATGCCAGAGTAGCTGGTTGTTTTTTCCTAATTCATTGTTTTTTCCGATAGCAGCGATGATGGTAATCATAGAGAGCTATAAATTTTTTAGTTCTAATTCTATTTTATTTCCAAAGAATTTTTTAGATATTTTTTGGAAGTTTTTAGTAATATCAGATACATAAAACTCATATTGAGGTTGAGAATTATGAATATTGAGAAGATTATGCTTATTTAGGGCATGTTTGATATAGTTTGCAACTATATTTGGGGAATCTATTACTCTAACTCTAGTCCCGTAGTATTGTTTTATTTCTTCTATGAGTAGAGGGTAATGAGTACAACCTAAAATTAGAGTTTCTATTTCTTTTAGCTTTTTATTGGATAGATAATTATCAATAATGCTATGAGAAATAGGGTGATTGATGAAACCTTCTTCAATGGCAGGAACGAGCAGAGGTGTTGCTAATTCTTTTACATTGATAAATTTATTAAATTTCTGAATACTTTTTTTGTATAATTTAGAGTTAATAGTAGCTTTGGTTGCGATGACTCCTACATTTTGATGGATTTCATAAGCTACTTTTTCTGCCACAGGATTAATTACATCAAAAACTAACGCTTTGTCTTTAACAACTTTTTTGACTTCTGCTAAAGCATTGGAAGTTGCAGTATTACAAGCGATAACAATGGATTTACAGTTTTTATCCAAGAGAAATTCAGTGATTTTTATAGAATAATCTATAATGGCGTCTTTGGATTTATCCCCGTATGGAAGATGTTTTGTATCCCCAAAATAGATGAAATTTTCTTGAGGCATTAGATTTTTTATAGCACGAGCATTGGTAAGCCCTCCTACACCGCTATCAAAAATTCCAATAGGTTGAGATGCATCTAAATTTTTATATTTCAAAATGAATATTTTTGCAAAAATAGAAAAAGAAAAGCAAAAGTCTGAAAAACTTTTGCTCTTTGGTTGAGAATTATTTTCCTAAATAAGCTCTATACATCCAAGCGTCTTTTTCTTGCTCAGTAATATATCCACTTACTAAAGCATTGGTTCCTTCATCATTTGCTTCATCGGTAAGATCTAAAATTTCTCTTTGAAGTTCAATGACAGTTTTTAGAGATTGAAGAATGAGTTCTATACATTTTACTCCATCGTTTACCTCTTGGCTTTCTTTGATAGTAGAAACTTTGTTGTATTCACTATAATTATGCTGAGGAGCATGTCCTAAAGTTAAAATCCTTTCAGCAATTTCATCAATTTTGGTTCCTAAACTTGTGTATAACTCTTCAAATTTTTCATGAAGAGTGAAGAAATTATCTCCTTTGATATTCCAATGAGCTCCACGCGTATTTTGATAAAAAATAGAGTAGTTTGCCAAAAGAATATTTAATTTTTCTGCAATTTTTTCGCAGTCAACTTCTTGTAGTCCGATGATGTTTAAATTACTCATAACTTAATAATTAATTGATTTTACCTTACAAAGGTATGTGTTTTATTCTTTTTTTCCAATAGATATTATCAATGGTTTTCAATTTATAATTAGAATAAATTATTTAATTATTAATCTCATTCCGAACATGAAATTTCTTCCTGCTTGAGGATAATAATATGGAGTTTGGTCATAAACAAAGCCTTTGTTCATATACATTCTATTAAGAATATTATTTAAATTAAAATGTAAATGAAGTTTATAGTGTTTTAAATCTAATAGATAGCTTGCACCAAAGTCTAAAACATTATAATCAGGGATAGAAAGTAAGTTGTTTTCATTATTGTCTAGAAACTGCTTACCTACATATTGGTTTTGTAAATGAATATTAAATGATGATAACTGATAATTTACCCCAATATTTCCGATGAAATTAGGTGAAAGAGCAATTTGGGTATTTCCTAAATCTTCTAAAATATTATTTTTTTTGGTACGGAAATTAAGATTTTTATTTTGACTTAAATTCGCATTTGCGAAGATATTAAAGTTTTTTGTGGGAATAATATTGAGTCCAAGTTCTATCCCTCGGCGGTAAGATTTCCCTGAGTTTTCTCGAATAAAAGCTCCTACATTGTTGATTTTCCCACTGAAAACCAGTTGGTTTAGATAATGCATATAGTAAGCATTAGCCGAGATTTTTAATTTATCCCAATTTTTCTCAAAACCAAGTTCAAAATCATGAAGGGTTTCGTGAGAAATATCATTTTTAGAGATAATATCACTTCTATTAGGCTCTCGGTGTGCCATGGCATAAGAGAAGTAAATTTTCCCTTGGTTTATAAGGAAATTAATTCCTGTTTTTGGGTTGATGAAATTAAAAACTCTATTAAAGTTTTTGCCTTCACTATCGTGAGCAAGGATAACTTCGGCATTATGCTGAATATGACGAAACTGTACATCTCCAAAAAACTCAAAAGGATATGTAGTGTAAATTATTTTTCCGAAAGCAGAAATGTCGTTTTTTTTGGATTTATTGCGATAATATTCATGGTTAAAAGGAATTTGCGGAAGCTCCAAAGCTGAATTTATATTTCCAAAATGATAGCCAATATATTGATTTCCTGCTCCTCCGATATTTATTTTTAATCGGTCATATTTTCCAAAAAATTGATAAACTAACCCATAAAAGTCATTATCCAGCCATTTCTTTCTGATAAGGTCGGTTTTAGTGATATTTGAAATATTAAGATTGTATTTACTTAATTTTTGGTCTTGTTTATAATTTTCATAATAGCCTTTTCCTTTGGTATAGTGAAGGGTGGCTTCTAAATTCCAAAAATTATTTAGTTTTTGGTTAAGTATAAAATGATAATGGTTTTGGCGATAATTATCGGTTTCATTATCATAATATTTAATACCGTTAGAGGTATATATTTCGCCTGAAGAATTATATTTTCTATTAGTTTTATAGGTGTTTGCATCTATACCATTCCAGGCTTGATAGGTTTTTTCTTTTCCTCCAAAAGCGATAAGTCTTAATTGAGTTTTTTCTGTTTTGAATAAAGCCGTAATGTGATAGGATTTTAGGTTTGAAAATGCTCTATCGATATATCCATCAGATTTTGTAAGGCTATATCTTGCCATTAAGGATAATTTATTATTTAAAAAACTTCCTGTTCCTGCTTCAAAAGCTCTTTTTTCAGTATTGAAGGAGCCGTATGATAGGTCTGTTAGAAAATAGGGTTTGTTATTAGGTTCTTTAGTTAAGATATTTACACTGGCACCAAAAGCGGCTACACCATTAGAGGAGGTTCCTATACCTCTTTGTATGATAATTTGAGAAGCAGAACTTGCTAAATCAGAGACATTGACAAAGAATGTTCCTTGGGATTCGCTATCATTATAAGGAACGCCATTTAGCATAATATTAATAGAGGTAGCGGCTACACCACGAATGCGAAAATCGGTATAACCAATGCCATTTCCTGTATCAGATGAAGATAAAATAGATGTTTGATTTTTAAGTAAAATAGGTAAATCTTGTCCTAAATTTTTCCTCGCCAAATCTTTTTCTACATAGATAATTTCTTTGGTTACAGGAAGTTTTTTTGTAAAGTTAAGAATTTCAATTTCCTTCACTTTAAGTGAATCAGTTTTCTGTGCTATACACAGAGGGCTAACGCATAGCCCCAAAAAAATAAATCCTTTCATTCTTTTAATTATTAAAAAATTAATTGAATAAAAGGGGCGACTACCTATGAGAAAAATTGAATGAAAATTTTCTCCTTTTTTGTTTCCCTAAACAGCATTACCTGTTCTAGGTTCATTGGGTATAATCTCAGCTTTTTACAGCACCCCTTTTTTTCTTCGACGCAAAGATAAGTTTTTTTAGATAAAGTAAAAACCATTCCTCTAAAGGAATGGTTTTTTAGTATACTTTTCAATGTGATATTAGAAAGTTTGGATTAAAGATAATGATACACGAAGGTTATCCCCTGTCGCATCTTTTTCTATTTTTCTAATTGTTCCTGTGTAGTCATGTAATCCATAAGTAGTAGCAGAGTAATCAAGCTCTGCAGCTAATTTAGTATTTCCAGACTTCCATCCTAATCTAGGGGAAATTCTCCATGTGCTGCTAGGAGTAAGGTAACCTAACTGACCAAGATCTTCTCCGAATTTAGTTTTGATATCGTAAGCATTGTGCTCTTTAAAGCCATTATCTCTTGAATATCCTCCAAATACACCCCATTCAAAAGAAGGAGAGAAGTTTCCGCTGAATTCAGACCAGAAAGAGAAAGTACGGTTATTATGTAGTTTGTTGTTTTCATCAACAGAAACGCCACCTAATTGTAATAGTTCGGAAGGGTTGTTTCCGTAGTTAGCATAACCTTTCCATACGGTAGAACCACCTAAATTAGCTTTTGCATAAGCCAAGAAGTTCCATGCAGAAAGATTTCTACCGCTATATGTATTTCCATATAACTCATTGTTTTCATCAACTCCGTATAGATTTCTAGTAGTTTTGAAATTAGCACCGAAACCTCCTACGAATTTACTGTCATCACCGAATTGTAGTTGTGCATGGAATGCAGGGAAACCAGATTTAGCTGCGTTACCTTTACCAATCACTACAGAAGTAAAGTCTCTCTCAGTAACCGCAGCAGCAGTAAACCTTACATTTCCTTTAGTAGAGAATCTAATTTGAGGAGAACGGTTAAATGGTTGGAATGGGCTACCTGCGTTGAAGTTATAAACTCCAGGAGATACATTCGTTACGAACATTGGGTGCCAGTACTGACCAGCCAAGATCTCAATATCATCATTAGATAATTTAACATAAGCATGTCTTAACGCTAATCCATTGATGGTAGCATCAGAACTACCGAAGAAGTGAGATTCTATTAATGCTTCTGATTTCATTCCAAAGAATTCAGGACCAGCAATTTTTACACCCAATCTTGATTCAACCCCCCATCCATTGAAGTTAGCTACAGAACCAGCCTTAAATTTTGGTTCAGCTAGATCGATGTAGTTACCTTCTCTAGCAGCGATAACTTGGCGAGAATCATATGCGAACTCACCTCTTACATAACCATAAAGGGTAGCACTAGTTTCTTGTGCTAAACCTAATTGAGCTACAGCTACAGCTAATAGCGTTGTAATCTGTTTTTTCATAATGTAATTATTATAAATTTAAAGTTATTTCTTTATTTTTATGGGGCAAATATACAACTTTATTTAATATCCCGTTAACAAAAATACCTAATATAAATCATGATTTTAATTTTTTCTTAACATAAAATAAGGGGTTCACATAGATGAAACTGATGTTATTATATTAAAAATGTCCAAAATGTTAATTTTTTTTAAAACATGAAATTTATCATGTTTGTTAGTTTTTTTTATATTGTTTAAATGGTTTTTATATCTCATTTTCAATAATATAAGTATGAGATAAGGAAGGTGTTAGGAAATAAGGAATAATAAAATTTAATATTTAATCTTACAAAAAATGATGTTAATTCAAAATTTTGTCTTAACTTGCGACCGTTTTAAAAAAAACTAGACTAAACTTAATTTAAGGTCATAAGATTATAAACGGTAAAAAATAACATTAAATAATTATATACAAATGGATTTACAAACAGCTAAAAAGAAAGCAACGCGAGTTCTCATTGCTGGTATTATTTCCAACTTTTCGGTAGGGATTTTATACACATGGAGTAACTTGAAAGATGCTTTGGAGTACACTAACTTACAGGGTATTCAAGACAAAAATGTAGAGGCGGCAGACAGAATGTATGCTGCATGGGAGCAATCTCACCTAGCTTTACCTTATGGTATCGGTGGTTTTACATCAGCATTTATCGTAGTATTTGCTGGAGCATGGCAAGATAAGATTGGACCTACTAAGGTGATCTTAATCGGTGTGTTAATGACAGGATTGGGAACAATTGCTTGTAGTTTCTTGACGCAGCATCCTTATTTATTTACTTTCGTATTTGCGATGGTTGTGGGTAATGGTATTGGGTTCGTTTATGCATGTCCTCGTGCAGCGGCAATGAAATGGTTCCACCCTTCTAAGAAAGGTATGATCAATGGTCTTGTAGTAGCAGGGTTCGGTTTAGGAGCTTTGTGGTTAGGTCCATTGGAAACATTATTCTTAAAAGGTCAGGCGTTCGTATGGACTTTTGAAGAGTTCCCAAGAGTTTCTTTAGAAAATACTTTAAGAATTTTAGGATGTGCTATCCTTGCTATGGGTATTCCAGCCGCATTGAATGTAGTTAACCCTCCTGCTGGATATGAAGTGCCAGAACCAGAAGTTGATCCTAACAAGCCAGTAAAAGAAAATGCTAAGAAAACAGCATCTATCTCTACTGCTGCGATGGCTAAAACATGGCAAGCTTGGGCATTATTTACTATTTATGCTCTTTACTGCTCTGCTGGTGCGATGGTAATCTCTAACTCTTCTGATATCATGAGAGTACAATCAGGACTTACTGCTGGTGTAGAATCTGGACTAATTACAGAGGAGAATTTTGCTCTTGCAACTTCTTTACTTGGTGTAATGGTGCCTGTAACATCTATTTCTAACGCTACAGGTAGATCTTTAGGAGGTATGATTTCTGATATTATTGGTAGAAAGAATGTTTATTATGTAATCCATACAATTCAAGCAATTAATATGTTCTTCTTCCATACATACACATCTCCAATTGCCATTGTATTAGGGGTTATCCTTACTTGCGTGGTATATGGTTCTGTAATGAGTACAACACCATCTATCGTAGCTGACTACTTCGGTCTTAAAGCTTATGGTGCTAACTATGGTGTAGTGTATACAGGTTGGGGTGCGTCTCTAATCATTGGACCTCAGATTGCAGCTTACTCTAAAAAATTAGCTTTAGAGGCAGGTACTCCTCAAGAATCTTATTTCTTCGCTTACCATGCTGCTATTGCATTAATCGCAATTTCATTGGTTCTTGCATTCTTGGTGAAAAAACCTAAATTCAGACAAGAAGATGTTATTGATGATTACATTTTAGGACCAGATGAGCTTAAAAAATAATATTTAAGTTATCAATTATAATAAAAACCTCTCTAAAATAAGGAGAGGTTTTTTGTTTTAGAATAATTTTAATTATAGTTTCTTTATTCTTATTTTTGCTAAAAATAAAAAATTGGAGATATCAATATCTATAATAATAGCAATTTTTAATCGTAAAGATGAACTTGAAGAACTTTTAACATCTCTGTCTATACAAACAGATAGGGATTTTGAAGTCATTATAGTAGATGACGGTTCTTTGATTGATTTAGTTCCAGTAATTGATTTTTTTCAAGATAAATTGAAATTATATTATTACAAAAAATTAAATTCGGGGGCTGGTCTTTCTCGTAATTATGGAGCGTTAAAATCAAATAGTAATTGGTTAGTTTTTGTAGATAGCGATGTGGAAGTGGAGAAAGATTATATTGAGAATATTAAAGAAAATTTGCTAAGATATCCAGTAGATGCTTTTGGAGGAGCAGATAAGTCAAATGAATATTTCACACCTTTACAAAAAGCAATTTCTTATTCTATGACTTCTGTGTTAACTACGGGAGGGATTAGAGGCAGTAAAAAAGCAGTAAGCAAATTTCAGCCACGAAGTTTTAATATGGGAGTGAATAAAGATATATTCTTAAAATTGGGTGGTTTTTCAGAAATGAGAATAGGGGAAGACCCTGATTTATCTATGAAATTTTGGGAAAATGGTTATAAAACTCAGTTTTATGAGAATATAGGGGTATATCATAAGAGGCGGACAAGTATTTCTAAATTTTTTAAGCAGGTTTATGGATTTGGTATTGCTCGTCCAATTTTAAACCAAAGACATCCAAAATATGTTAAAATTACTTTTTGGTTTCCAAGTTTATTCTTGATAGGGTTTATTTTTAGTTTGCTATTATATTTACTTTTAGGATTTGGAGTATTTTTGGTTGTATATACGGGATATTTTTTGATGATTTTTATCCATGCTACTGTTATAGAAAGGAATTTATTCATAGGAATATTATCGGTTCTGACTACAATGGTACAGATGTTTTCTTATGGAATAGGTTTTTTAGAATCATGGATAAAACTTAATGTGATGAAAAAATTACCTCAACAAGCTTTTCCCAATCATTTTTATTCAGAATATACAAAAGAGAAATGATTATTTTCATTTCTCTTTTGTTTTTATAGTTCTTTTCTTAATCTTGCAACGGGGATGTTCAATTGCTCACGGTATTTGGCAATGGTTCTCCTTGCAATTTTATAACCTTTTTCTTGAAGAGCAATAACTAAAGCATCATCAGTAAGTGGTTTTTTCTTATTCTCTGCATTGATGATTTCTTGCAAGTGGTTCTTAATCTCTTTGGTAGAGACTTCCTCGCCTTCGTCGTTTGTTAAACTATCTGAAAATAGATTTTTTAAGTAGATTATTCCGTGAGGTGTGTCTGCATATTTGCTTTTTACTACGCGAGAAATGGTAGAGATGTCAAAACCAGTGATTTCAGAAATATCTTTTAAAATCATGGGTTTTATTTTTTTTTCATCTCCTGAAAGAAAATACTCTTTTTGTATTTTCGTAATTGCTAGAATGGTTTGCATCAGAGTATTTTGCCTTTGATTGATGGCGTCTATATACCATTTAGCTGTATCTAATTTTTGTTTAATAAAAAGGGCAGCTTGTTTATGTTCAGCTGATTTATCATGAGAATATACCTCTAGAATTTCTTTATATTCATTAGATACTCTTAAATTAGGAGTATTTTTATGATTTAATAAAGGAATAACCTGATTATCTTTAATTTGAATGATAAAATCAGGGATAATTTCTTGATTGATGCTAATGGTCTGTACCTCAAAGTTACCTCCTACTTTTGGAGATAGTTTTGAGATTTCATTGAGAATTTCTTTTAGTTGTTTTTCATTGATATTATAACGCTGAATAATTTTAGAATAATGTTTATTACTCAATGCATCAAATTGATTCTTGAGAATATCCGCTGCTAAAATTACATTAGGATTTGGGCTTACTTTTTTTTCAATTTGAAGGAGGAGGCATTCTCTGAGATTTCTGGCCCCCACTCCTGGAGGATCTAATTTTTGAACATAATTTTCTAAAATATTCTCCACAGACTCTGTATCGGTATAAATTCCAAGTGAGAAGGCTAAATCGTCTACAATAGATTTTATTTCTCTACGGAGATAACCATCATTATCTAAATTTCCAATAAGATATTCTGCGATTTTCAAGTCATTGTCAGAAATACTACTTAACCGAATCTGCTCTAAAAGATAGTTATATAGACTTTGTCCCTCAGTAAGGGTATTTTCATTATCATACTCTTCATCATCAGGGGAGTAATTACTAGAAGCTGTCTTGTAAGAAGGCTCATCATCATATAGATATTCATCTACATTGAACTCTGTTTCTATGCTGTCTGTGCCTTCTTGTTCATATTCGTTATAATCCTCATTATGGTCTTCATTGATGACTTCAAGGGCTGGATTTTCCTCCAACTCTCGTTGTAGTTCTTCTTCAAATTCAAGAGTATGCAACTGAATAAGTTTCATCAACTGAATCTGTTGAGGAGCTAATTTTTGACCTAATTTTAATTGTAAATTTTGTTTGAGCATATTTTTTAAAATTCTGCATTTTTAGGAGTTCTTGGGAATGGAATTACATCACGGATGTTAGTCATTCCCGTTACGAATAATACCAATCTCTCTAATCCTAAACCAAATCCAGAATGCGGTACAGAACCGAATTTACGGGTGTCAAGATACCACCATAACTCTTTTTCGTCTACGCCCATTTCTCTCATTTTTTTGACTAAAACATCATATCTTTCTTCTCTTTCTGAACCTCCGATAATTTCACCGATACCTGGGAATAAAACATCCATTGCTGCCACGGTTTTTTGGTCATCGTTGAGTTTCATGTAGAATGCTTTGATGTCTTTCGGATAGTTAAATAAAACCACAGGACTTTCAAAGTGTTTTTCCACCAAATATCTTTCATGTTCGGACTGCAAATCTGCTCCCCAAGCTTCTATTGGGAATTGGAATTTTCCTTTTTTATTTTCTTTGGAGTTGAGAAGGATTTCAATTGCTTCAGCATAGCTTAAACGAACAAAACGCTTTTTAACGACATTTTCTAATTTTTCTATCAGTCCTTCTGTAGCTCTCTCTTTTTCTGGTTTTTGTTTCTGCTCTTCTGAAAAACGCTTGTCTAATAATTCCAAATCATCTTTACAATGGTCTAAAACATATTGGATAACATATTTTAAGAAACTTTCAGCAAGGTCAATGTTATCTTCCAAATTGTTGAAGGCTACTTCTGGTTCTATCATCCAAAACTCGGCAAGGTGGCGAGTAGTATTAGAATTTTCGGCACGGAAAGTAGGTCCAAAAGTATATATTCTACCAAGTCCCATTGCAGCAGTCTCGCCCTCCAATTGTCCAGAAACGGTCAGGTTTGTTTTTCTACCAAAGAAATCTTCTTTGAAATCAACTTTTCCTTTATCATTTTTTGGCGGGTTATTGAGGTCAAAGTTTGTTATGGTGAACATTTCCCCAGCTCCTTCTGCATCAGCTCCAGTAATGATGGGAGTGTTAATGTAGAAGAATTGATTTTCGTTAAAGAATTGGTGAATGGCAAAACTAATAGCATGGCGAACTCTGAAAATAGCTCCAAAAAGATTGGTTCTGAATCTCAAATGAGCTTGTTCTCTCAAGACTTCCAAGGAATGTCTTTTAGGTTGGAGAATAGTTTTTTGCATTTCTTCAAAAAAATTATCTCCTAAAATTTCAATTTTTTTTGCTAAAATTTCAATATTTTGGTTTGCACCTTGGCTCGGTACTACCTCTCCAAAAACTTTTAGAGAAGAGGCCGTATTGATATTTTTAATTAAATCTTCGTCAAAATTTTCAAAATCTATGACAATCTGTAAATTATTAGGTGTAGAGCCATCATTTAAGGCAATGAATCTATTAGAACGAAAAGCTCTGACCCACCCTTGAACGCAGAGTTCTTGATGAGTATATTTTTGATAATCTTTAAGAATGTCTTTGATGGTTAATCTTTTCATAAGAGAAATTTTTATACAAATAGCAAATATAAGAATAAAACTGAAATAAAAAAACGGGGATTATTTCTTTGAATAGAGATAATAAAAAAGCCACTGCTTATTAAAACACTGGCTTTTCATTTTTTAGAAAAATTAAATTATTTTTTTTCTACACCTGCTACTGCATCTGCTAATTCAGCACCTGGTTTGAATTTTGCAACTTTTTTTGCTTCAATTTTAATAGGCTGTTTTGTTGCAGGGTTGATACCAGTTCTTGCTGCTCTTTCAGAAACGGAAAATGTTCCGAAACCTACAAGGGCTACTTTACCATCTTTTTTAAGAGTTTCAGTTACATTAGTAATGAAAGATTCTAATGCGGCTTTTGCTGCAACCTTAGTAATTTCGGCATCTTTTGCAATAGCATCGATTAACTCAGTCTTGTTCATAATAACAATGTTTTTTTTAATTAAAAATATATTGTATAGCAAATTTAAAATAAATAAAATAAAAATCAAACTTTTTAGCATATAAAATGCTATATTTTGTGACTTTTTAGATAAAATTTCATAAAATCTTATTTTTTGCTATTCCAAAAACCATGATTCCCTAAAGGAATAACTGCTGCAATGACGAATAAGTGATTGTTAGGGCTTATATTATTTTTGTAATGTTGGTAGATATAGAAAAATTGAGGGTTGAGCCAATTAAAAAGTTTTACATCAGCAGTGAGATAAACTCTATTTTGGGATAATCCTCCATTTTTTATATCAATGAATATTTCATCATGGGCAGAGAAATTCACATTTTTATCAGAAATTTTGGTTCTATGCACAATTCCTAAACGTCCTCTATAAAAGGAGGAATCATCACCGCCTTCTATGGATTTGAATAGATAGGAGTTACGATTTTGTAAAATCCATTTGTTTTGTTTGTCAATAGGAAGGGAAAAAGTCAGCATGGCATTGATTTGGTGATTTTTAATATCTCTACCATGTATAGGTGATTTCAAAAATATATAAAGGGGTGTGAATGTAAAGAATTTGTTGAGTTTGATATTTGGCATTACCATGGACATTTGGGTATGCTCTTCGGAGGTGCTTACTCCACCATATACGCTTAAATTATTTCCTTTTGGGATATTGACGGAAACCCCTGTTAATAGGAAGGATTTTCTTGTATCTGCTTCTTGTGCTTTTATGTTATTGTTAAGGAGAATACTAAATAAAATAGAGTAATAAATTAAATTCTTCATAATAAATTCAAAATAAGATTAATTTTTGCAAAGATACTAATTTAGGTTTATTGAAAAGAAATCTATATTTTTGCTGCCATGTTAATAGAAGTTTTTAAATCAAAGATTCATAGAGTAAGTGTTACGGAAGCTAATCTTAACTATGTGGGGAGCATTACTATAGATGAGGAACTTATGGATGCTTCGGGGATTATAGAAGGAGAGAGAGTATATGTAGTTAATGTTAATAACGGAGAGCGTTTTGATACTTATGCGATAAAAGGGGAGAGAAAATCAGGGGTTATTTGTCTCAATGGAGCAGCAGCAAGGAAAGCCCATAAAGGTGATATTGTAATCATTATAGCTTATGCTCAAATGACACCTGAGGAGGCAAAAAACTTCTCTCCGAAAGTAATTTTTCCAAATGAAAAAAATAATTTGCTTGAATGAGTTTCACGAAAAATAAATGGAAAACAACAATTATCATACTTGTATCTTTGGTAATTGCTGTATTTTTTATGTGGATAGCATTGAGAGATATAGATTTTAATAGAGTTAAATATTCTTTAGAGAGAGTTAATTATTTTTGGATTTTAATTTCTGTATTTTTAGGAATTTTAGCTTATATCTTTCGGGCAGTAAGGTGGAACTTATTATTAGAGCCAATGGGGTATCATATTGGTAGTTATAATGCTTTTTGGACAATAGCTTTTGGGTATATGATGAATTTAACCATTCCCAGAAGTGGTGAGATTGCAAGAGCTACGGCTTTGTATGGAGTGGAAAAAATCCCTGTGGAGAAGTCTTTTGCCACGATTGTAATAGAAAGAGTGATAGATTTATGCTTTATGCTCTTTTTCTTATTTTTAGCATTTATTTTTAATGGAGAGGTTTTGAAATTGTTTTTTGATAGGCTTACAAATTACCAATCAGATGAACAAAAATCATATTCCATGGTAGATGAATTCTTATTGAGTTTGGGAATAGAAAATTTGGATAGTGCT
Organism: uncultured Flavobacteriaceae bacterium; assembly: GCA_963530615.1. GTDB lineage: Bacteria > Bacteroidota > Bacteroidia > Flavobacteriales > Weeksellaceae > JABCPE02. The sequence continues at coordinate 185,027 of CAUSDX010000002.1, forward strand.
TATTCTGGACTGAAAATAGGAGTTTTATTGATAGGAATATTAGTGTTTTTCGCAAGTGTTATTAAGTTTAAAGCAAAAATTATCTCTGTTATTAAAGGTATTATAGAAGGGCTTTTGTCTGTTTTTAAAATGAAAAGTAGATTGCAGTTTTTAGGTTATTCAGTAGGAATATGGCTGTGTTACTTTTTTTCTGCTTATGTTCTTTGTTTTTCATTAGAAGGAACGGAGAGTTTTGGAGTGAGGGATGTTTTTTTGATTATAACTGCAGGAACATTGGGTATGATGGTGCCTACATCTGGTGGAGTGGGGTCTTTCCATATTGCGGTAAAATTAGCAATAGCAGGGATTTATATGTCTTTTGGTAAAGAACAAGAGTTAGGCAATGAAGTAGGGCTCATTTATGCTTTGATTTCTCATACTTCTCAAATGTGTTCTATGGTACTTCTTGGGCTGGTTTCTATCCCATTTTTAGTGAAAAATAAGAAAGATTAGTTTTCATCAAAACTTTCTTTCCATAAGTTGATGATTTCTCTGAATTTTTGATTTCCAAATATTTTATTTCGGATTTTAGAAACGGATAACAGTCCTTTTTGGTCAGATACTAAAAGAATTTCATCAGCTTTTTGGCTTTCAAAAGGGCTCATTTCTGCTTGTTCTATTTCTGCTAACTTATTCTTATGAGTGAATGTGATTAAGTTTTCCATTAGAGGAGAGATGTATGCTCCTTCGCTTTGTTTAGGAATACGGATAGTATCTCCTTCTAAAAAAAGTAAATTTCCTGAAATAGCACGGGCAATTCTTTTTTGTGGATTAAGAAGTATCACTTCATCCAAATCATTTTCACCAGCATAGATTTCTGCATAAATATTTTCAGGAGAATGCGTAAGAATATTATTCAATAATCCTGTATTGATAGAAATTTCTTTTAATAAATCTATCTTTATGGTATGAGTGTTAATATTGAGAATATCATCGGTTATCCGACTATTGATAAAGAAATTGACAGGAGATTTAGTTAGGGGTAAATCATCTTCATTTCTATAAATCATGAAATGTATGAATGCGTTTTGTAAATTTTCTTCTATTATTTTTCGTTCTAAAATATCGGTAAAATATTCTAAAGTAAAAGAAATAGGAATGTTCATTCTCATTTTTCGCATCGACGCCATAAGGAAGAAATAACATTCTTCTGTCATAATGAGTTTTCTATTCCTTACGAAAAAATAGACACCCACTGCATCTCCGATAAGAAAAGCACGATTTTTCTCCATAAATAATAGAAAAATATTAGGCTGCTCCTAATTTTATTGTTAGGTTTTCAATTAGATTTTCCCAATATTGTTGTGTTTCTTCTTCTTCGCCTGGTTCACAAAAGTCGGTAATGTTTAAGGATAAATCATTAGTGATTTCGTCAATTACAATTTTCATTTCAAAATAGCACTTGCTCCCTTCGTCTTCTTCCCAACGAAATCTTACTAACTCTTCCGTTTTGTATCTTGTAAGTGTGGCTTTTTCCTCATATCCATCCCAATTGAAATAGAAATCATCGCCTCTCTCATGAACTTCATCAGCAAACCACTCTGCTAAGCCCTCTGGAGTAGCTAAATATTCAAATAAAATTTCTGATTGACAATGCAAAGGAAACTCAAATTGGATTTTAACTTTCGTCATATCTGTTTTATTTTAGGTCTGCAATATACATTATATTTTTTATCCTTAAAATTTTAAGTATTGTGATTTTTGTCATAAAATTATTTTTTTTAGTTAAACTTTATTTGGTGCTATTTTGCTTTATGGATTTTAGCATAAAACAAAGACAGAATAAGTCCTAAACCAGCTAGTACGACTCCTACAAGAGAAGGATAATTATAAGTCAATCCTAGGCTCAAGGGAATACCTCCTAAAAATGCCCCTAATGAATTGGCAATGTTAAATGCCGCTTGCATAAATGCTGCAGCCATCATTTCTGAATTTTTAGCTGCCCGTAGCATAAGAATATTAAGAGGAGAACCTGCTGCCATAGATAAAGCACCGCAAATAAAGGTAAGTATGAGTGAAGCAATTTTATTTTCAGAAAGGAGAAATACCAGTAACAGTGCGATAACCATAAGTAGTAAAAGTAAGGCAGTTGCTTTGATAGGGTTGAGTTTATCCGCCAATATTCCTCCAAGATAGTTGCCGATAACCATTCCAGCACCAGCTAAGACCATGAGATATGAAATGTTTTCGGAGGAAAATCCAGATACTTCTGTTAGAAGAGGAGCAATGTAACTGAACCAAGAAAATAAACCTCCAAAACCAATCCCTGCAATACTGATGATGTGCCATGCTTTTATCGTTTTGAAGAATTCTAATTCTTGACGAAGTCCTACATTACGAAGATTTTTTAGATGAGGTAACCATAATATTAAAAATAAAATGGTAAGCAGTCCTAAAATCGCTACAATACCAAAAGCTAATCGCCAACTAAAAACCTGACCAATGTAATTCACCAGAGGAACCATAGCTAAATTAGCTACTGTAAGTCCTGAGAACATTGCGGCAATGGATTGTGCTTGTTTGCCCTCTTCTGCTAATTTTGTAGCCACCACAGCTCCCACTCCGAAAAATGCTCCGTGAGGAAGTCCTGACAAAAATCTAAATGATAAAAGACTGTAATATTCAGGGGCTATCGCAGATAATCCATTGAATAAAGTAAATAAAATCATTAGAGAAATAAGAGTTTTTTTAGGTGGATATTTTGAAGAAAAAGCTACCAAAATAGGAGCCCCGATTACCACTCCTAATGCATAAGAAGAGATAAGATACCCCGCCTCTGGGATAGAAACTTGTAAAGAATTAGCAATGTCAGGAAGCAGCCCCATAATTACAAATTCCGTAGTGCCGATGCTTAGACCTCCCAAGGCTAAAGGAAGTAATCTTTTTGAAATCATAGTTTTAAGTTTTGATGTTTAGAAAATTATAGATAAAGAAGTATGGAAAAAGTGAATTTTATTTCTTCTTGAATTGAATATTCATAATCACAATTGCTATCAAGATGAGAATAATCCCTGCCCATTGACTTAAAATGACCTTTTCATTTAAGATGAAAAAAGCCATCATGACAGAAACAGGAAGTTCTACAGAGCTAATGATGCTTCCTAATCCTAATCCTGTGTGAGGGAAGCCAGCATTCATTAGTAGGGGAGGAATAATCGTTCCAAAAAGAGCAATAACAATACCCCATTTAGAGAAAATTTCAAAATTAAAATCTCGGATAATGTTATTTTCATTAATGGTAAAAAAAAGTTCTTTTGCCCATTCATAATTATTAGGAGCAAATTGGGTGATGAAACCGAAAATAGCTACGATGATACCTCCGCCTAAAAGCATGTAAAGACTTCTTTTGTGAGAAGTGATATGAGAGGCTATTCGGTTAGCGGTGAACATCGTCGTAGTAAAAGAAGAGGCAGCAAGTACGCCCCAAGCAATTCCTCGCCAGTCTAAATTCAGCTCCGAGTGAAGAAGATTGGTAGCCAATATTGTCCCAATTAGCACCATGATAACAGAAATTATTTTCTGTGTAGAAGGTATCACTTTATCTAAAATATATTCTAAAATAACACCCATCCATACGGTTTGCATAAGGAGAACGATAGCGATGGATACATTGATATACCGTACAGCAAGATAATAAAAGACGCTCGTCATACCTAATGAAGTCCCTGCTAGCATTAGTTTTATAATGTCTTGCGAAGTTGCTGAGGTGCTTTCTTGTGTTTTTTTGATTTTATGATAAAAGTTAATAAGTAGCATTCCTAAAATCCCAAAAACAAATTGGGCGGAGGTAACCTCTGCTGTGGTGTAGTTTTCAGCGTAGGCAAGTTTCACAAAAGTTGCGAGCATTCCGTAGCTTGTTGCTCCAAATCCGACTAAAAAAACGCCTTTCAGTGTGTTATTTTGCATCATAGGTTTTATTTTAAAAAATAAGCCCGCAAAGATAAACTTTTTAATTTAATCAAAAATAAAGGTAGGAGTTTCTTCAAAAAAGTGAAGGTTATAAGTAAATTTAAGCAATCTGTGGGAATCAAAATACTCTTAAAGTTAAATTAAAACAAGGTTGATTGGACTTAATGTAAAGATACATTGAACACAATCAACCTTGTTTGTCCTTAAATACTGCTTACATTTAGTTCAAACAAGTTGCAGGGACTAATGTATGAAGTATTTTAGTTAAAACAACTTGGGTGAAATTTTATCTAAATGCAACTTGATTTTAGATAAAATCTACTGATTTTAATGTTTTATACTTCTTGGCTTACTTTATCAATCGCTTCCAAGATGATTTTACAGCCTTTTTGTATTTCATCTTCGCTGATGGTAAGGGCAGGAGAGATGCGGAGAAATTCATTTCTGTATAATTGGCAAGAAACGATGAGACCTTTTTTCATACATTCTTGAACTACTTTTATACAGAAGTCAGGGTCTTCTAAATTGACTGCGAGCATGATTCCTTTCCCATTAATGGATTTTACCCTTGGATGTTGTAGGAGTTCGCGGAAGAGTTGTCCCTTTTTTTCTACTTTGTCTAACAATCCACTCTCTAAAATTTCTTCTAAAGTAGCCAAGCATGCAGCAGCAATCAGTGGATTTCCTCCAAAGGTCGTAATGTGTCCTAATTTAGGCGAGTGAGATAGGCAGCTCATAATTTCTCTACTACTCATAAATGCCCCTACGGGAACGCCACCGCCCATGCCTTTTCCCATTGCTAAAATATCGGGAATTACATTATAATGCTCAAAGCCGAAAAGCTTCCCCGTTCTCCCAAACCCTGGTTGGATTTCATCTAAAATCAATAACGCTCCTACCTTCTCACAGCGTTTTTTTAGTTTAGGAAGGTAGTCCGGATTAGGAGTGATGAAACCTGCTGCCCCCTGAATAGTTTCTACAATTACAGCTGCGGTTTTTTCTGTAATCTGTGCGAAATCTTCTTCATTATTAAAGTTAATAAATTTAATCAAAGGAAGTAAAGGGCGAAAAGCTCTCTTATGAGTTTCATTACCAGAAACACTTAAGGCTCCGTGAGTATTTCCATGATAAGAATTGTGAAAAGCAATAATTTCTTCTCTTCCAGTATATCTTTTAGCGAGTTTTAGACTGCCATCAATAGCTTCTGCACCGCTATTAACAAGGTAAGTCATCTCTAAAGGAGCAGGAGTTACTTTTGCTAACAGTTTACATAGTTCTATAGGTTTTTCTAGAGCATACTCGCCATATACCATTACATGTAAGTATTTCTCGGCTTGTTCCTTGATGGCATTGACTATTCTAGGGTGTGAGTGCCCTAAAATATTAGCTGAAATCCCTGAAACAAAGTCTAAATAAGCTTTTTGGTCTTTTCCGTATATATAGTTTCCTTTGGCTTTTTCTACCTCAAAGCCAGAAGCAAAGTGTGATGTTTGAGCTTGAAAGTTAAAAAAATCTTGTTTCATAGTCTGAAAATTTGAGCAAAAGTAATAAATTTTAGCGTAATTATTTTGTAACTTTTATAGTGAAAATCATCAATGTAATTTTGTAATTAATCTCAAAATCTGTATTTTCGCAAACTAAATTTAATATTAACAACTAAATAAGATGACACTTTTAGGAAAGATAAGACAAAAATCTTGGCTTTTAGTAGGGTTTATTGTTATTGCATTGGCATCATTTCTCATCAATCCTGATACTATTGAGAAAATATTTAGTAAAGATCCTAATATTTTCGGAGAGGTAAATGGTGATAAAATTACCAGAGAGGAGTATATTGATGCTTTGATGATGTTACAGCAACAAGCTCAACAGCAAGGAATGCCAACTACAGGTTTGGAAGAACAGGCTTGGCAGAGTGTGGTTCAATCAAAATTGATTAAGCAAGAGTTTGATAAATTAGGTCTGAAATTGACTGAAGATTTCTTCTGGAATCAATTGCCTACAGATCCGCTATTTGCACAAGATCCTAATTTTAAGGTAGAAGATTTTAAAAAAGAAATTGAAAAACTGAAAGAAACGGGTAAGGTTGAAGAGTACAACAATTGGTTAAGATTTAGAAAAGCCATTGAAAATAGAATGATGGCGAGACAATTATTTGCGAATATTTCAGTGGGAATTACTTCTAATAAGAAAGAAGCAGAAGTAATTATGAAAAACAGAGATGAAGTAGCAAATATTGATTTTGTAAAGGTGGATTATACTACTTTTGCACAGAAAAATCCTATAAAAGTAACTTCACAAGACTTAGCAGAGTACATTAAAAAGCATCCGCTAGCATTCAAAACAACTGAAAGTAGAAATTTAGGATTAGTTTATTTTAAGGCTGAGCCTACTAAAAATGATGAGGAAAAGATTTTTGAAGAAATCAATAAGCTGACTAATGAAGGAGTCGATTTGGGACATGGGGTAGAGAGTTTTAGAAATAATAAGAGTGATAGTTTATTTGTCTTGGCTAATTCTGTAGCTGGATTTAATCCTAATTATTTCGCTAAAGAGCATTTACCACAAGGAATTAGAGAGCAAATATCGGGTGCGTCAATAGGTCAAGTTTTTGGTCCGTATAAAGAGCAGAACTATTATGTAACTTCTAAACTTTTAGGAAAGAAAACTTCAGATTCTACAAGGTCTAAACATATTCTTATTGCTTATCAAGGTCTGCAAACTGCTTCTGGAGATGCAGCGAAGAGAACGAAAGCAGATGCAAAAGCATTAGCGGAGAAAATTTCTACTGAAATTAAGGCTAACCCATCTAAATTTGATGAATATCTAAATCTTTCAGCGGATGGTTCTTCTCAGTCAGGTGGTGATTTAGGATGGGTAACCTCTGCAGAGCCGAAGTTTGTGCCAGAGTTTCAAAGTTTTGTAGATAAAAATCCTAAAGGAGCCGTAGGTGTTGTTGAAACTCAGTTTGGTTATCATATTATCAATATTACAGATAAGAAATCAGGAGAGATGACTTATAAAGTAGCGAATTTGGTGAAAGAAATTAAGCCTTCTGATGCCACAGTAAATAAGGTTCATGCACAATCCACAGCATTTGGACAGAAAATTCAAGGAAAATCTTTTAATGATTTTGTAAATATTGCGAGAAAAGAAAATTATAATTTCCAAAATCCTAAAATGGTTCAAAGATTCCAAGGAGGATTATTAGGTACGGATAAAGATGAAGAAATCCTAAGATGGGCATTTGACAAGAAGAGAGAGAAAGGAGATAATGAGATGTTTACTGCGACTAATGGAGATAGAGTCATTGTTTATTTTAATGGAAAGCAAGAAGAAGGTTTGGCTGACCCAGAATCTGTAAGAGAGCAAATAGAGCCTATCGTGAAGAATCAACTTTTAGCGAAGAAGATAATAGAAAAAATATCTTCTGCAAAGGCATCTTCGTTGGAGCAAGTAGCTAAATTATTTGGAGTGAGTAAAAACTCTGCTCAGATTAATCTTTTACACCCTATGCTAGGAGTTGCTATGGAGCCAAAAGTAGCAGGTGCAGCGTTTGGTGTGGCTAAGAATAAGGTGTCTAAACCTGTGGAGGGAAATACTGGAGTTTATGTAGTGGTGAATAAAGGCGTAATATTGAATAAACAAGCAGGTGATGTTAAGCAGGTGCAAGAGGGATTGACTCAGCAGTATGCATCAATGTTCCCACAAGGGTATATGAGAAGTTTGCAGAATAATGCGAAGATAAAAGATTACAGAATAGAGGTTTATGATAGAGGTATGGCTCATCAGAACCAATAAAATAGAAAAGAGGTTTTTATTAAAAAGCCTCTTTTTTGTCCTTTAATTGAAGAAAGAAAAAGTATGAAAAAAGAATTGACAATAAAATATGAGCAATTAGCAGAAAAAGATTTGTCGGAGGTAGAAAAAACACTCTTTGAAGAGGCTAAAAAGTCACGCTTAAAAGCTTATGCTCCTTATTCTAACTTTTTGGTGGGCTGTTCCGTATTATTGGAGAATGGAGAAATTCATAAAGGGAATAATCAAGAGAATGCAGCTTATCCCTCTGGGCTATGTGCAGAGAGAAGTGTGCTATATTGGCTGGGTGCAAATATTCCGGAGCAGAAGATTAAGAAAATATTTGTATTGGGAGGTCTAGAAGAGAATCCCGAGATGGATAGAGTGGTGCCACCGTGTGGTTCTTGTAGGCAAGGGATTATGGAATATGAGGTGAAGCAAGGTCAGAATATAGAGATTTATATTGCTAGCCTGAATGGTGAGAAAATATTGAAGGTAAATTCTATTAAAGACCTACTTCCTTTCAATTTTGATGCGAGTTTTCTATAAAATTAAAAAAAGCTTATCCAAATGAGGGTAAGCTTTTTTATTTCACAGGGTAATTTCACTCATATTTATCAGTGAATTGCTTATACGGAGGTGCTTTTTGCTCATAATTACCAGCGAATTGCTTATATGGATGAAAAAATGCTGTTTCTGATGATTTACATCATCATATCATCATAGATTTAGAATATGCCCAAAGTAATTTTTTTTAGTTTTAAGGTAATCGGCATTTTCTTGATTAGGTTTTATCTCTAATGGAATGCGAGAAACGAGTTCTATATCACTATTTTTTACAAAATTAATCTTATCAGGATTGTTGGTAAGAAGGTTGATTCTCTTAATACCTAATAAATGTAGAATTTGAGTGGCAATTTCAAAATTTCTACCATCGGCAGGTAGCCCGAGGTCCAGATTGGCTTCTACAGTATCCTTCCCCTGCTCTTGTAGAGCGTATGCTTTAAGCTTATTGATAATTCCGATGTTTCTGCCCTCTTGGCGGAGATAGATGATAAGGCCTTTATGCTCCTGAATATATTGCATTGCAGCTGTGAGCTGAGCACCACACTCACATTTTTGTGAATGAAATACCTCTCCAGTGATACATTCAGAGTGGAATCTCACATTGGTTACTTGCGAAAAATCTGTTCCCTCCGCGATGATGGCCAGATGAGGCATCCAATCATCTTTGGAAATAGAAAAAGCTAACATTCTGAACTTTCCATATTCGGTCGGGATGTTAGCTTCTGCTTGTATTTTTATCATATGATTTTATAAATTATCTTTTATGGTTTCTATCAAAGACATATTGGTTTTTACCTTTACCAAGAACTGATTGAGCCTTTGTTGTTCTTCATCGGGGAGCTTATTTTTAAGTTTTTTCACCTTTTTATAAGCTTTTTCATATTTAGAAAATGCTTTTTCCTTGTCTATATGGTTATAGGCTTGGGTTGCATATATGAATTCCGTGATGTAAAACTGAAGATTAGAAATTTCTGAATTAATGATAGGGTAGGATAGATTTTTTACTGCCTTAAAAGAGTTGGTAATTTCAGAAGAGTATAGGATAAAATTACTTTGATTTTCTATTTCTCTCTGAATATTTTTAGGAGTGTATGATTGTATCTCATCAAAAATACTTGTAGTAGGAGATAGATTCTCTTTTTCTACGGAGCAGGATGTTGCTAATAATAATCCACCTAAAATTCCTAACCTTCTTCTTATTTTCATTATTTATTTTTCTTGTTTTGGTAGAGAATAGGGTTTAGTTCTTCATCATTATACATCTTCATTTGTTTATAAGTTTTAATTCTTACACTACCATTCTCTATATTTTCTAACAGCTGATTGATAGCCAAGCTTAAATCCTTTTTTTGTTCTAAAAGTATATCTAATTTTGCTTGACACTTATTTTTATGTTCTTCAGTAGCGGTATCTCTTAGTGTTTCTAAGTTCATATGATACACTTTAAGTGCTAAAATAGATAATCTATCTATTGCCCATGCTGGTGTTTCTGTATTGATACGAGAATCTGAATTAGGAGTAATATTTTTATATTTATTTAAAAACCAAGTGTCTATAAATTCTACTAAATCAGTTCTTTTCTGGTTAGAAGCATCTATTCTTCGTTTAATTTCTAAGGCTTTTATAGGATTAATATTTTCGTCACGAATAATATCCTCTAAATGCCATTGAACGGTATCAATCCAATTCTTGGCGTAAAGAATATGTTCCAAACTTCCCTTTTCATAAGGATTTTTTTCAGAAATATCTACATCATCATGTATATGATAATCTTGAATAGATTTTTCAAAAATATTCCAAGCAAATAAGGAAAAAGAATTATTAGTCATAAAAATGAGTTTATTTTATTTGTTATTTTCTTCTTTTTTATCATTATTTTCATCATCTTCATCTTTTACGGATTTTTTGAACTCTTTAATTCCAGAGCCTAATCCTCTCATTAGTTCAGGGATTTTCTTACCGCCAAAAAATAGGAGGCAAACAAGCCCAATTACTAAAATTTCTTTCATCCCTAATCCTAAAAATAGTGTGTATAATGAAAAATGGTTCATAGTATCTTTATATAATTGATTAAAATTTATATTTAATAATTAATCCAATTTAATGGGTCAACAGGTGTAGTTTTATCCCAAATCTGGAAATCTAAACTATATGTTCCGTCAATGTCTATTCCTACTTCTCCAACGGTAGTTCCTGCAGAAATATTTTGATTTTTAGAAACGCTTGTACTTACTAAATTACTATATATGGTAAAAAAGTCTCCATGCTTTACCATTACTGTTTTAGCTCCTCCATTAGCCATTACATTTACAACTACTCCAGGGAATATACTTCTAGCACTAGTACCTGCTTTTACGGCGATTTTAATTCCATTACTTTCTATTATGACTCCTCTGTATACAGGATGTGGCTGTCTTCCAAAACGCTGAGTAACTTGTCCTCCGCTTACAGGGAAGGACATTTTTCCTCGGTTTGCAGCAAAATTATTTCCTGCAACAGAAGTAGGTGAAGCAATGGCAGTTACTTTTTCATCTACAGCTTTCTTTTCTGTTTCAATTCTTGTGGCTACAGCAGAGGATGTAGCTCTTGCTTCTTCGGCTTTTTTTGCTGCAATTTTAGCTTTCTCTTCAGCTTCTTTTTTTGCTTTTTCAGCAGCGATTCTTTTGGCTTCATTATTTGCCTCTATCGCTTTTCTTTCCTCTTCCTCTCTTTTACGAGCGATTTCAGCGAGTCTTCTTTCTTCTTCTTCAGCTTTTCTTCGGGCTTTTTCAGCCTCTTCTCTTGCTCTTCGGTTAGCTTCTTCTATTCGTTTTTTCTCTTTTTCTGCTTCTAATCTTGCTAATCTTTCTCGTTCTAACCTTGCTTTTCTTTCTGCTTCTTCTTTGGCTTTAGCAATTTTTATTTCTTCTGCAATAATTTTTCTTATTTCTGCTTCTAAGCGTCTGTTTTCTGCTTGTTTCTTATTGAGTTCAGCAACTAACCTTGCTTCATTTTTCTTAAAATCTTCTAATAATATTTCTTTTTCTTTTCTTTCTTGAGAAATGGTAATCAGCTCGTTATTTTGTTTAACTAAAAGATTTTCTTTCTCTTTTTTAGATTTTTCTCTAAGAGCGATAGTTTTTTTGATTTGAACAGCTTTATCGCTAATTTCTGCCGATTTTTTATCTTGATATTCTCCGTATTTTTTCAGATATTGGACTCTTCTCATCGCCTCTCCAAAGTTTTTAGAAGATAGAATGAAAGTAACTTTATTTTGTACTCCTTTACTTTTGTAGGCATTGACCAATACCTTGGCATATTCTTCTTTTAGAACTTTTAATTCTCTATTAAGTTTGTTGATTTCCAATTGACGAAGATAGATGTCATCCTCTATGAATCTTTTCTCTTTTTGGGTATTGTTATAGACCTTTTCTCTAAGAGAAATTTTTTTATTAATATTATTAAGATAAGCTATTGAAAGTTTGGTTTCATCTTTGGCTTTTGCTAATTCAGCATTGATGAGGGCAATCTGCTTTTTGAGTTCAGCACTTTGCTTTTGCAAATCCTCCTTTGTCCTCTGTGAGAACAGAAGATTTGCACATAAAATTACGATAAATAGGCTTATTTTTTTTAATATCATTATAAATCTCTCTTTTTATAATTGTTAGGAACGCTATAGGGCGTGTCCATTTTGAAAAATTCAAATTTCGTATTTTCTATTAAAATTTGGTCCGTTTTCTTTCCTTTTATAATTATTTTAACATTTTGCGGAAGCCGTTGTTTATTGATGTTTGTCCAGTTTTCATAAAATAATTGTAATTCATTAGTAGACTTTGGGTCTTTTAATTGAACTTGAATAAGATCAAATGAAGGGGAATATTGCAAATCAATCAAGTATTCGCTAATTTTTCCATCTATGGTTATTTTCTGAATTTCTTTAGATTTTAGGAAATAACTATTGTCCTTTTGAGTTAAATTAAAATCTTTTTCATTGATGGGAATAAAAATTTTTCCAACTAATAAATTTTGTAAAGAATTGTAATTTAAAAAATTGATATTCAGTAGTTTGTTGAGATAAGAGAAATCGGAATCAATATAGGTTTTATCAATTTTTTCATAGGCTTTTAAACCTTGTGGAGTAGCGATACCTCTTGCAATATTAAAAAATAGGGATGACATATTCATCCATACTTTTTGGTCGTTTTCTATATAGATAGTGGCATTTATGTTGGGAATTAGTTTTCCGTTTTGAACTTCTATTTTAGAAGTGATTTTCAAAGCATCAAAATCTGATTTTTTAAAGATAGCATTAAAAAAAGTTTTATTTTCCATTGATGAATAGTTGTATGTTTCAACAGAATTGTTTTTTTTAGTTTTATTGGATGCACAAGAACCTAAAATAATTGTAATGAAAATATATAGAATGAAATTCTTCATATTTTGATACTTTGAAAGTATTTTTATTACTTAGAAAAATTTACAGCAGAAAAATCTCCTAAGGAAATGTCTTGGTTTTTTCCTTTATATTTTGAAAAATTTCCTATCATAGAATTGGTCAAATGAGCAGTATGAATCTCGGAATTTTCTTGAATTAGAGAATTGTCAATATTGGAATTTGTTACTACAGTATGACTACCCAAAGAAACTTTTGGTCCTATCACAGAATTGGAGATTTTTACATTTTCACCGATATAGCAAGGTGGAATGATAATACTGTTTTCTATTTGTGCCGAAGAAGGATAATTTTTCATATTTTCCTTTTCGTATTCTAAAATTTTGCCATTAGTCTCTACGGTGATATTTTTATTCCCACAATCCATCCAATCATTCACTTTGCCCAATGAAAATTTAGCTCCTTTTTGTCGGAGGTTTTCTAATGCTGTAGTCAGTTGATACTCACCACCGTCACGGATGTCATTTTCCATAATATAATTTATTTCAGACATAAGTTTTTCTGCGGAATTGAAGTAATAAATCCCAATAATTGCCAAGTCTGATACAAAATTTTGAGGCTTTTCTACAAAATCTGTGATGAATCCACTATTATCTAATTTCACTACACCGAAGGCACTTGGGTCTTCTACTTGTTTTACCCAGATGACACCATCAGCATTTGTGTCTAAATGAAAATCGGCTCTAAATAAAGTGTCTGCAAAAGCAATGATGATGGGGCCTTGTATACTTTCTTTGGCACAATGTATTGCATGAGCTGTACCTAATGCTTCAGTTTGATGATATACACTTCCCTTTGCTCCTAATTTTTCTGCTATTTTTATTAAATTGCTTTCAACTTCTACTCCAAAATCTCCTGTGATAAAGGCTACTTCCTTTATTTTGTGTCCAGCTACTTTGGCGATGTCTTCTACTAATCTTTGTACAATTGGTTTTCCTGCAATAGGAATGAGAGGTTTGGGAGTAGTTAAGGTATGTGGTCTTAATCTTGACCCTTTCCCTGCCATTGGTATAATTATTTTCATAAGTATTTTTATTAAAACTAAAATTATTTTTATTTTGTTCCTGAGCTTCCAAATCCTCCTGAGCCTCTTTCGGTTTCATCAAGGATTTCTACTTCTTCCCAGTCTGCTATTTCATGTTTTGCGATGACCATTTGGGCAATTCTTTCGCCGTTGTTAATTGTAAAACTCTCTGAAGATAAATTAGCAAGTATTACTCCAATTTCTCCACGATAGTCGGCATCAATGGTGCCTGGGCTGTTGAGGCAAGTGATTCCATGTTTTGCTGCTAAACCACTTCTAGGTCTTATTTGAGCTTCGTAGCCCTTGGGAAGAGCAATAAATAAACCAGTTGGGATTATTTTTCGTTCTAGCGAATTTAGAGTGATTGGTTCTGAAATATTAGCATATAAATCCATTCCAGCCGATTGTTCTGTCTGATATTTCGGCAAAGGATGTTCAGATTTATTGATGATTTTTATTTTCATTTTTAGTTGTTTTTTAATTAAATTACAAACGATGAGTTTTTGATTTATTTCTTCAATAATTTCCTGAATAAAGTTCTTTCTTTGAAGATTACAAATATTATAAACCCTATAAAAATTAGATTTCCAACAATAAAATTTGTTCTAAAATAATAAAAAGAAACAAAACCTAATCCTGATGACACTATAAGATACAGAAGTATCTTGCCAAGGTGATAAGGAATAGGATATTTTATTTCGCCCCAAATATACGAAATAATCATCATTGTAAAAAATGTTGTTAATGTAGCGATAGCACTTGCCCAATATCCATATGTCGGAATGAAAGTATAATTGATGATGATTGTAATACTCGCTCCAATAAGAGATATGAAAAGTCCTACTGTGGTCTGATCAGAAAGTTTATACCAAATAGAAAGGTTTAAGTAAATCCCTAAAAAAACAGTGCTGAGCATAAGGTAAGGAATGATTTCAATGCCTTCGTAATATAGAGGGTTTTGGAGATATAGATCTGAAATCCAAGAGATATTCGTGATTAGTCCCAAGAAAATAAAACAATTACAGATAACAAAAATATCCATTAAAATAGCATAATTTTTTTGAGAATTTTCACTTTTAAAGCTAGAAAAAAAATAAGGCTCAATTCCTAAAAGGTATGCTTGTCTAAAAACCGTTATGAAGGTTGCAATTTTATAAACAGCACCATAAATCCCAATTTGATGATTGGCTTCTTGCTCTGGGAGTAAAAATTTTAGAAATTGTCGGTCAAGGGTTTGGTTAATGATTCCTGCAAGTCCTGCAATCATAATAGGCCAAGAATAACTTATGATTCTTTTCCAAAGATTGAAATCAAAAGCTTTAAAACTGAAATTTATAAATTCTTTTGAGACGATGAGAAGTGTGGTGATGCTTTGGATTAAATTAGCGACAAAGACATACCCTACTCCGAAATTATGGTTGTATGTTAGTCCCCAAAAACCATTGGGCATTTGTGGCAATATATTGATAAAGAATACAACCAAACCGAAATAAAATAAGGAACCAATCACTTTGGATAGCATATATCTTACAGGTTTCCCTTCTAATCGCAATACTGCGGAAGGAATTGTAGCGAATGCATCAATAGAGAGAATGAATAAAAATAAGATTAGAAAGTGAACTTGGTCTGGAGTGTGGAAGTAATTTGCAATTTCTTGACGAAAAGCATATCCTAATCCTAAATAAATTATACAAGCTAATAAAACACTAATAGAGCAGGTGGAAATGAGTACTTTTTTGCTAATTTCTTTTTCTTGAGTAAAGCGGAAAAAGGAGGTCTCCATGCCGTGAGTAAGAAAAACGGTAATCACCCCTGCAATGGAATACCAATCCACAAATGGTGCAGATTCTACTGGCCCGAAAGCTCTTGTAACAATAGGGTTAATTAAAAAAGGAAAAACTCTTATCAAGACAGAGCTTAGCCCGTAAATAGCGGTTTGTCCTAATAATTTCTTAAACAATGTTTTGTATTTTTATTGCAAAAAAAAGAAAAAAAAGGCGGTTGTGCAATTTTAGGGGTTATTCATTTTATTCAAAAAATATTATATTTGGCGTATGGAAAAAATATATAGGATAATATTCGGTTGGATTTTTTTTATCTCTCTTTTTGTAGAGGCTCAATTTATTCCTAAAAATGAAACTTTTGAGCAATTACAGAAGGCAGAGAAATATGCTGATAGTCTCTATGCAGAATTAAGTATGGACGAAAGAATTGGGCAGTTGTATGTCGTGGCGTTGTATACTAATAAAGATGAAACTCATGTTTCACAGGTAAGAAAATGGGTAGAGCAGGAGAAGGTTGGCGGAATAATTCTGATGCAAGATAATGCTGTGAGAACCATTCAGTTAGTTAATGAATTTCAGAGAAAATCTAGGATTCCAATGTTATTTGGTATAGATGCAGAGTGGGGGCTTTATCAAAGATTGAAAGAGGCTCATAAATTTCCTTGGGCAATTACTCTCGGAGCGATTCAAGATGATAAATTAATTTATGAAATGGGGGCAAAAATAGCAGAAGATGCTAAAAAGATAGGTGTTTATTGGAATTTTTCTCCTGTAGTAGATGTAAACACCAATCCACAGAATCCCATTATTGGAAATCGTTCATTTGGTTCAGATGTTCAGAATGTTATTCGTAAAGGTCTGGCTTATGCGAGAGGTTTGCAAGAGAATGGTGTTTTAGCGGCGATAAAGCACTTCCCAGGTCATGGAGATACAGATAAAGATTCTCATTTGGATTTGCCAGTGGTAGGGCATTCTTTACATAGATTAAATCAAATAGAATTAGCTCCTTTTAAGGCACTTGTGAATAAGAATATTGGTGGTGTGATGGTAGCTCACTTGTATGTCCCAGTATTAGAGAAAAGGAATAATATTCCTGCATCACTATCTTATGAGATTGTTACCGAACTTTTGAAAAATAAGTTAAAATATGAAGGGTTAATTATTACCGATGCTTTGAATATGAATGCAGTAGCGAAGAAGTATCTTGCAGGAGAGTTGGATTTGTTGGCGTTTAAGGCAGGGAGTGACATACTATTGTTTAGTCAAGATGTTCCTAATGGTAAGAGATTGATAAAAAATGCGTTAGAAAGTGGGGAATTGAGTGAGCATAGATTAGCAGAAAGTGTCAAAAAAATATTAAAAACTAAATATCTTTTGGGGTTACAAAATTTTAAGTCATTAGATGAAAAAAATATTAAGGAAAAATTAAATAATGATAGCCATAGGATAATTTCTGAAAAACTTTATGCGAATGCTTTGACTTTAATCAAAGATGAACAAAAATTGTTACCACTGAAAAAGGGAAAAACCTACTACTATTTGCCGTTGGAAGAAGCTCCTTATCAGGTTTTTGAGAAGAATTTGGAAGAAGGGGCGGTCATTAAGAAGATTTCACCGAGTGATATTGTACTAATTCCAGAAGATGTGGAGGTGATTATTGGGCTACATAAAGATAATTCTACCGCTTATAAACCTTATAGAATATCATCACAAAGTAAGAAAATCATTGCTGATTTATCAAGGAAAAATAAGGTTATTCTAAATGTTTTTGGAAGTCCTTATGCCTTACGAGATGTTGATATTAAGGACATATCTACGCTTTTAATTTCTTATGAAAATAATGAACATTCGCTGAAAACTACGGCGGAAGCTTTATTAGGTAGGCATAAAATTCATGGGAGATTGCCTGTAGTGGTGAATGACCAACTGAAATACGGAGCGGGGGTGGATTTAGACAAATAATAGAATACTCATGAGAATGGGAATAAAGGGGCAACTTACCCCAGAGACCTATTGGCGAACCCAAAACAGCCGTCGTTGGACTTGAATTATCCGCTAACCTACCTTTGAGATGCTCCGTTGCACATCCAAGATGAGAAAATGCACCTTTGAGATGCCTGGTCGGACTAAATCGGTGAGAAAAACCATCTCCAAGGTAGGAAATCGGACCTGTTGAGGTACGATTGACCACTAAAAAGGTGCAACGGAGCATTATCAAGGTGCAATGAAGGGTAAAAATGATGGAAGCTCGGTAGATAAAGGTAAAATTAAGCTTCTTTTAGGAGCGAAAAAGATTTAGAACAATAAAATTTAGTATTATTAAAATGAAAATAGGAATTCTTTGTTATCCAACTTATGGTGGGAGTGGTATTGTGGCGACAGAATTAGGGATGAGCTTGGCACAAAAGGGCTACGAGGTGCATTTCATAAGTTCAGAGCTACCTGCACGGCTGGATATGACACAATCTAATATATTTTTTCATAAGGTAAATGTTCAGGTGTATCCATTATTCAGGCATCAGCCTTATGACATTGCTCTGTCTTCTATGATTTATCAGGTTGCTTGTAGGTATCAGTTAGATGTTTTACATGCACATTATGCAATACCTTATGCTTATGCGGCATTTATGGCGAAGCAAATGCTGAAAGAGAAGGGAAAAGATTTACCTTTGATTACCACTTTGCATGGAACGGATATTACTTTAGTGGGACAGCATCCTAGTTATAAACAGGCTGTAGAGTTTTCAATCAATCAATCAGATGCTTTGACTTCTGTATCTGAAAGTTTGAAGCAAGATACATTATCTGTTTTTGAAATTAAAAAACAAATCAATGTAATTCCGAATTTTATTGATGACCGTCATTTTGAGCAGTGTGTTACTTGTTCAAGGAAACAATTTGCGGAAGATGATGAGAAAATTTTGGTACATATCTCCAATCTCAGACCTGTCAAGAGAATTCAAGATGTATTGGAGGTTTTCAAATTGGTGAATAAAAAAGTATCAAGTAAACTTATTATAGTGGGGGAAGGTCCTGAAATGGAAAAGATAGATTCTTTCCTTGTGGATTATCCTGCTTTTATTGATAAAATTAAAATTATGGGGAAGCAGAATGACCTTCGTGCGGTGCTTACTCATGCAGATATTTTCTTGTTGCCTTCTGAGAAAGAGAGTTTTGGATTGGCAGCATTGGAGGCAATGGCAGCAGCTACGCCTATCATTAGCAGCAATACGGGAGGTATTCCAGAAGTTAATATACATGAAAAAACAGGTTTTTTAGCTGATGTTGGAGATGTAGAAAAAATGGCAGAATATGGAGTGAAACTTCTTACGGATGAAAATTTATTGAATGAAATGAAAAAAACAGCAAAGGAAGTTGCAAAAACTTTTGATTATAAAAGAGTGATTCCTATGTATGAAAATTTATATTGTCAAGTTTTAGAGAATTTTAGAAAATAAAGATATGAGTGTTAAAGAAATTTATTTTGCAGGTGGTTGTTTTTGGGGAACGGAGCATTTTTTCAAGCAAATTAGAGGGGTTATAGAGACAGAAGTCGGCTATGCCAATGGTAATATTGAAAATCCTACTTATGAAGAGGTCTATACCGATAAAACAGGTTTTGCGGAAGTGGTGAAGGTACGCTATGATGAAAACATAATTTTGTTAGAAAAATTATTGGTTTTGTTTTTCAAAACAATTGACCCTACCAGTCTTAATAAGCAAGGGAATGATGTGGGAACGAGATACAGAGTAGGGATTTATTATACCGATGAAAAAGACAGAAGTATAATAATTGAAAAATTATCAGATTTGCAGAAAAGTTATTCTAGTCGTATTGTGATAGAGAATGAGCCTCTAAAAAATTTTTATGGTGGTGAGGAATATCATCAGAATTATTTGGATAAAAATCCTAATGGATACTGCCATATAGATTTGGCATTATTTGAATTTGCTAAGAATGCAAACTAAAAAAAGAAAAGCAGGGCGTAAAATCCTGCTTTTTTATTGAATTGACTTTCCTTGTTTTTTCCTTAAATTAATGTTGAGAAGCTCCACTGTTAAACTAAAAGCCAAACAAGAGTAAATAATATTTTTACTAATATGCTGATGAATACCTTCCGCTACTAATAAAACCCCAATCACTACTAAAAAAGAAAGGGCTAACATTTGTAAACTTGGGTGAGTGTTGATGATTTTGCTTACAATGCCAGAAAAAAGCATCATGATGCTCATCGAAATAATCACAGCAGTAATCATAATCACTACATTATCCACGAGTCCTACTGCAGTAAGAATGGAGTCTAAAGAAAATACCATATCTACTAAGATAATTTGGATAACGACCATTGTGATGGCATTTACAGCTTGAGATTTAGCTTGAACGGCATCGTTATGAACTTGCATTTTATGGTGAATTTCTATTGTACTTTTTATAATGAGAAAAAGTCCTCCGCAGAGTAAAATGATGTCTTTCCAGCTCAAAGCAAGAGATGAAGAAAATAATTCTAAACTGAAAATGGGTTCGTTAAGACCAATAAGCCAATTAATCGTTAGTAATAATCCCACACGGAAAATCATAGCAAATCCTAAACCAATGTTTCTTGCTCTGTTTTGTTGGTCTTTCGGAAGTTTATCTGATAATATTGAGATGAAAATAATGTTATCCACCCCTAAAACAATTTCTAAAAAAGTAAGAGTTAATAAACTGATCCATACCTGAGGGTCAGTTAAATTAGGTAAAGCTAATGATAAAATTTCCATAGTTTGAAATATATAAATTTTGGCACAAATATAATTGTTTTTGGTATTCAATAAGATGTTTTTTGATAAAAAATATAATTGTTAACAGGTATATCATTATATAAATTAAAAATATTATCTTTGCTTTATGATTAGAATTACCAAGATATTTTCGTTTGAGACAGCTCATGTTCTATATGGTTATGATGGAAAATGCAAGAATGTTCATGGGCATTCATATAAGCTTTTTGTTACATTGAAGGGGGTTCCTATTGATGATATTCATCATGAGAAAAATGGGATGGTAATGGATTTTGGTGATTTGAAAAGTGTTGTTAATGAGGAGATTGTAGATGTTTGGGATCATGCGATTATGTTGAACGCACTTTCTCCACATCAAATTTTAGGTAAGGATTTGGAAAAGCAAGGACATAAGGTGATTTATTGTGATTATCAGCCGACTTGTGAAAATATGTTGTATGACATTGCTAAAAAGATAAAAAGTAGATTGCCTAATCATGTGCAATTAGTTTATTTAAAACTCCATGAGACAGAAAATTCTTATGGAGAATGGTTAGCAGAAGACAATAAATAAGGTTAATTTTGTCAATAATATCATGCGAAAAAAAATTATACTTGGAGAGGGGAAAAAAGTATATTTTGCTTCGGATCAGCATTTCGGAATGCCGAATTTTCGGGAAAGTAAAATTCGGGAGGAGAAGTTTGTGCGTTGGTTAGACCAAATAAAATCCGATGCTCAAGTACTTTTTTTGATGGGGGATTTATTTGATTTTTGGCATGAATGGGATTTCGTAGTTCCTAAGGGATATATAAGGGTTTTGGGGAAGATAGCAGAATTGAAAGATCTTGGTATTGACATTTATTTTTTTGTGGGGAATCATGATTTATGGATGAAAGGATATTTTGAAGAAGAATTGGGGATTCCTGTTTTTTTTGAGAAACAATATTTTGAAATCAATGGGAAGCAGTTTTTATTGGCTCATGGAGATGGTTTAGGACCAGGAGATAAGGGGTATAAGAGAATGAAAAAGCTTTTTACGAATCCTTTGGCTCAATGGTTTTTTAAGTGGTTACATCCTGATATAGCGATGAGAATAGCGATGTATATGTCTCAAAAAAATAAACTGATAAGTGGAGTAGAAGACACGAAATTTTTGGGAGAAGATAAGGAATTTCTCATTCTTTATGCCAAAGAAAAATTGAAAACAGAAAAAATTGATTATTTTGTTTTTGGGCATAGACATTTGCCCATGATGTTAGATTTGAACGAAACATCTGCGAAGTACATCAATTTAGGAGATTGGATTTCTTATTTTACTTATGGAGTTTTTGAAAAGGAGTTTGAAATAAAAACATTTGATTGAATGCAGGATATTTTTGGGATTTTTTCGGAAGAGGATTTTGAGAGATGTTGTTTACAAACTTTTCAATATCAGTATGAAAATGTAGAAGTGTATCGTAAGTTTGTTGATTTTTTAAGGATAAATCCAGATGAGGTTCTGAAGGTTTTTCAGATACCATTTTTGCCGATAGAGATGTATAAAAATCATTTGGTTTTGGATAAAAATAAGTCGGCAGAGTTGTATTTTCAGAGTAGTGGGACGACGCAGATGAATTTATCTAAACATTATATTGCAGATATAAAAATTTATCAAGAAAGTATAGAGAAGAGTTTTACTCAATTTATAGGAAAAGCAGAAGATTTTATTTTTTTAGGATTATTACCCAATTATTTAGAAAGACAAAATTCTTCTCTGGTGTATATGGTGGATTTTCTGATGAAAAAATCTGGAAAGTCCGAAAATGGTTATTTTTTATATAATCACGGAGAGCTTTTACAGAAATTGAATATTCTTAAAAATAGAAAAATCATTCTTTTTGGGGTAAGTTTTGCATTGTTAGATTTTATAGATTTTGTGAGAAAATCAGAGATAGATTTGATGCAAAATGAAAATTTAATAGTGATAGAAACGGGAGGAATGAAGGGGCGGAAGGAAGAAATGACAAAAGATGAGTTGCTAGGTGTTTTACAAAAAGGATTGAAAACAGAGAAAATATATTCCGAGTATAGCATGACAGAATTATTATCTCAAGCATATTCTTTGGGTAGTAATGAGTATCTTTGTCCGCCTTGGATGAAGGTTTTAATTCGCAATGTAGAAGACCCGTTTTCCTATGTAGGAACTGGTAGGACGGGAGCGATTAACATCATAGATTTGGCGAATATTCATAGTTGTAGTTTTATTGCTACGCAGGATTTGGGTAAAATACAAGATGGGAAATTTCAGGTTTTAGGGCGAATAGACCATTCGGATATTCGTGGGTGTAGCTTATTGGTTAGTTAAAAATTAAATATTTCAAGATGAAAAAATTATTGATATTATTTTTCGGAGGGCTTTTTTTGTTCGTAAATGCCCAGAGTTATAGAGAATTGAATAAATTATTGTACCGACTGGAACAAGAAAATAAAATTAATCATGATACCGAGATGCATTATGATTTAAACGGAAAAAAATTTCTCTATGTGAAAGACTATGAGAATGAAACAGAGCGTTGGGTTTTAGAAATCAAGAATGATGAAGCTCAGCTGGTAGAATTGATAGAGGATAAAGAAACGGGAAAAGCAATATCTCAAATTTATACAGGAGATGTAATTAGAAAAAAGCATGTGGTTTCTTTAAGGTTTGACCAGTTGGAGGGGCAGAGACTTGGAACTCCATTAACATTTCTTCATCATATTACTTATCAAGGAGGAGTATGGTATTTAATAGATGTCAATGCTGGTAATAGATGGATAGATATTGATGATTTAGGGAAGAAAAAAGAGGAAACTATGAGCAAAAGAGAAAGAAAATATTTAGAGAAAATTAAAAAAAGAAGAAATAAGAACCGAGATTAATCTCGGTTTTTTATTGTGAAAGATAAAAGAGGAAGAAATTGATGAAGAATTGCTAAATTTGTGGGGTAAATTTATAAAAATAATAAAATGAAGAAACTGATTTTAGGAATTGTATTGTTTATCTCTGGAGGGCTAATGGCTCAAAAAGGAGAATATTATCAGCAGAGTGTCAAATATAAAATGGACATTGATGTTGATGCTAAAAATTATACTTATCATGGGAAGCAGAGTGTAGAATATACCAATAATTCTCCTGATGAATTGAGTGTTGTGTATTTCCATTTGTATTGGAATGCTTTTAAGCCTAATTCTATGATGGATCAAAGGGTGCAAAATCAAGGTGAGCATGCGGATGGGCGTTTAGTAACCAAAGTAGATGGTAAAAATGTTTCTCGTTTGGCTTCTATTCCATTAGAAGAAGAGGGAAGTCAAAAAATCAATTGGATAAAACAAAAAGGAAAAGAATTGAAGTTTGAGATTCAGGAGACGATAATGAAAGTCTATCTGAATGAACCGATAAAACCTCGTTCTACCACTACTTTTACCATGGACTGGGATGCGGTGATTCCTCATCAGATTCGTAGAGCAGGGAGAAATAACCGTGAGGGCGTGGAGATGTCCATGTCCCAATGGTATCCTAAAATAGCAGAGTATGATTATGACGGTTGGGCTACTTTTGATTATGTAGGAAGGGAGTTTCATGCTCCGTTTGGAGACTTTGAAGTAACGATTCATATTGATAAGGACTATGTGATTGGTGCTGGCGGAACTCTTTTAAATCCTATGGAAGTCAAAGGTTACAATGAAAATGCGAATGTGAAAGAAAATAAAAACGGAAAAGCAACTTGGAACTGGTCAGCTAAAAATATTTTAGATTTTGCATGGGCAGCAGACCCTGATTTTTCTGTTGATGAACTGACTGTAGTAGATGGACCAAAACTCTATTTTGTATATCAAAAAAATGAAAAAACGAAGCTTTGGGACGAGGCAAAACCTTATGCGGTGAAGTTTTTCCAATTGATGAATAAACATTTTGGAAGGTATGTCTATCCAAGTTATAGTTTTATTCAAGGGGGAGATGGCGGAATGGAATACGGAATGTGTACGCTAATGCTGGGAGAGCATCAGACTTTGCATAGATTGGTAAGCTTGATGGCTCATGAGGGGGCTCATTCTTGGTATCAGCATATGTTAGCAACGAATGAAAGCACCACGCCTTGGTTAGATGAAGGCTTCACTTCTTATGCTCAGCATTTTGTGATGTATCAGCTCTTCCCACCAAAAGAACCTCAGCCTAATCCTTTCCTTTCCACTATTAATAGTTATGTGAATTTTACCAAGGGAGGCATGGAAGAGCCAGCGAGTTGGTTAGGAGATCATCATGATGATGGTTCTGCTTATTCTGTAGCATCTTATACTAAAGGAGAGTTGTTTTTAGTGGAGTTAGGGTATATTTTAGGGGAAGATACTTTGGCAAAAATCTTGAAAAGTTATTATAACGAATGGGCAATGAAACATCCTACAGCAAGGGATTTCATGCATATCGCACAGAACATTTCTGGAATGGATTTGAAATGGTTTTATCATTATTGGATTAGTACTACCAAAACGATAGATTATGCGATTAAGGAGGTGAAATATGGAGATGGTTTTACGACAATTACTTTGACCAATAAAGGAGAGATTCCAATGCCGATAGATTTTTCTGTCTTGACGAAAGATAATCAGGTGAAGAACTATCATATTCCACTCAATATGATGAGAGAACCGAAGAAAACAGACTATTTCGGAGATTTTATGACTCTGAATTATTGGAATTGGACGGCGAATGATTATACTTTTACCATTCCTTTTGGTAAAGAAGATTTACAATTTTTGGGAATTGATTTCAGTCGTAGAATGGCAGATGTGAACCCAGAAGATAATTTCTTGGAGGTGAAATAAAAGAATATGAGTGATAATAAGAAGACATTAGTTGTCAATATAGGCAATACCAATATTCGCTTCGGGGTTTTTGAAGATGATGATTGCCAGACTTCTTGGGTGATTAACACCAAGCCTTACCGAACGCGAGATGAGTTTTATTCCCAATTCAAATTATTCTATCAGACCTATGAGGTCAAAGTTAGTGATTTTGGAAAGATTGTCATTGGTTCAGTGGTGCCACAGCTGACGACTATCGTGAGCAGTGCCTTGCATAAAATCCATCAGTTAGAACCAGTTTTGGTCAATAGAAATACCATTTCTGAGGTAAAGCATCAGTCTAACCAAATGGGAACGGACATCTATGCTAATTTGGTAGCGGCACATCATCTTTATCCTAAAGACAAGAAGAAGCTCATTATAGATTTTGGAACGGCACTCACGGCAAGTTGCGTTAATGAAGATGGTCAAGTCCAAGGGGTGATTATCGCTCCTGGGATTATTACCTCGCTCAATAGTCTTGTTCAGCAGACAGCTCAGCTTCCAGAGATAGAGTTAGTCCCTCCCAAAAAAGTTTTAGGGAATGATACGGTTTCTTGTATGGTGAGTGGTATGGTGTATGGTTACCTTGGTATGGTGGAAGGTTTTATTGATAGAGTTAATGCTGAGGTGGGGGCAGAGTGTTTTGTGATCGCGACAGGAGGAGTTTCTCATATCTATAAGCCACTTACGGATAAAATCCATATTGCAGATAAACTTCATACGCTAAAAGGGCTTTATACCTTGGGTGGAAATCTCTGAATATTTGGAAGATATATGATAATTTTCTACATTTGTCAGACTTAAAAAATAGAAAAAACATTATGAATTGTTTACTTGAAAATTTGCATAAGTCTTTGAAAATCCGTATCTTTGGGTACGGAAGCGAACAGTGAACAGCGAACAGCGAACAGCGAACAGCGAACAGCGAACAGCGAACAGCGAACAG